>JBQGDI010000058.1:0-72550 GCA_052038965.1 Candidatus Limnocylindrales bacterium | reverse complement strand
CTTGGAGCGCTCCGACGACGGCCGCGACCTGGACGCGATAGGGCCGGAAGAACGCCAGGATCCGCCGGACGGTGCGGCCTCGACGCTCCCTCGGGACGGGCGGTGGCGCCTCGCCCCTGGGGAAGAACCGGCCGCCAGGTCCGCCGGCCGCGGACGCGCGTCGCTGGAAACCCATGCCGGAGCCGCGGCCTACCAAGCCGTCAGCGTGTTCGCCTCGGTGATCCCCTGCGACTCGAGCCAGCGCTCGGCATCGATCGCGGCCATGCAGCCGTCGCCGGCGGCGGTGATCGCCTGCCGGTAGCGGTGGTCGTGGACGTCACCCGCGACGAAGACCCCTTCGATCTTCGTGTTCGTCTTGTCGTGGACGATGAGATAGCCCTTCTCGTCGACGTCGAGCCAGTCCCGGAAGGCATCGGTGTTCGGGCGGTGGCCGATGGCGATGAACAGCCCATCGAGCGGCATCTCGGACCGTTCACCGGTCTCGGTATCGCGGAGCCGGACGCCGGAAACCTTCTCGTCGCCGAGGACCTTGTCGATCGCGACGTTGGTGTGGATGTCGATCTTCGGGTGGGCCTTCGCGCGGTCGACCATGATCTTGCTGGCCCGGAACGTATCGCGCCGGTGCAGGAGGTGGACCTTCGACGCGAAGCGCGTCAGGTACGTCGCCTCCTCGAAGGCCGTGTCGCCGCCGCCGACCACGCCGATCTCCCGATCGCGGAAGAAGAACCCGTCGCACGTCGCACAGGCCGAGACCCCGCGGCCGCGGAGGCGTGTCTCGCTTTCGAGCCCGAGCCACATCGCCGACGCGCCGGTCGCGACGATGACGCTCTGGGCCTGGTACTCGACGCCGCGAGCCCACAGCCGGAACGGCCGCATCGACAGGTCGACCATCTCGACGTCGACATCGAGGACGAGTGCCCCGAACCGCTCCGCCTGGGCCCGGAAGAGGGCCATCAGCTCCGGCCCCTGGACGCCCTCCGGGAAGCCCGGGTAGTTCTCGACGTCGCTGGTCAGCATCAGCTGGCCGCCGGGCGTCGTGCCGCCGAGGACGATCGGCTCGAGGTTCGCCCGGGCGGCGTAGATCGCCGCGGTCAGGCCGGCCGGCCCGGAGCCGACGATGACGACCTTGCTCTCGGTGCGGCCGGGATCGGCGACGGCTGTCGACGGCCCACCGGCGGCCGGGACCGGGGCGACGGCCGGGGCGGACATGTCGATGACCGGCATCCCGAACGGGCTGGCGGCATCGCCGCCGAAGTCGATCTTCAGTCCGCCGAAGGGGGACGGGTTCTCCGGGGCCTCGCCGCCGGATCCGTTTCGTTCGTTCATCGACGACATCGTACCATGAGCGGCATACCCCCGGGGGGTATCGCTACGCGCCGCGGAGCTGGGCCAGGACCGTCGACCCGAGCAGCTCCAGCTGGTCGGTCCGCCAAGCGTCGCGGAGGGCGAACAGGACGTGCTCCGCGCCCGCGTCGCCGAGCTCGCCGAAGCGGTCGACCAGCTGGCCAGGCGTCTCAGCGCCCGGTTCGCCGGCTCGGCTCACCGATAGGCGGCCCTGCAGGGTCGAGCGCTCGATCTCGTCGAACGGTCGCCCGACCGCCTCACAGTGCCGGCGCAGGACCTCGTACTTGTGATGGATCTTCTCGGGCCCGCCGAAGACGTTCGTCGCGTCGCCATAGCGAGCCACGAGCCGGAGTGTCTTCTGCTCGCCGCCACCACCGATCATGATCGGGACACGCGGTCGCGAGATCGACTGGGGCGAGTTGAGCAGCCGCGTCGCGCGGTAGTGCGTGCCCGTGAAGTCCGACTCGCTCCCGAGCGGCTCGCGGAACATCTCGTGGGCGATCCGAAGCGTTTCCTCGAGCAGCTCGAAGCGCACGCCGAGGGGCGGGAACGGGAAGCCCAGGCCTTCCGATTCCTCCTGGTTCCAGGCGGCTCCGATGCCCAGCCAGGCGCGACCGCCGGACAGCACGTCGAGGGTCGTCGCGGCCTTGATCCACAGCCCTGGATGGCGGTAGTGAACGCCGCCGACCATCAAACCGAGACGGGCCCGCTGGGTGTGCGCCGCGATGAAGCCCAGCGCGGTGTTGCCCTCGAGCATCGGCTCCTCGGGCCGGCCGAGGCTCCGGATCTGGAAGAAGTGGTCCATGACCCAGATCGAGTCGAAGCCGACCTCGTCGGCGGTCCGCACGATCCGGGCGAGGGTTTCGGCGATCGCGGGCGTCCCACCGGGCCACGTGAACGAGTTGACCTGGAGTCCGAACTTCATCGCCCGAGCGTACTGCGCGACCTGCCGATGCGCTGGGCCCGCGGCGGGCTACCGGAACAGGTCGAACTCGGCCGGCATCACGACGTCGCGGATCGAGCCGTCGCCGCGCCGGAACCACGCGCCCCGGACGAGGGCCACCGGGCGGCCGGCCCGCTTGCCGAACGTCAGCTCGGCCGCCGAGGCGAGCTCGTCCGCGACGGCGCGAACGGTCGAGCGCATCACCCGCCCGTCGTGGTCCGGCTCACCGCGGAGGTCCTGGAGCGGCAGAAGGCCGGATACGCCGATGGCGACGTCGACGATCCCCCAGCGCCATGGCCGTCCGAACGAGTCCGAGACGATCACCGGGACGTCGACGCCGGCGGCCTCCCCGACGACCGCGCGGATGCGCGCCGCCGAGGCATCCGGATCCTCGGGCAGGAGGGTCACGATGGCGCCGCTGTCCGGCCCGACGTTCGAGGCGTCGACACCGCCGTTCGCACAGACGAATCCGTGCTTCGTCTCGGTGATGAGCACGCCGTTGGCCATTCGGACGACGCGCTTCGCCTCGCGGAGGACGACCTCGACCTGGCGCGGGTCGCGGTCCCAGCGGGCCGCGTACTCGGCCGCCTCGGGGCGCGGCTCCACGTCGTCCAGCTCGACGATCGCGCCCTCGGCCTTCGAGACGATCTTCTGGGTCACGACGAGGACGTCGTCGTCCCGCGGCGGCCAGGCACCTGGCGTGGCCCGGAGGGCCGACACGACGATCTCGGGCAGGTCGTCGCCCGGTCGGACCTCGGGGATCCCCTCGAGTGCGACGACCTCGACCCGGGATGGCTCGATCTCGTGGGCGTGATGCGCCGCTCCCGGAGCCGTCTCGTCAGCCATCGAGCGCCCCGATCGCGGCCTCGGCGGCGAGGAGGTCGGCGGGCGTGTCGATGTCGAGGGACAGCGGACCGGCCGTCTCGACCAGGGTCGCACCCGCGGCCCGCGCCGCGGCGGTGTGCGCCCGCCGGCTGCCCGGCCCGAAGGTCGGCCGGATCAGGGCCGGTGGGCTGACCAGGAGCGCGTTCGTGCCCTCGCCGTGCTGATCGGGCACGACGATCACGACACCGAGGTCCCGGGCCCGGGACGTCGCGGTCGCGCGGCGTGCGCAGGACACCACGTCGTCGAGGGCCCCGGCGCTCACCGCCGGGATGTCGGCCGGCAGGACGAGGATCGCGGTCGCGCCGCGCGCCACGGCCACGGAGCGCCCGGCCTCGATCGCCGGGTTGAGCCCCGGTGCGCGCTCGACCAGCCCGATGGCGCCGTGCTCGCTGGCCAGCCCGGCGGCCGCCGGGTCCATGGTGACGACCACGGTGCCCGCGATGCTGTTGGTGGCACGCGCGGCGCGCAAGGTCCGGCGCAGCATCGCCGTCACCAGCTCGTGGCGCTCTTCGGGATCGAGACCCTCCCCGAGCCTCGTCTTCGCACTCTCGAGCCCGCGAATCGGCACGATGGCCCAGACCCGGGTGAGATCGGCTCGGGCTCGCTGATCCATCGTGTCGATCGTAGTCGAGAACCCCGGCGCGATCCGGCGCCCCCGGCTCGCGGAGGGCCCGCGCCGGCCCGCCGCGCGGGTTCAGGCTCCGTCGCCGCCCGCCAGCCCGGCCCGGATCACCACGTCGGCAAGTCGGGCTCGGCTCGCATCATCGGCCATGATCGTGTCCGTCACGACCGCCCGCATCCCGAGGGCCTCGACGGCCGGCGCCAGTGCTTCGTCGACCTGGTCCAGGACGAACACGTCGGCCAGGCCGGTGTACTGGCGTGCGACCCCCAGCGCCGTGGCCTCGTGCCCCAGTGAGACGAGCATCCGGTCCGCCGGTCCCTTGATGGCCTTGCCGCCGACGATCCCCGAGACGGCCACCGCGGGTGCGCCGCGCCCCCGGGCGGTCTGGAGCGCGGCCTCGATGCCATCCACCTCGAGGATCGGCCGGATCGATACGAAGGGATTCGATGGCGCGATCACGATGAGCTCGGTGGCCTCGAACGCGGCGAGCACCTCGGGCGTCGCGGTCGCCGCGTCGATCCCCCGAAATCGCAGGTCGGTGACGCTCGGGGCTTGGTGGCGATGCACGAAGTATTCCTGGAACTCGAGCCAGCCGTCCTCGGTTAGGACCTCGGTCCGGACCGGCGCGTCGGTCATCGGCAGGATCGTGGCCGCCACGCCGAGCGACCGCTGGAGGTGGCGCGAAACGTCGGTCAACCGCTCCCCGGCGCGCACACGGGCGGTCCGCACCACGTGGGTGGCGAGGTCGCGGTCGCCCAGCCGGAACCAGCGCTCTTCACCGTACCGCTCCAGCATCTCGGCCGCGGCGAACGTCTCGCCCTCGATGCCCCAGCCCCAGGCCCGGTTATCGATGCCCGCGAGCGTATACATGACCGTGTCGTGATCGGGGCATACGAGCAGCCCGTGTCGCTCGAGGTCGTCGCCGGTATTCACGACGACCGTGAGTCGATCGGCAAGGTGGGCCTGGAGGCCTTGGCCCAGCCGGGCGCCGCCGACGCCCCCGGCGAGCAACACCGTCCGAGGCTCGGCCCGGTGCGTCACCGCACCACCATGTTCTGTACCCGACTGACACGAGATTCCCGCACGGGCGTATCCTGCGCCGACAGGGCGCTGGGTGCGAGTCGGAGGACTCGCCGGGAGCCAGCGCGGCAAGGGGATCGTTCGCTCTTCGCGCCACGGCTGCTCACCTGCGAGCTGCCCAGCCGTCGCGTCCCATCCCCTTCCAATAGGTCACCTCGAACGGCGCGGTCTCGACCTGGAGGAGCGGAGACCGCCTGAGTCTCCATCGGTTTGCCGGGGCCCGTCCCCGCCCGCGGGCGAACGGCCACGGCATCGTGTCCAACGTCTTGGAGGCCCGTGTGAGGAAGGTACTGAGCGTATTGAGCAGCCTCGCGCTGCTCTTCTCGTTGACCGCCGGTGCGGTCAGCGCCGCCCCCGACCAGGCGAAGCGCCTGAACAAGACCGACTACCTGCCGAATGGTCTCGCCAAGAAGCAGTCGGCGCTCAAGGTCAAGGCCCTCGACATGGTCATGAAGGGCCAGGCCGAGGCGAAGGGGCCGAACAAGGTCGTGGAGGTTGCCAAAGGCCAGTTCGTCGAGCTGGCGTTCGAGGGCGAGGACCAGATCCTGACCCTGCTCGCCGAGTTCGGCGACGGCGACCCGACCCACAACCACGGCACGTTCGGGAGCATCACCCATACCGGCGATGCCTGGCCGCACAACAACATCCCCGAGCCCGATCGCGACGTCGACAACACCACGATCTGGGTCGAGGACTTCAGCCAGGATCACTACGACAACCTGCTCTACAACAAGACCCAGGTCCCGTCGATGGCGAACTGGTATCTCGCGGCGTCCGACGGGCGCTACAGCGTCGACGGCTACGTGAGCGACTGGGTCACCGTCCCGAACAACCCGGCGGCCTACGGCAGCAACTACTGCGGCAGCATCGTCTGCACCCGCGACGTCGGGCGGTTCATCGAGGACCAGGCCGACGGGTGGTGGAACGTTCTGGTGGCTGAGCAGGGCAGCGTCGCCGCGGCGAACGCGTTCCTCTCGACGTTCGACGTCTGGGACCGCTACGACTGGGACGGCGACGGCGACTTCGACGAGCCGGATGGCTACATCGACCACTTCCAGTCGGTCCATGCCGGCGAGGGCGAGGAGACGGGTGGCGGCGCCCTCGGCGAGGACGCCATCTGGAGCCATCGCTCGTACGTCAACAGCATCCCCGTCGGGTCCGACGGCCCGCCGGGTGGTCCGGCCTTCGGCGGCGCCCGCATCGGCGCCAGCGACTACTGGATCGGCGACTACACCGTCGAGCCGGAGAACGGTGGCGTCGGCGTCTTCGGGCACGAGTTCGGCCACGACCTCGACCTGCCCGACCTGTATGACACCAGCGGCAACACCGGCGGCGCCGAGAACAGCACGGCCTGGTGGACGATGTGGTCCCAGGGCTCGTACGGCACGATCTCGGACGACCTCGGCAGCTACCCGGTCCACATGTCGGCCTGGGAGAAGTTCTTCCTCGGCTGGCTGAACTACGAGGTCGCGTTTGCCGGGCAGCGGAGCGCCCACAAGCTGAGCGCGGTCAGCTCGAACACCAAGCAGGCGCAGGGGGTCTTCGTGATCCTGCCGCCCAAGGAGGTCTCGGCCTTCATCGGCGATGCGTGGTCCGGCGAGTGGTTCTACCACTCCGGTTCGGGCAACGATCTCGACAACACGATGACCAAGGCCATGTCCTTCGGGGCGGCTCCGGTCAACGTGTCGTTCTCTGCCCGCTACCACGTCGAACCATGCTGGGACTACGCGTACCTGCAGGTCTCGACCGACGGCGGCACGACCTGGACCAACGTCCACACGTCCGCCTCGGACCCGCCGGCCTTCAATGTCAACGGCCAGAACTTCGGCGAGGGGATCTCGGGTGTCTCGGGACACGCCCTGGCGTGCGACGACAACCTGGACCTGACCCCGAGCCCGGTGAACGTCACCGCTGACCTCAGCGCCTACGCCAACCAGAACGTCCTGTTGCGGTTCCGCTACTGGACGGATGGTGCGGCCGTCGGTGAGGGCTTCGGTTGGGACGACCTGGCCGTCAACGGCGGCCTCGTCGACGACGCCGAGACTGACACGGGTTGGACGTTCGACGGCTTCATCCGCACGAACGGGACCGTCACCACGGTCGCCAACCACTACTACCTGGCCGAGTACCGCAACTACAAGGGCTACGACAAGGCCCTCGAGCTCGGCCCGTACAACTTCGTGGACCCGGCCGGGACGGAAGGCCTGCCCAACTGGGTCGAGCACTTCAAGTACCAGGACGGGCTCCTGATCTGGTACTGGGACACGTCGCAGGCGGACAACAACGTCGGTGACCACCCGGGCCAGGGCCTGCTCCTGCCGATCGATGCCCATCCGGGCATCCTGACCTGGAGCGACGGCAGCGTGGCCCGGCCGCGGATCCAGTCCTACGACTCGACCTTCGGGCTCGAGGCGACGGACGCGATCACGCTCCACAACCTGTCGGCCGGGCTGACGCTCACGCGATCGTCCTTGCCGGCAGTCCGGATGTTCAACGACAACCTGAGCTACTGGGTCGACGGCCACCCGGGCGATGCGCCCGCCGATGGCCGCTACCAGTCCGAATGGTCGAGCGTGAACAACCCGCACACGGGCACGAAGATCTTCGTCGCCAACGTTTCGGCGCAGGGGAACTTCATGCAGATCGTCGTCAACCCGTAGCGATCGACCGGCGTCCCGCGCCGGTCAAACCGAGGCTCGCGAGCGGCCCGCCGGGATCCCCGGCGGGCCGCTTCCTGTACAGTGCCCGACCGACATGCACAGCGAGGCGCGCCGTCGACGCATCGGCCTCGGCCTCCTGGCGATCACGGGCGCCGCGGCCGTCATCGTCTTCGCGGCCCTCGTGGCGAGCTGCAACCCCGAGCCGCAACCGCCGTCCCCGACACCCGCTGCCAGCACGGCAACCGCGACGCCGGGAGCGAGCCCGTCGGCCGCCCCGCCCACGGCCCCGTCGGCCTCGCCCCCGTCCAGCGCGACGCCACCGACAGCCACTCCCGGACCGACGGCGTCGTCGCCTCCGATCGTCCAGACACCGGTTCCGCCCACGCCCGGTCGACCGGTACCGACGATCGAGATCCCGCCGCCCATCAACTGACGGGCGGACCGGGGTCAGTCCCGGGCAAGCAGCTCCCGCAGCTCGGGCATCCGATGGATCGTCTCGCGATCGTATGGCGCCGGCATCCTGACGATGACCGTGGCGAGGCCAAAGGGCAGGTACGGCCGGAGCTGGTCGGCGATCGCCTCCGGCGGCCCGAGCAGGACCGTCGTGGTCGCGTCGAACGGCGCCATCCGGTTGTGGGCCACGATCGCGTCGAGGGCCTGCCGCGCCTCGACGATGGAGTCGCGGATGACCATCGGGAAGCCGAACGTGCGCTCGATCGTGGCTGGGTCCCGGCCGACGGCCGCGCAGTGCTCCTCGAGGATCGCCGCCTTGCGGGCGACCGCCTCGACCGTCCCGCCCATGTTCCACGCATCGGCGTGCCTGGCGACGGTCCGGAGGGTCTTCTGCTCGCCACTGCCACCGATGAGGATGGGCAGGTGCGCCTGGACGGGTCCCGGCAGGCACAGCGCGTCGACCATCCGGTAATGCGGGCCGTCGTGCGTCACGCGCTCGCCGTCGAGCAGCCGGCGCATCAGGCCCACGGCCTCGTCGAGCCACGCGAGGCGCTCGCCGGGCGACCGGCCGAACTCGAAGCCGAAGGCCTCGTGCTCGCGCTGGAACCAGGCGCCACCGATGCCGATGATGGCGCGGCCGCCGGAGATGTGGTCGAGGGTGATGGCCATCTTGGCGGTCAGCCCGGGGTTGCGGAGCGTGTTCGCGCCGACCATCAACCCGAGCCGGGCCCGCTCCGTGACTGGCGCAAGGCCGGCAAGCGCCATCCAGCCCTCGAAGATCGGCTGCTCCCATGGTCCCTGGATCGCCAGCAGGTGGTCCCAGGTCCAGATGGAGTCCCAGCCCACGCGGTCGGCGGTGACGGCCGCATCATGGAAGTTCGGCCAGTCGCTGGCCTGCGACCACGGCTGGGCGCCGAATTTCAGGGTGGGCATGGAACTCAGTCCTCCAGGTGGTCGTGGACGGACACGACCCGGATACGGAAGGTGATGCGCTCCTGCGACCGAAAGCGGGCGACGGTCGACGGGCTGGCGTCGTCGTAGCGGTAGGCGAGGGCCACGATGTCGGCCCGCGCCCGCTCGACGTCCCGATCCACGGCGTCGACGAGGCCCTGCAGGCCGACCCAGTGGAGGGGGTCGCCGACGGCCGTGACGGCCAGCGAGCAGCGAGGGTCGGCCAGCAGCTCCGCCGGCCAGCGGCGCCCGACGAGGCTGTTGACGAGGATCCGGTCATCCCCCTCGAGCCGGTACCAGACGACTGCCTGGTGCGGCGCGCCGTCGCGCCCGATGGTCGCCAGCGAGGCGTAGTTCGGGGCCTCGAGGAAGGCCCGGATGGGCTCGGGAATACGGACGGAGGTGGGCCGGTCCATCGGGACGATGGTAGCGGCGGTCCTTCGGCTGCCCGTTTCGGGCCGAACGTCCCTGTCGGTGGGGGAGGCCGGGACGGACGATCCGGCCGATGCAGGAGGACAGCCCGATGTCGATGAAGACGGTCACCGCGGCGCTCGAGGGCGATGGAATGCGCTTCGTGGCCCGCACCGGCAGCGGCCACCTGATCGAGATGGACGATGCCGCAGGCGGCACGGCGGCGACCCCGGCCGAGCTGCTGCTCGTCGCGCAGGCGGGCTGCACGGCGATGGACGTCATCTCGATCCTGCGCAAGAAGCAGCAGCGGGTCGACAGCTACGAGGTCCGCGTCGCCGGGCAGCGCCGCGAGGAGCCACACCCGCGGGTCTTCGAGCGGATCCTGGTGATCCACGCCGTCGAGGGCGACGTGACGGAGGCGGCCGTGCGCCGGGCGATCGAGCTGTCCGCCTCGAAGTACTGCACCGTCACGGCGAACCTCGCCTCAGGGATCGCCGAGATCCGGCACGCCTACGTGATCCGCGAGCCGAGCGGCGAAAAGGCCTACGGCGAGGTCCTCGTCACCGGCCCGCACGCGGAGCTGCCGGCCGCCTCGCCGGTGACACCGGGCCAGGCGCCGACGGCCGGCTAGGACGTCCGGCGGGTCATTCCCCGGAACAGGACGGCCCCGCCAACCACGATCAGCCCGAGGGGCCACAGGTCGCGCCACGGCACGGCCGGCAGGTCCATCACGAGCGTCACGTCCGCGAACAGCCACAGCCCGACCGCGAGCACGATCAGGCCGAACGCCACCCCGGCCGCGCTCGCCGCGCCGCTGACGGCGGGGTCCCTCGACAGGCGCTGGGCGGCCGCCTCGGCCTCGTGGCCCAGGCGCTCGCCCGCGGCACCGGCCTCCCGGCCGAAGGATTCCATCCGCTGCTCGAACGTCGGTGAGGGCGGCGCGGGGATGGGCTCGCTCGCCGCCGGCTCGGTCGTTGCCGGGTCCCGCTGCTCCGATGTCATCGTCCTCTCCTCGGTGGTGACGGGGCGTGCCGTCCATCGTACCCCCGCGCACCACGACTAGAATCCCCGAGGTGCAGCAGCAGGAGGTCGCGGTGGTGGATCGGGCGGAGATCGGCGTGTTCGGCGGCTCGGGGTTCTACTCCCTGCTGGCCGACGTTCGCGAGATCAAGGTCGACACGCCCTACGGGCCACCGTCGGATTCGTTCTTCCTGGCCGGCGTGGCCGGCCGGTCGGTCGCGTTCCTGCCGCGCCACGGACGGCGCCACACGATCCCGCCCCACAAGATCAACTACCGGGCCAACGTCTGGGCGATGCGGTCGCTCGGCGTGAAGGCCGTGATCTCACCGTGCGCCGCCGGCTCGCTCCAGCCCCACGTCGCGCCCGGCGACTTCGTCGTCTGCGACCAGCTCGTCGATCGCACCCGCCACCGGGTCGACACCTTCTACGACGGGCCGATCGTGACCCACCTGTCGTCCGCGGATGTCTATGACCCGACGCTCCGGGCCCTGGCCGTCGAGACGATCCGGGATCACGGCATCCCCCACCACGAGCGCGGCACGATCGTGATCATCGAGGGGCCGCGCTTCTCGACGAGGGCCGAATCGAAGTGGTTCAGCGACGCGGGCTGGGAGGTCATCAGCATGACCCAGTACCCCGAGGCGTGGCTGTGCCGGGAGCTCGGGATGGCGGTCGTGAACATCGCGTTGATCACGGACTACGACGCGGGCGTCATCGAGGGCACCGCGGCGGTCGACGCCCAGAGCGTGCTCGAGGTCTTCGCCCAGAACGCCGAGAGGATCCAGAAGGTCGTCCTGGACCTCATCGGGCGACTCCCGGCGGATCTCGATTCGCTCGGCGCCCGGGGGGCACTCGGCCCGACGCGCGGCGACGGCCACGTCACGAGCCCCGAGGACATCCGGCTCTTCGAGACGGGGCTGTAGCGGCGGCGGACGTCGTGGCCGAGCGAGGACTGCCGATCGGCGTCGCCCTTGGGACGGTCGGCGCGACCGCGGGCTGGTGGCTCGATGGCGCCCGGCGGCTCGAGGCCGCCGGCTACCGGGCCGTATGGGCCTGGGACCACTTCATCGGCAAGGGCGATCCGACCGTCCCCGTTCTCGAGCAGTGGACGATTCTCGCCGCGGCCGCCGGGCGGACCGGCCGGATCGGCCTGGGCACGTTCATCACGAACGTCGTCACGCGCCACCCGGCGTTGCTGGCCCGCATGGCGGCGACGCTCCAGGCAGCCTCCGGTGGCCGCTTGACGGTGGGTCTCGGGATCGGCGGCGGCGACCGGGAGCTGGCCGCCTACGGCATCCCGAATCCGCCGGTCGACGAGCGGGTGGCGAGGCTGGAGGAGGCCGTGGCGGTCCTGCGCGCCCTCTGGACGGGCGGCCCGATCAGCCGCGAGAGCCCGTTCTACCCGCTCCGCGAGGCGTACGCGTTTCCGGTGCCGGAACCGGCGCCGCGAATCCTGATCGGCGGCGAGTCGCGCCGCGGGGTCGACGTCGCGGCCCGGATCGGAGACGGCTGGGCGCCGGAGCGGCGGTACTTCGACGAGCTCCGCGATCGGTACTTCGAGGCGCTGGCGGCGAACGGCCGGCGGCGAGATGACGTCCGGATCGTCGTCGGGTTCGGCGGCGGCAAGACCGGCGTCGACGCGCTGCCCGGCAGCCCGTGGGTCGAGCGACCGGCGGAGGCGTGGGCCGAGCTGCGGGAGCGGGGCGTGGACGAGGTCGTCGTCACCGCCCGGACACCGCGCGACGTCGAGGCCCTGGAGGCGGCCGCCGCCCGCTGGTAGGCGCGGATCGTGGCACCATCCGCAGGTCCATGCCGCCGTCCCCGACCGCCCTCGCCGCCGGCCGCGACGAGCCCGAGTACACCCATCGCTGCATCCGCTGCGGCCGTCCCGGCGTCGCGGCCGGGAACGGGCTGTGCGACGACTGCAACCCGCTCGAGCTGGCCCAGCCCTCGGCCACGCAGGTCCACGGGATCGCGGCTCTCGGCATCATCGCCTTCGTCGTCGTCCTCGCCGTCGTGGCTCGGTTCGTCCTCGCCGGCACCGGGCCATTCGTCGGGGCCGTGCTGGGTGCGGCCCCAACCGCTGGCGGCTTGTCGATCACGCTCCTCGTCGCCAACGACGGCGACAAGGCGGCGGCCACGACGTGCGTCGTGCTCGAAGCCTCGCGCCGCGCCGGGGGCCCGCGCCAGGTCGTCCAGACGCCGGTCGTGCCGGCCAACTCGGAGGTGCGATTCGTCACGACCGTGACGAGGTTCGGCGAGACCGCCATCGCGCTGACCGCCGATTGCACGTCGCCGTGACGAGCCGTCACGCCGGCGACCTCGCGTTCTCGCTCGACCTCGCTCGCCGCGCCGGCGAGCTGCTGATGGACCACCACGGCCGCGTCGAGCGGATCGACCACAAGTCGGCCAAGGACGTCGTGACCGAGGTCGACCACCTGTCCGAGGCGCTCATCCTCGACGCGATCCGGCGGGAGCACCCGGGCGACGGCCTCCTCGGCGAGGAGAGCGGCGAGCACCACGCCCTGGGCGGGGTCGCGCCGACGGCCGGGGTCGGGCGGGTCTGGATCGTCGACCCGCTCGACGGCACGATCAATTACGCCAACGGCATCCCGTTCTTCTGCGTCTCGATCGCGCTGGTCGCCGACGGCCAACCGGTCGTGGGGGTGGTCCACGACCCGGCTCGGAACGAGACCTACGCCGCGACGGCCGACGGCCCGGCGACCCTCGACGGGGCGGCCGTGGCCGCCTCCGACAAGGACGCGCTCTCGGACTTCGTCGTCTCGATGGCCCTCAGCGGCCGCAACCTGAGCAGCCGCGTACGGGCCATCCGCAAGGCCATCCGCGTGCCGCGCTCGATGGGCTCGGCGGCGCTCGCCCTGGCCTACGTCGCCAACGGTCGGTTCGACGCCTTCGTCCAGCAGGGCGGCCTCTCGACTTGGGACGTCGCGGCCGCGGGGCTCATCGCCGCCCGCGGCGGGGCGGAGGTCACGGACCTGGGCGGAGGGCCGTGGTTCGACGTCACCCGCGGCCCGAAGTCGATCGGCGTCCTGGCTGCCCCGCGGCGGCATCACGCCGCGCTGCTCGGGCTCATCGCCGCGGAGCCGGCCCGCTCCGCCTGAGCCCGCGGCTGAGCCCTGGGCGGATCCTCAGTCGCGCCAGCGGTGCGGGCGGGCCGCCAGTCGCTCGAGGCCCCAGCGCTCGCAGAACGCCAGCCAGGTCGCCCGGGGCGTGCCCCGCCAGCGCAGCTCCTCGACGTCGGCCTGCGGGATGACCACGCCATCCTCCGCGGTTCGCAGCCGGGCGAGCGACCGGAACAGGTTGGCGTCCGGCCACCGCTCGCGCAGCGTGGCGGCGAGACTGACCGCCTTGGCGCCTCGGACCGCGGGGACCTCCCAGGCCGAGGCCTTCTCGGGGATCGCCGCGAGCGAGCCGTAGCGCGCGAGGACCGCCGCCGCCGACTTCGCGCCCCAGCCGGGCAGCCCCGGGTAGCCGTCCGAGGCATCGCCGACGAGCGCGAGCCAATCCGGGATGGAGGCCGGCGACACGCCCCACTTCTCGCGAACCGCGGCGTCGTCGTAGGCGATCCGGCGGCGCCGATCGAGGAGCACGACCCGTTCGTCGTCGACGAGCTGGGCCATGTCCTTGTCGGGAGTGCAGACGAGGACCTGTTCCACCCGGGGGTCCGCGGCGAATCGCACGCACGCCGCCGCGATCGCATCGTCCGCCTCGAACTCGACCATCGGCCAGACGGCGATCCCCAGCGCCTCGATCGCCGCCTCGACGATCGGGAACTGGGCGAGCAGCTCCGGCGGCATTCCGGCCGACGACTTGTATCCCGGCCACAGGTCGTTCCGGAACGACTCGATGACGTGGTCGGTTGCGCAGCCGAGGTGGGTCGCGCCTTCGTCGCGGAGGAGGAACAGCAGCTGCTCCACCACGCCCGAGACACCCGAGAGGTTCAGGCCATCGTGCCCGAGCACGGGCGGCCGGGGCGCGTAGTGGGCGCGGAAGAGCTCGTAGGTCGCGTCGACGAGATGGAGCTTCATGGGCTCGGCGTGCCGGCCTCGGGGGGGGCTAGGGGAGCGTCCCGAAGCAGTAGCACATGACGAAGCCGGCGGCCAGCATCGCCGCATTGGCCTTCTCGCCGTCGTCTGGCTGGAGGTTGACGGCCGCGATCGCGTCCTGGAGGACCTCGACCCCGAACCCCAGCCGGGCCGCGTCGAGGGCCGTGGCGCTGACGCAGTAGTCGGTCGCCAGGCCGGCGATGACGACCCGTTCGACCCCGCGTTCGCGGAGCAGGCCCTCGAGCTCGGTCGGCTTCGTCTCGCCGAACTGCGGGTCGCGCATCGTGAACCCCGAATAGCCGTCCTCGCCGTTCGAGCCCTTCCTCACGACGGGGCCGCCGACCTCCAGGGATGGGTGGAACTCGGCGCCCCAGGTGCCGGCGACGCAGTGGACCGGCCAGACGCCGCCGTCCTTGGCGAAGTGCGGCGTCGAGGCCGGATGCCAATCCTGGGTATAGACCACGAAGCCACCGCGCTCGATGGCCTTGGCGGCCTCGGAATTGACGAGCGGCAGGATCGCCTGGGCACCCTCCACGTAGAGCGAGCCCATCGGGTCGGCGAAGTCGTTCTGGACATCGACGACGACCAGCGCGGCCTTCGAGTCGTATCGCTCCATGGCCCGCGAGGTTAGCGCAACGCGACTGGCGCCCGGCCGCCATCCACCCGTCGCTGGGCCGAGGCCACGACATGGGCTACGCTTTCGACGTGAGGTTCGACGAAACCGACCTTGCGGCCATGGCGGCCGCCGACGAGGTCGAGATTGAGACGCGCGCCCCCGGCGGACCGATCCACCGGACGATCATCTGGATCGTGGTCCGGGACGGCACCGTGCACGTCCGCTCGGTTCGCGGCGAGCGCGGCCGGTGGTACCGCGAGGCGCTCGCCAATCCCGAGGTCGCCGTCCACGTCGACGGTCGCCGGGTCGCCGCGCGCGCCGTGCCCGCCGCCGATCCCGCGAGCAGCGAGGCGATCAGCGCCGCGCTGCGCGACAAGTACGCTCGCGACCCGGCCCTCCGGAGCATGCTCCGCGAGCACACCCTGGCCGCGAACTTCCGACTGGAGCCCGTCCCGGCATGAGCATCACCGAGCCGCGCAGCGGCAATGTCTTCTTCGACGAGTTCAAGGGCCAGCTGCCGGACATCGACCCGGGCGAGACCCGCGAGTGGATCGAGTCGCTGGATGACGTGGTCGAGGACGAGGGCGAGACGCGTGCGCGGTTCCTGCTGTTCAAGCTCCTGAAGCGCGCCCGGCAGCTCCAGATCGGGCTGCCGCCGCTGACCTTCACCCGCTACATCAACACGATCAGCCCGGAGCACGAGCCGACCTTCCCCGGCGACGAGACGATGGAGCGCCGGATTCGACGCCTCATCCGCTGGAACGCCGTGGCGATGGTCCTGCGGGCCAACACCCGGTACGCGGGCCTCGGGGGTCACCTCGCGACGTACGCCTCGGCGGCGACGCTCTACGAGGTCGGTTTCAACCACTTCTTCCGGGGCCGGGATGACGGCCAGGCGGGCGACCAGGTCTTCTACCAGGGCCACGCCGCCCCGGGCATCTACGCCCGGGCGTTCCTCGAAGGGCGGCTGTCCGAGGACCAGCTGGACCAGTTCCGACGTGAGACGCCGCCGCAGAACGGCCTGTCCTCCTATCCCCACCCGCGCCTCATGCCGGACTTCTGGGAGTTCCCCACGGTTTCGATGGGCCTCGGGCCGATCAGCGCGATCTACCAGGCCCGCTTCAACCGCTACCTCCACAACCGCGGGCTCCACGACACGTCCGGCTCGCGGGTCTGGGCGTTCCTCGGCGACGGCGAGACCGACGAGCCCGAGACGCTCGGGGCGCTGCACGTCGCGGCCCGCGAGGGCCTCGACAACCTGACCTTCGTCGTCAACTGCAACCTCCAGCGCCTCGACGGCCCGGTCCGGGGCAACGGCAAGATCATCCAGGAGCTCGAGGCGGCCTTCCGCGGCGCCGGCTGGAACGTCATCAAGGTCATCTGGGGCCGCGAGTGGGACGAGCTGCTCGCCCGCGACGTGGACGGCGTCCTCGTCGAGGAGATGAACCGGACGCTCGACGGCGAGTTCCAGAAGTTTTCGGTCGCCGGCGGGGCCTACATTCGCGAGCACTTCTTCGGGCCCGACCCGCGCCTCCGCCGCCTCGTCGAGCACCTGACCGACGACGACCTCTCGCGGCTGCGCCGCGGCGGCCACGACTACCGCAAGGTCTACGCCGCCTACAAGGCCGCGACGGAGTTCAGGGGCGCGCCGACGGTGATCCTGGCCAAGACCGTCAAGGGCTGGACCCTCGGTCCCGGCGTCGAGGCGCGGAACATCACCCACCAGGCCAAGAAGCTGTCCGAGCAGGAGCTCCGGATCTTCCGCGATCGCCTCGAGCTGCCGATCCCGGACGCCAGGCTCAAGGACGCGCCGTACTACCACCCGGGTGACGATTCCGACGAGGTCAAGTACCTCAAGGAACGGCGGCGCGCGCTCGGGGGCCCGCTGCCGCGGCGGGTCGTCCGAGTCGTCCACCTGCCCGCCCCCGCGCCGGCCTTCGACGCCGAGTTTGCCGGCGGCTCGACGACGCCGGTCTCGACGACGATGGCCTTCACCCGGATGCTTCGGAACCTCATCCGGGATCCCGAGCTGGGACCGCGGATCGTGCCGATCATCCCCGACGAGGCCCGGACGTTCGGGATGGACCCGCTGTTCAACGAGGTCGGCATCTACTCCGCCCTCGGCCAGCAGTACGAGCCGGTCGACTCCGAGCTTATCATGATGTACCGCGTGTCGACCGACGGCCAGGTCCTCGAGGAGGGCATCACCGAGGCCGGCTCGGCGGCGAGCTTCCAGGCCGCGGCCACGTCGTACGCGACGCATGGTCACCCGGTCATCCCGTTCTACATCTTCTACTCGATGTTCGGCTTCCAGCGGACGGGCGACCAGTTCTGGGCGGCGACCGACGCCCGCTCCCGCGGCTTCCTGATGGGCGCAACCGCCGGCCGGACGACGCTGCATGGCGAGGGGCTCCAGCACGACGACGGCCACAGCCACCTCACGGCCTCGACGAACCCGGCCGTCCGCCAGTACGACCCGTCGTACGCCTACGAGCTGGCCGCCGTCATCCGAGACGGGATCGAGCGGATGCACGTCAAGGGCGAGGATCTCGTCTACTACGTCACGATCTACAACGAGAACTACCCGCAGGCCCCCAAGCCGGAGGGCGTGGACGACGGGATCCTCCGCGGGATCTACCGCTTTGCCGCCGCGCCATCGGTGAAGAGCTCCAACGGCCGGAAGGCGGCGCCGGCCGTCCGGCTGGTCGGCTCAGGCTCGATCCTGCCGCAGGTCGTCGCCGCACAGGGCCTGCTGGCCGAGCGGTTCGGGGTCGCCGCGGAGGTGTACTCGGCGCCGTCGTGGCCGGAGCTCCGACGGGACGCCCTGGCGGTCGACCGCTGGAACCGCCTCCATCCGGCGTCCCGGCCGCGGGTGCCATATGTCGCGACGGTCCTCGGACCGAAAGGCGGCCCGATCGTGGCCGCGTCGGACTGGATGAAGGCCCTGCCCGACCTCGTGAGGTCGTGGATCGACGCTCCGTTCGTCTCGCTCGGGACCGACGGCTTCGGACGCAGCGATACGCGCGAGGCGCTCCGCGCGTACTTCGAGATCGACGCCCCGAGCATCGCCGCCGCGGCGGTCGCTGCGCTTGCCCGCGCCGGCGAGCTGCGGGCAGCCGATGCGGCGAAGGCCCTCGCGGAGCTCGGCATCGACGCCGACAAGGCGTATCCCCCCGACGCCTGAGCCCGCCGTCAGGCCCGCCGAGGCGGCGATCCGGAGGGACCAGTCGCCTGACGTGTCAGGCGATGCAAGGGCGCTTGATGTGCGTACTCAAGGGCGCTTGACCAAATCCCGAGCGGACCCCTAGGATTTGCAGGTCGGGCGTCCCCGGCCGGATCGAAACCCCAGACAGCAGGACTGGAGATGGCAGCGTGGATCTCGGAGCCCTGAGCGCAGGCTTCCTTACCGGACTTCGCGAGGGCGTCGAGGCGGCCCTCATCCTGGCCATCGTGCTGGCGTACCTGGTCCGCACCGGCAACGCTGACCAGGTGGGCAAGGTCTGGCTCGGGGCCGGTCTCGCGATCCTCGTCAGCGTCGCGGCGGGCCTCGCGATCTTCGCGACCGTCGGTTCGCTCGAGGAGCCGTACGAGCAGTACTTCGAGGGCGCGGCGATGCTCCTCGCGGCCGGCGTCGTGACCTGGATGCTGTTCTGGATGCGTCGCCAAGCGGCGGCCCTGAAGGGCGAGCTCGAGTCGCGCATCGACCGGGCGCTGACCGAGGGCACGATCCTCGGTCTCGCGCTCCTGGCGTTCACGGCCGTGATCCGCGAGGGCATCGAGACGGCCCTGTTCCTGGTCGGCCAGGCAACCTCCGCGCAGGCCGGCGCACCGAGCGTGTTCGCAGGGGCGCTGCTGGGCCTCGCTGCAGCCGCGCTCGTGGGCTGGGTCATCTACAGCGGCAGCCGCCGGATCAACCTCCGGTCGTTCTTCCGCTGGACCGGGATCGGGCTCATCTTCATCGCGGCGGGACTGCTGTCCCACGCCGTCCACGAGTTCATCGAGGTCGGGCTCATCCCGTTCGGAACCCAGACCGCGTTCGATATCTCGGCCGTGCTGTCGCACGACGAGGGAATCGGGCAGTTCCTCCGGGCGATCTTCGGGTACTCCGCGTCGCCCGAGTGGACGACGCTCGTCGTCCACGTCGCGTACCTCGTGGTCGTGCTGGGCCTCTACCTCCGCCCGATCCGGCCGTCGCTGCCGCCCAGCCGCCCTGTCGAGTCGCCGTCCCGGGCCACGGTCGCGTCCTGAATCAGCGCCCGACGGCGACGATGCGCGAGATCGTCCCGTCGAGGCTCGCGAGGTACAGCTCGCCGGCCCCATCCTCGCCGAAGGCCGCCAGCCCTCGGCCGCCGCGCCCGACCTCGATCGGCCGCTGGAACGCGTCCGAAGCCGCGTCGATGGCCCAGATCCAGCCGCTGCAGTAGTCGGTGAAGAGGTAGCCGCCCCGGAGCATGGCGAAGGCCTCGCCGCGGTAGACATAGCCCCCGATGACCGTACAGCCGGCGGTATGGTCGTACTCGCTCACGGGGAGGGTCAGGCCGGCCTGGTCGCAGGACGACGCGCTGAAGCAGTGCGTGCCCTCCATGACGTTCCAGCCGAAGTTCAGGCCGCCCAGGCCAGCCCGCGCGACGTCGACCTCCTCCCAGTCGCCCTGGCCGACGTCGCCGATCCACAGGTCGCCAGTTTCGCGGTCGAAGCTGATCCGCCACGGGTTCCGCAGGCCGAAGTGCCAGATCTCGGGCTCCCCGCCGCCGTCCCGGAACGGGTTGTCCGCGGGGACCGCGTACGGCGCCTCGCCATCGACGTCGATCCGGAGGATCTTGCCCAGCAACACCTCGAGGGCTTGGCCATTGCCGTGAGGGTCGCCGCCGCTGCCGCCGTCGCCGAGCGAGATGTACAGGTAGCCGTCCGGCCCGAACGCCACGCCACCGCCGTTGTGGTTGGCATACGGCTGGTCGACCTGGAGCAGGATGCGCTCCGACCCCGGATCGATCGTCGCGCCATCCGCGCCGGCCTCGAGGCTCGACACCACGGTGTCACCGGCCTGATCGGTGTAGTCGACGAACACCCGGCGGTCAGCGGGGAACCCGGGATGGACGGCGATTCCCAGCAGGCCGCGCTCACCGCCGCTCGCGATCCGGTCGCGGAGGTCCACGACCGGCCCGGCCGCGACGGTCCCGCCATCCAGCAGCCAGACCCGGCCGTCCTGCGACGCGACGTACATCGCCGCCGGACGTCCAGGCAGCGCGGCGAAGGCGAGCGGCTGGCCATCGATCCTCGCCAGCTCCTCGACGCGGACCGTGACGGCCCGTGGGTCGAACGCGCTGGGCGAGGAGGTCGCGGTGGTCGCGGGAGACGGACCGGCCGTTCCCGGAGTCCCCGCCGTGGCCCCGGCCGTGGCCGGAGGCGAAGCCCCGGGTGGCACGGTCGCAGACGGGGTAGGAGCCGGCCCGCAGGCGGCGACCGCGATCAGCCCCGCCAGCACGATGAGGCTCGCCGCTCGTGCCGTTCGGCTCTGGACCGGGGGTTGCACCGCTCCATCCTAGGGAGGACGTCCCGGAGGCGTCGCTGGAGGGACTCGGTGCGTCGGCCGATCTCGAGCCTTCATCCGCGCCTGTACGAGGTGCGGGTCGCGGAGCTGTGCCTCGAGCGGCGGCTATCGGATCGGCTTCGGCGCCTGCGCTTCGCCACGACCGTGTCGAAGACGCCATTGCCGGTGACGATCGCCAGGCATGCGTCGCTGCTTCGGCGCCCGCTGCGGGACCTCGATCCTCGGCTCCAGGAGAGCAAGATCGTCAACCTGGCCCTCGCGTCCAACTCGATCGATGGGCTGCTGATCCGGCCCGGCGAGGTCTTCTCGTTCTGGGACCGCGTCGGGCCTCCGACCGCCGAGCGCGGGTTCGTCGAGGGCCTCGTCCTGCGCCGCGGCGAGATCGAGGTCGGCATCGGCGGCGGCCTCTGCCAGCTGTCCAATCTGCTCCACTGGCTGGCCCTCCACGCGCCACTCCGGGTCGTCGAACAGCACCATCACGGCTTCGATCCGTTCCCCGACTCCCGGCGCGTCGTGCCGTTCGGGTCGGGCGCGACGATCTTCTACAACTACGGTGACCTGCGGCTCCGGAACGACACCGACCAGGTCTTCCAGATCCTGGTCCGCGTTGGCCCGCGGGACCTCGAGGGCGCGATCGCGACCGACCGGCCGTGGCCGTATACCTACCACGTCGACGAGGTCGGGCACCGCTTCAGCCGGGGCGAGGACGGCGCCGTCTACCGCTCGAACGAGCTATGGCAGCGGGTCGTCGACCGCCGGACCGGCCGGACGATCGAGCGACGGCTGGTCCTCCGCAACCATGCCCTCGTCAGGTACCCGGTCCCGGACACGCTCGTCGAGGTCGCCGACACGCCGTCGGTGGCCGCGCCTGCGTGCTAGCCTCGCCGCCGATGGAGGCTTTCGAGCTCGCCGAGCTGGTCCGCGTCCAGGGCGACAGCGGCCGGCTGTACCACGAGTTCATCCGCAGCCACGATCTATCGGTCGGACTCTACGTGCTTCCGGCGGGTGGGACCGATCCGCAGGGTCCGCACACCGAGGACGAGGTCTACTACGTGATCTCGGGCCGCGGCCGGATCCTCGTCGGCGACGAGGACGCCCCGGTCCAGGCCGGGTCAGTCGTGTTCGTGCCGGCCGACGTCGTCCACCGGTTCCACGACATCGAGGACGAGCTCGTCATCCTCGTGGCGTTCGGGCCGGCCGAGTACACCCACCGCGTCGATCACCAGCGCGGCCATCCGCACGGGGCGCCGCCGGCCTCCTAGCCGACCGCGGCCTGCCGCGCCGCGACGAGCCGCCCCAGGGCCAGGGCCCGATCCGCGGCCAGGCCAGTGGCGTCGTGGCGGAAGAACGCGAAGACATCGCTCCCGGCGGCCACGAACGGCTCGATCCAGCGCGCCCAGGCCTCGAGCTCATCCGGCCCGTAGTCCGCCCGGCGGAGCCGGAGGTAGAGGAACGACCCGGTCTGGCGGACGATCGACGGCTCGTCCTGCTCGTTGAGCTCGGTGACGCACAGCGCCGCCCCGGCGTCCCGGAGCGCCGCGAACGTCTCGTCGACGTGCCAGCCCCGGTCCTGGAGCTCGACCGTCAGCGGGATCGACGCGGGCCACGCCGCGAGGACGCCTCGCAGGCGGCGGTCCGCCTCGTCGGCGTCCCGGCCGGCCCACGGCCCGTCGCGCCGGATCTCCGCCGGGATCCGCAGCAGGACCGTGCCGAGCCGGTCCCCGAAGTCGCCGAGCGGCTCGGTCAGCCAGGCGACGCTCTCCTCGGGCCTGCCGAGGAGCGCTCGCACCGCCGCACCGCGCTGGGCCTTCACCGCGAACCGGAACTCCGGCGGCGTGGCCCGGAGCCAGCCGGCGATCGCCGACGGCGTCGGTCGTCGCCTGAACGTGGCGTTGAGCTCGACCGCGGGCAGCCGTGCCGCGTAGGCGCGCAGCAGGCCCGACGGCGGCGTACCCGGCGGGTAGAAGCGAGGCGCCCAGTCGCGGTACGCGAACCCGGACGTCCCGACCCAGAGCCGGCCGGTCAAACCCTTGCCCGGACCTCCCCGCCGGATCGCTCCACCTCGCGCCCGGCGGCCTGGCCGCAGGCCTTCTCCCCGACGCTCCGCATCGTCCGCTCGACGACCGCGAGGTCATCGCTCTCGATCGCCGAGAGGAAGTAGTCGGCGATGCCGCGGAGGTGGGTCGGCGCCGCCGTGCGGAGGCGGTCGACGCCGGCTTCGGTGAGCGCGGCCTCGGCGCCGCGGGCATCGCTCGAACAGCTCACCCGCTCGACGAGGCCGTCAACGACGAGCCGGTCGATGAGCCGCGTGGCGCCGCTCTTCGAGAGGTTCAGGGCCTCCGCCAGCCGGCCCATGCGCAGGCGACGATCGGGCGACTCGACGAGGCTCAGGAGCGCGACGTACTCCTGCAGCGAGAGCCCGTGCTCCGCCCGGAGGTCCTCGTCCAGGCGGCGGGCGACGTGGGCCTGGGCGCGCACGAAGGCTCGCCACGGGGCGAGGCGAGGGTCGCGAGGGGTGAGGGGAGCGATCTCGGGCATGCGCCGTTGATCGTACGGCGAAGGTCGTTGATCGGTCAACTACCCACCGGATCGATGCGACCCCCATGCCCTGGCGTCCGCGTCGTGGGGGGACCGGCTACGATCGGCTCATGCCCGAGTTCGACGTGGCGGCGATCCGCGCCCGCTTCCCGGCCCTGACGTTGCGGCACGATGGCCGCCCGATCGCCTTCTTCGACGGGCCCGGCGGGACGCAGGTCCCCGAATCGGTCATCGACGCCGTGGCTCGCTACTACCGCGAATCGAACGCCAACCACGGCGGCGCGTTCCCGACCTCGATCCGTTCCGATGCGATCGTCGACGAGGCCCACGCCGCGATCGGCGACCTGCTCGGCGTCGACGCCGACGAGATCGCCCTCGGCGCGAACATGACGACGCTGACGTTCCACGTCTCGCGCTCGATCGGAGCCGCCCTGCGGCCCGGCGACGAGGTCGTCGTGACCGGCCTCGACCACCAGGCGAACGTCGACCCGTGGCTCGCCATGGCGGCCGACCGGGGACTCGAGGTCCGGACCTGGGAGCCGCGGCTCGACGACTGCACGCTCGACCTCGCCGAGCTCGACCGGGTCCTGACCGACCGGACCCGGCTCGTCGCGGTCGGCTGGGCCTCGAACGCCGTCGGCACCATCAACCCGGTCGCCGAGATCGCCCGCCGGGCCCATGCGGCTGGCGCATGGCTGTTCGTCGACGCGGTCCACGCGGCGCCGCACCTGCCGCTCGACGCGCGGGCAGCCGACGCCGACTTCGTCGCCTGCTCGGTCTACAAGTTCTTCGGCCCGCACCTCGGGGCGCTGTACGGGCGTCGCGACGTCCTCGAGCGCCTGCCGGCGTACAAGGTCCGTCCGGCCAGCCACCGCTTCGAGACCGGGACCGGCAACTTCGAGGGCCAGGCGGGGGCGCTCGCCGCAGTCGAGTACCTCGCCGAGCTCGGGTCGCGATACGGCGGCGCGGCGGCCGGCGCCCCCCGGCGGGAGCGTCTCGTCGCGGGGATGACCGCGATTCGCGCCTACGAGCTCGAGCTTTATGCCGGCCTGGAGGAGCGACTCGAGGCGATCCCGGGCGTCCGGCTGGTCGGGCTCCGGGGCGACGCGAACCTCGAACGGCGCACGCCCACGGCGGCGATCACGCTCGACGGCCTGGCGCCGCGAGCCGTCGCGGCCCTCCTCGGCGAGCGCGGCATCGCGGTCTGGGACGGCGACTTCTACGCGACCGGGCTGAGCGAGCGCCTGGGCCTCGCACCGGACGGCGTCGTCCGGATCGGGCGGACGCACTACAACACCCGCGGCGAGGTCGCGCGCCTCGTCGAGGAGCTCGCCGCCATCGCCGGGTCGCGCGGCCAGCAGCCGGCCGCGCCGGCCGTCGTCTAGCACCCGCCGGCCGTGACTGCCGGCGTGACGACACCCGACGTGGCCGTCATCGGCGGCGGCATCGTCGGCACCGCAACCGCGACGTTCCTCGCCGAGGCGGGTGCGCGGGTGACCCTCTACGAACGCGAGGCCCTGGCGGCCGGAGCCTCCGGTCGCAACTCGGGCGTCATCCAACCGGCCTTCGACCCGGTCATCGTGCCGCTCTTCGAGGAGAGCCGCGAGCACTTTCGCCGCGCCCAGGCCGAGGTCGGCTGGCGGATCGCGGACTTCGACGCTCCGCCGGCGGGGCTACTGCTGGTATCCCATGACCCAGGGGTTGTTCGGGTCCTGGCGGCGCACCTCGGCGCGGCGTTCCCGGCCATCTCGCCCGAGGTCGTCGAGGGCCCCGCGCTTCGGGCGCTCGAGCCGTCCCTCGCGCCGGACGTCGTGGCCTGCCGCGTGGCGATCGGCTATCCGGTGGTGCCCTCCGCGCCGACGTACGCCTTCGCGACGCTCGCCGAGCGCCGCGGCGTCTCGATCCGGCTCGGCCACGAGGCTCGGCCGGTGATCGACGGCCATCGCTGCACGGGCGTGGCCGTCGCGGGTCGGGTCGAACCTGCGGGCGCGGTCGTCGTGGCGGCCGGCCCGTGGTCGCCGGAGCTCGTCGACCCCGGTGGCGCGTGGCGACCCATCGAGCACCGCTGGGGCGTGGTCGTCGAGACGCTCCTGGCGGACCCGCCGCACCACGTCCTCGAGGAGGCCGAGATGGACGAGGCCCTCGGTACCGGCGAGGCTGCGGTGCGTCAGGAGGCGCGGGCAGACGCCGGCGATCCCGCTCCGAACTTCAGCCTGATCACGGCGGGCGGTGCATCCGCGGTCGGCTCGACGTTCCTGTCGCGCGAGCCGGACCCGCCCAGCTGGATCGAGCCCCTGCTGGAAAACGCCATGACCTTCGTGCCGGGAATCGTCGACGCCCCGATCCGCGAGGTCCGGGCCTGCGCCCGCCCCGCGTCGATCGACGGTCGGCCCGTGGTCGGCACCGTTCCGTGGACCGACGGCCTCTACATCGCCTCCGGGCACGGCCCGTGGGGCATCTCATGCGGCCCGGCGTCGGCCCGCCAGGTCGCAGACCTCGTGCTCGGGCGCGCGGCCGAGATCGACCCCGCGTTCTCCCCGGCCCGGTTCGCCGCGCCCGCCATCACTAGCGGATCCTGAACGTCGTCGCCTCCGTCGCCGCCCCGATCTCCGGCGCGTCGACCGCCTGGATGATCGCCGGCTCCCAGGTGAACGTGCCGGGCGACACGACGCGGGCGAGGTAGTCGACCCGACGCGAGGGATTGTCCACCGACATGCACCACGAGACCCGCTGACCCTCGATGGCATACGGCCACTCGCGGGATCCTGATGGATCTTCCTCGTCCTCGTACTCGGCCTCGCCGTAGGACAGCGGGACCAAGCCCGACGGCACGAGATCCGTGATCTGCCAGCAGCCGGCGGTCGCCAGCCGCCCGAACTCCACCGTGATCGACACGCGGACGAGGGCATCCTCCGCCACGTCGCCGGCGGGCGTTACGCTTCGTGCAATCCGGGCAAGTGTCCCGCCTGGCATCGGGTCGAGATCTCCCTCCCAGGAGCTCACGACGGCGAGCTCGCCGGCGAGCGGCTCCAGGCGGAACCCCTGGCGCTGCGCGGCCGAGAGCACCACGGTGAACGAGCGGCCCGGGGCGAGATCCACCTCGTGGCGCGCGCCCGCCACGGTCCACGCGAAGCGGGTGGCCGTCCGCGGCGACCGCTCCGCGACCGATTGTGCGTAGGCCAGCTCCTGCAGCGCGAACGATCGCTCGCGCGATGGGTGATCGGCGAGGTACCGCGCGACATCCCGCCCGAACGGCTCGCCGAGACGGGCGCTCAGGACCAGCAGCAGGCCGGCGGCTTCGAGGGTGTCCTCGATCGAATGGCCGACCTCCAGCCGGACCCACGGCCCGAGCCGCTGCCCGTGGGTATCGAGCAGGGCCCGCTCGATCGCCCGGGCGCCGTTCTCGTCGCCGGAGGCCGCGATCCCCAGCGCGAGCCACAGGCGCTCGCGAACGGTCAGCGGCTCCGAGGCCATGGTCCGGAGCTCGGCCAGGACGTCGTCGCCGAGCGCGGCGAGGCCCGCCAGGGCGATGATTCGGGCTTCGCGCGTCAGTGGCCCGCCATCCTCGCCATCGTCGTCCCGGCCCAACCGCGCGCGGAGCCCGTCCGGGCTGACGTCGTCCGGGGCGACGAGCGCCGCGAGCGCGGTGAGCTCGAGATCGCCCGACCCGTACGGCAGCAGCGCAACGAGGCCGTGGTCATAGGCGGACGAGTCGAACCCCGTTTCCGGCAGCGTCGTCGGATCGAACCCGAACTCGTCGATCAGGAGCTGACGCGCTGCCTCGGCGGCGAGAGCCCGATCGAAACGAGCGCTGCGGGTCCATGCCAGCTCCTCGAGGAGCGGGACCAGTGAGCCGCGCCCTGCATCGACCACCAGGTAGTGCGTCAAGCCCTCGCCACCCGGGGGCTCGTAGCCGGCGTCCAACAGGTCGTAGCGGGTGTTGATGCCGGCGAGCCGGCTCGGGACGACCCGGACGACCCGGACGAGGGTGTCGGTCAGCCCGTCAGGTCCGTGGCCGGTGATCGTGATCCGGTGGTCGCCCGCGGTGACGGCGGGCAACGGGATGCGGGCCGCGGTGAAGGCCCGGCCCTGCACGGTCGTGTCGGTGAGGCCGAGGCTCGGGGCCGCGACCGTGTAGCGCACCGGATCATCCGCCTCGAGGCTCGTGCCGAACCCCCGCAGGCGCAGGACCGGCTGCTCTCCCACGAGGTAGTCGGGCGCCAGCACGGCCTCCACGAAGAACGGCAGCGTGACCGGGACGAGGGTCGTGCCGCTGCCGGCCCGGAGGTCGCCGCTGATGGCCGTCGCGGTGAGACGCCAGCTCGTGAGGTCGTCGGACAGCTTGAACGTAGCGGTGCCCCGCCCGTCAGCCCCCGTCCGGACCAGCTGGAAGGTCACCACGTCCTCGAAGTCCTCGCGCTCGCCGTCCCCGCCGGTCGCGCCGCAGCCACCTTCGTAGGTGCGCGTCGCCGAGTGCGACGCCGTCGCCTGCAGGAATCCATCACCGACTTCCCGCATCAGCCATGGCAGGACGTCGGGCACGTGGGCCGCCCCGATCGCGTACAGCTTCTCGTCGACGGCCTGCAGGACGACCTCCGCCGCCACGGGATCGCCGCCCGGCCCGAGGGTCGTGACGCCGAGCGTGACGGTGCCACCCGGGCGGTAGGCCTCGTGGTCGGGGGCGAGGCGGACCGTCAGCCGCATGTCGTCCTGGTCGACGCGGACGCCGACGTCCGCAACCGTGTAGCCGACCTCCGTCACCTGGACCGCCCGGACCGTGAAGCCAGGCAGGTCCGAGCTGCGGAGGGTTCGCTGGAACGTCGAGCCGGCGCTGACCTGGGCATCGACGAGGCCTCGGGCACCGACGAGGAACAGGAACCGGCCGTCGTCCGCGACGCGCCCGTCGCCGTCATGCAGCGTGAGCACCGCGGTCTGGTCGAGCCCGACGACGTGGTCGGGCACGCCCCCGCAGCCGGTGGGATACGTGCCGAGGTAGGACGGCTGCAAACGGGCCGCGGGCCGGATCTTCGGCTGAGCCCAAGTCTCCAGCTGGATGGGCCGTCCGGCGCCGTCGGCCGAGCGGAGGACGACCGTGTAGTCGTCCGTCGCCTTCGGGACGTCAACGGCGAGGTGGAATGACCCGTCCGATCGTGTCGTGGCCTGGTAGGTGCCGACGGTCCGTTCCACCGTGTCGTAGTGGTAGATCGGGACGACGACCTTCTCGATGTAGTCGTAGGTGGTCCCGACCTGGCGCCGGGTCGTGACGTGCTGGATCACGGTGGCCCGAACCGATGCAGCGTCGATCGGGCGACCAGACGGGTCGGCGTCCCAGTCCCATGAACCATCGGCGAGCGCGGCCTGGACCGCGTCGAAGTCGACACGGGTCAACCGGCCAGCGACCTCGAGGTTCGTCCCGTCCAGCTCGGCGTCGGCGGCAAGCCAGGCCTTGGAGGGAAAGACCATGACCTGGTCCTCGCCCTGGATCGACCCCTCTTCGGGGTTCACCGGCCGCACGTACACGAACTGGTAATCCCAGCCCTCTCGACGCTTGTTCCCGTACCGAGCGGTGACGGCGGCGCGGGCCACCCCGAGCGCGTCCGTCGTGACCGCGACGGTCTGATCGCGGTCTTCGTCGCTCCAGCTGCCGGTGCGGACGCGCAGCTCGGCATTCGGGACGGGAGTGCCGTCGAAGAACGTCGCGTGGATCGTCACCGAGATCCGATCCTCGTCGAGGTAGACGAGCCGGTCGGTGGCGATGTCGAGGCGGTAGCTCGGCTTCCGGATCTGGCTCACGCTGAGCCAGGTCGTGGACGCTTCTCGATCACCGACGAACAGGCCAAGCGCGTAGTCGCCCATCGGCAGGAACGCGATCGGGAGCTCTGCGAGGAAGACGCCCTGCGCGGTTGGCTGGACGGAAACCCTGGCCAGCGGTGCGTCGCCCAGGCCGTCCTCCGGGTACAGTCGGAGCTCGACGTCGACGGGCACGCTCCGGTCGGAGCGCTCCCGGACGAACCCCCAGGCCCGGATCGTGTCGGTCTGGCGGTACTGGTCGCGATCGGTTTCGAGCAGGAGCCACCACCGGTTCATTGGCTCGTCGGCGCTCGAGGGCCGGTTGTTCAGGTACGAGGTCCAGTAGCTCGTCCGGATGCCGAGGGCGACGACGAGCCAGCGGCCGCTGGGCGTCGTGACGGAGATGACCGTCGGCCACGGCGTCCATTCCTCGTCCGGTGCCTGCGGCACGAGGGCGGGCGGGGTCGCGAAGTCCGCCAATCCATCGGCAGCCGTTCGCGCCAGCTCGCGGCCGTCGGCCGTTGCGACGACGGCGCCGCCGACGGGATCGAGGCTCTGGAGGTCGTGAACCCAGACGACGGACCGGGTGTCGGTCGACAGCCCGTAGGCCCCCAGGTTCCTGATCTGGAGGAGGGCCTGGACGGGTCCACGCTCGCGCGGCACGACGACGACGTAGGCGCCCGGATCGAGGTCGACGGGAACCATCAAGAGCGACGGCGAATCGTCCCGGCCACGGGCGATCGGTGCGTCGACTCGGGCAACCCGCTGCAGGTCGGAGGTCGGGACGAGGCCCGCCCCGGAGGCGCGCAGCCAGCTGTCGGGGCCGGTGAGCCGGGTCGCCGCATCGATCGTCGCGGCGCGGTTGGGCAGCAGGTAGACCTCGACCGGCAGGCTCGTCGGCCACGACACCGCCCATTCCTCGTCGTCGTCGTCATGGGCGATCGGCAGCGCCACGCGATCGCTCGGCCGGAGGGCCATCAGCGGGCTCTCGAACTGCAGGGCGAACTCGCGGACGGGGGTGCCCGCCCGGGCGGTCTCGAACCGGAACGACACGTCGTCCTCGAGGACCTGGTCGGAGCCTTCGAGGGCAACGCCGCGGGTGATCGTCACGCGATACGCGGTCGCGGCGCGGAGCCGAGTTTCGGGCACGAAGGCCCAGGTCCGACCGTGCTGCTCGAAGCGGCCGTCGACCGCCGGCTCGATCCGGAAGTGGGCGGCGATGTCCGTGCTTCCGTCCTGGTCGAAGGTGACCTCGATCCCCGTCGTGAGGGGAACGGCGGTCTCCATGTCCCCGGGCAGCGTCCCGGTGACGTGCACCGGCCGCTGAGTCTGGAACGCCCACGAGCCGCCGAGCGCGCCGTCCGGGGAGAACAGGCGGAAGCGGTAGGTCGCGCCGGGATCGAGGGCGACGGCCGGCGTCAAGATCGCCACGTCGTCCGACTCGCCGGGCTGGATGCTGAGTGCAACCGCGGGCTGGCTCTGGAGGCCACGGGCCAGCGCAACCGCGGGCGTGCCGTCGAGGCTGCGGAGCCTGAACCCCGAGCCGACCTTGACGCCGGCCGTGTCGCTGGCCGTCGGGCTGAGCTCGGCGACGAGCAGGGCAGCGGGCAGCTCGAAGTCCTCCCAGGGCTCGGGACTCGCGCCGGGGGTCGGGAGAGGCAGGGGTGAGGCGGGAGGCCGCGGCGACGCGGTCGGCCTCGCGGCCGATTGGCTCGCGCCGGGCGAGGCGGACGGGCTCGCGATCGGGCCGCCGGAGACCTGGACGAGGAAAATGCCGACGAGGGCGACGACCGAGACGGAGACCACCGCCTTGCCGATCGAACCCGACGGGACACGATCCCCGAGACGCCGCCACCGGCCTGCCATCGAAACGGACCCTCCAGCGTCCTCCCGGCGTATGTGACGCGCTGCTGGGCGCGCTGTGGCGCGGCGCGTGGCGAGGTGAGCCGAGTCGATATCCTTCGGCGATGACCACGCTCGAATCTCGGACGGCATCGACCGCCATGGCGTTCGGCGGCCAGAGCATGACGGCGCCGCTCCGGGACGTCCTGCTGAAGCGACCCGGGCCGGCGTTTGGCCGGGCCTTCGAGAACCCGGCCCACGGCTTCTTCCATCCCTGCGACCTCGACGTCGCCCAGCGCGAGCACGACGCGTTCGCGAACATCCTCGCCGGCCTTGGCGTCCGCGTGCACCGGATCGATGAGGAGGTCGACAGTCCCGACCTCGTGTACGCCTTCGATCCGCTGCTGATCACCGATCGCGGCGCGATCCCGCTGCGCCCTGGCAAGCCGAACCGGCAGGTGGAGCCCGCGGCCATCGAGCGCTGGACCCAGTCGCACGGCATCCCGACCATCGGGCGGATCGAGGCGCCGGGGACCGCCGAGGGGGGCGACACGTTCTGGCTCCGACCGGACCTGTTCGTGATCGGCCGGACGCTGCGAACGAACGATCCCGGCGCTCGGCAGCTCGCCGGCCTGGTCGGTGGCGACGTCCGGGTCTTCGACGTGCCCTACTGGCGGGGCCACGAGAAGCTCGTCCACCTGATGTCGGTCATCCACCCGATCGCCGACGACCTCGCGGTCGTGTACCTGCCGCTGCTGCCGGTCGGGCTGTGGCAGCTGCTGATGGATCTCGACTACCGCTTCATCGAGGTCGCCGACGAGGAGTTCACGACCCTCGGCGGCAACGTCCTCGTCGTGCGACCCGGCGTGGTCGTGATCGCCGAGGGCAACCCGGTCCTGACCCGAAACCTGGCGGCCCACGGGATCGAGATCCACACCTATCCGGCGACCGAGATCGGCATCAACGGTTCGGGCGGCCCGACCTGCATGGCTCGGCCGATCCTCCGGGGTTGACCGGCCGGAGCCTCACCGCGGAGCTGTCGCCGGTCGAGCGTCGGGCGGCTGACGCGGTCGACCCGGTCTTCGCGACCGATGCCCTGTCGCGGCTCGTGCGGACCCCCAGCGTCACCGGCGACGAGGGGGCGGTGCAGGATCTCGTGGCCGGGCTGCTCGGAGAGATCGGCTGCGAGGTCGACCGCCTGGAGCCCGATCCGGCTGCGTTCGCCCGCGACGACCCCGATTGGCCGGGCGCCGAGATGCCCCGCGACAGGCTGCCGATCGTCCTCGGCCGGGCCGGGCGTGGGGACGGCCGCCGGCTGATCCTCGTCGGCCACGTGGACGTCGTGCCGCCCGGCGATCCCGCGACCTGGAGCCATGATCCGTGGTCCGGCGAGATCGACGGGGTCCGGCTCTTCGGTCGCGGGGCGGTGGACATGAAGGGCGGCGTCGCGGCGATCCTCGGGGCCGTCCGCGCGCTCACGACGGCCGGGCTCCGGGAACGGCTCGACGGCGAGGTGCTCGTCGCCAGCGTCCCGTCCGAGGAGGATGGCGGCCAGGGCATGCTCGCCGCGATCCGGGCGGGCGTCACCGGCGACATGGCCATCATCACCGAGCCAACCGGGCTGGACATCGTCATTGCGCATGCGGGCGCGATCACGTTCCGGCTGACCGTGCCCGGCCGGGCGGCCCACGCCTCGGTGCGGCGCGAGGGCGTCTCGGCGCTCGACAAGCTGGGCGTCCTGGTGCGCGCCCTCGAGGACGACGAGCGCGCCCGGAACGAGTCCGAGACGCAGCCGCTCATGACCGTCCACGGCCTGCCGTACGCGACGATGATCGGGATCGTCCACGGCGGCGACTGGGCCTCGACGGTCATGGATCGGGTCGTCGCGGACGGTCGCTACGGCGTGCGCCTTGGACAAACCTGGCGCGATGCCGAGGCCGACCTCCGGCGGTGCATCGAGGCAGCCTGCTCGGCGGACCCGTTCCTGCGCGAGCACCCGGCGACGGTCGAGATCGTCGGCGGCCGGTTCTCGTCGTCGCAGGTGCCGGCCGACCACCCGCTGCCGGTCGGCCTTGCCGCCGTCGCCGCAGGCGTGACGGGGCGCCAGGCGCGATTCGCCGGCGAGCCGTACGGCGCGGACATGCGGCTGCTGGTGAACGAGGGTCAGACGCCGACGGTGATCTTCGGGCCGGGGGACAAGCGCCTCGCCCACGTCGCCGACGAGTCCGTCCCCCTGCCGGAGGTCGTGGAGTGCGCGCGGGTCCTGGCGGCCTGGCTCGTCCGGGAGCTGGTCCCGGCGAGCTGAGGCTCAGCGCGCGGCCGCAGCCGCGATCGCCGACCGGCGCCCGAGCAGCACCCACACCGGGATGGCCACGAGGGCCGCGCCGAGGATGCCGAGGCCGGTGTAGCCGGCCAGCGCCACGATGACCCCCGAGCCGAGGCTGGCAATCGCCGACGTGCTCCAGATGACCGCGTCGGCGAGGCCCTGGATCCGGGCTCGCTCGGCCAGCTCGAGGCCGGACGAGAGCATCGCGCTGCCGGCGACGAACCCGAGGTTCCAGCCGAATCCCAGCAGGAACAGGGCCGCGAACAGGACGGTCGGGTCCGTTTCCGGGGCGAATGCCGCGAGGCCCGATGCCAAGGCCAGGATGGCCGAGCCGGCGAAGATCGTCGGTACCGACCCGAGCGCCTGGGCGATCCTGCCCGAGAGCGGGGCGAAGGCGAACATCCCGGCGACGTGGCCGCTGATGACGAGGCCGACGACGTCGAGACCGTGGTCGTGCGCCGTCAGGTGGAGCGGCGTGTAGGTCATCACCAGGACCATCGTGAACTGGCCCGCGACGAGCGCCACGAGAGCCGCAAGGACGGTCGGGCGCCGGAGGATGACGGTGGTCGGCTGGGCATCGGGATCGGCCGCGCCTCGGACGGTCGTGTGATGGGCGAGTGCGAACGGATCCGGCCGGAGCAGGAGGAACGACAGCAGCCCGGCGAGGCCCACGAAGACGACCGGCACCAGGTACGGGCCCGCCAGTGCCGGCAGGCCGGCCGCGTTGGCGAGGTCGCTCGAGATCGGCACCAGCCACGGCCCCACGACGGCCCCGACGGTCGCGGCCCAGACGACGATCCCGATCGCGACGGCCCGCCGCTCCGGAGCGACGAGGTCGGCGGCCGCGTAGCGCGACAGCTGGTTCGAGGAGTTGCCGAAGCCGATGAGGAAGGTCCCGATGAGGAGCAGCGGGAACGACCGCCACAGGACCGACGCGGTCGCGATGAGCGCGCCGGCCACGGACACGAGATAGCCAAGGCTCAGCCCGAGCCTGCGGCCGCGCTTCGACATGACATACGACAGGACCACGGCCCCGGCCGCCGCGCCGAGGACGACCGTCGAGCCCGGCGCACCGGCGAGGGTTCCCGAGCCGAGCAGGTCCTTGGCAACGATCGTCGCGACGGTCACCGCCGCGATGTGCCCGGTGCTGCCGAGGGCGACGCCGGCCACGAGGGACCAGCGGGTCCGGCCGCGGGCCGCCTCGAGCGCACGGTCGCCGAGGCCGGCGGCCTCCGCGGACATCAGGGACATGGGTCGGCATCATAGGCCGCCACCGGCCGAGGTCGGGGGGCGTCCGATGCCTCGACCGCCGTGGCGAGCCGCCACGGCGGTCCCGCATCAGGCGAAGATCGCGGCCAGGGCCTCGTCGAAGACGCTCGTGTGCCGGTCGACGTCCGCCTCGGTCGTCGCCGGCGACATCAGGGCCATGTTGTGGAAGGGCGTCATCAGGACCCCGCGATTCATGGCCCACAGGTGGAGCAGCCGCTCCAGCTCGAAGTCGGCGTGGGCCACCTGCTCGGCGCCGCTTCGCGGCGGGTCCGGCGTGAAGTGGTACTCGGCGCGCGCGCCGAGGCGCGTGACGCTCCACGGCGCGCCGCGGCGGGCGATGGCGTCCGCCGCCCCGCGTTCCCAGCGCTCGGCGAGCGGCAGCATCCGCCCGAAGGCCGCGTCGGTGAGGACCTCGCCGAGCGTCGCCCGGATGGCGGCCAACGAGAGCGCGTAGCCGGCCAGCGTGCCGCCGATTCCGCCGACGTCGGAGTCCTCGACGGTCACCGCCGACCGGACTCGCGCCGCGATCGCCTCGGTCATGCCGTAGGTCGCGGCGGGGATGCCGCCGCCGATCGTCTTGCCGATCACGAGCATGTCCGGCTCGAGGCCCATCGCGCCGGTCACGCCACCGGGTCCGGCACAGATCGTGTGGGTCTCGTCGTGGATGAGGATCGTCCCGTGCCGCCGCGTGATCTCGCGCACCCCTTCGAGGTAGCCGGCTTCGGGGAGGACGATTCCGACATTGGTCAGGGCCGGCTCGATGAGGAGCGCGGCGATCCGGCCGTCGGCGAGGGCCGCGTCGAGAGCGTCGAGATCGTTGAACGGAACGACGCGCGTCGTCCGGGCCGGATCGACCTGTGGGCCGAGATTCCCCCGGCGCGCGACGACTCGATCGTCCACGCCGAGCACGGCGAGCGTCTCGTCGACCGTCCCGTGGTAGCACCACTCGTGCACGGCGACGAGCGGCCGCCCCGTGATCTCCCGGGCCAGTCGGAGGGCGAAGCGATTGGCGTCGGTGGCCGTGAGCGTGAACTGCCAGAGTGGCAGCCCGAAGCGACGCCCGAGCTCTTCGCCGACCCAGGCCGCGTCCTCGGTCGGGAGCATCGTGGTGATCCCGCGCCGCAGCTGCCGCTCCACCGCGGCGATCGTCGCGGCTGGCCCGTGCCCCGCCATGGCCCCGGTGTCGCCAAGGCACAGGTCGACGTACTCGTGACCGTCGACGCACGTCGCCCGGGCCCCCGAGGCCGACTCGAGGAAGAGCGGGAAGGGTCCGGCCCACTTGACCATCCAGTTCATCGGCACGCCGTCGAGCAGGCTGTGGCGCGCACGCTCGTGCAGGGCACGTGAGCGTGGGTGACGCTCGGCAAACCGTGCCACCTCCCGGGCGAGGAGGGCGGCGACGCGCGCGGGGTCGATGCCGGCGACGGTCACCCGATCGTCACGCCGGCACCCGGGTCAGTCGAGGCGGCGGGTATAGCCGCAGATCGGGCAGGCGGCGATGCCGCGCTCCGGGTCGATCTCCAGGAAGCTGGCGCACCCGTTGGTGCGGCAGTAGAGGCGCGTGGCGAGGGACCGCCGGCGCATTCGGCGCATCGAGGCGGATCGCCCGACCACGGACGATTGATAGGTGCGAGTGAGCATGGACGCTGGTTCGTTCTTTCTGGCCGCGACCTCGGAGCGGGATGGGCTCGAGACGGCGGTCGGGTGGCCGGCCGCGGGTTGGGCGGCGGGCGTGATGGTTGCCTCGTGGACGCGGGAGCGAGTCGACGGGTTCGTGACTCGATCGATGCTCAGACCTGCTGTCCCATTTCGGCGTTCAACTTGACGAAACGGAGCATGAGACCATATCTACCTCGCTGTCAAATGCGATTCAGGACTCCTAACCGACCCTGAAGCGCATCTTGGTTGCCCGGATCGCGAGAGAGTGGCGAGATTCGGGCGCCACCGACGTACGGTTTGAGGAGGAGATACGACCTTGTCTGCGCGCTGGATTCGGGGCTTGATCTCGCTCGGGGCTGCGGCGCTCTTGGCGACGAGCCTGGCACCGGCGGCCTTCGCCGTCGACAGGCTGAGCCTCACGACCCCCTATCCCGCCGTCGTGGCGAGTCCGGGAACGCGGGTCAGCTTCAGCATGGACGTCGAGACCTCGCCCGCTGCACGGGTCGACCTGTCGGTCTCGGGCGTGCCGACCGGTTGGACGGCGGCACTTCGCGGCGGCGGCTTCGTCGTCAACGCGGTCTACCCGGACGGGGAGGAGCCGACGACTGTCCGGCTCGACGTCGACGTGCCGGCCGCTGCCACCGGCACCCACCGGATCACCGTCACCGCCGAATCCGAAGGCACGACCCGGACGCTTCCGCTGGACATCACCGTCCAGGAGAACGTGGCCGGCGAGGTGACGATCAGCACCGACGTGCCCGGCCTCCGTGGCGCTGCCGACCAGACGTTCACGTTCACGCTGAACATCCGGAACGACACGGAGGAGGATCTCACCTACACCGCCACCGGCCAGGGCCCCGAGGGCTGGTCCGTGGAGGCCCGTCCGACCGGCCAGACCAACGCCGCGAGCGCCGTCGCCAAGGCTGGCGGGACAGCCGGCATCTCCGTGACCGTCAATGCCCCGGCGACGATCGACCCCGGCGAGTACCCGCTCCAGGTCATCGCCAACGTCGGCACCCACCAGCTGACCCAGGACCTGTCGGTCGAGATCACCGGCTCCTACACGTTGAGCGTCTCGACGCCGACCGGCGTCCTCACCGGCAGTGGCAACGCCGGCGCAGGCTACGAGCAGCAGGTCCTGCTCACCAACACCGGGACCGCGCCGATCACGAACGTCAAGATGGCCGCGACCCTACCGAGCGGCTGGACCGTCGACTGGGGCGACCAGGAGACCGTCGCGTCCGTGGCGCCCGACCAGCCCGTGACCGTCACGGCCTTGATCACCCCCTCGGGCGACGCCATCGCCGGCGACTACGTGATGACGATTCGGGCGACGGGTGACCAGGCCCGTGACACGGAGGAGATCCGCTTCACGGTCCAGACCTCGATCATCGGCGCCGTCATCGGGATCGTCCTCATCCTCGCCGCGTTCGGCGGCCTGTGGTGGGTCTTCCAGCGTTACGGCCGGCGCTGATGGGCGCCGTGACCCCGCAGCCCGAGGGAGCCCCGGGGGCGCCCGTCGCGGCGGACGCGCGGCCCGTCGCGGACGTGGCCCGGCGGAAGGGCCGCCGACCTGACCGTCCGGCCGTCCCGTGGCCGGACTCGCCGATCGTCACCCGGCGGCTCACGAAGCGCTACGACGACCTCGTGGCCGTTGACGCGCTCGAGCTCGAGATCCACGCCGGTGAGATCTTCGGCCTGCTGGGCCAGAACGGCGCCGGCAAGACGACCACGATCCTCATGCTCCTCGGCCTGACCGAGCCGAGCCGCGGGGCGGCGCGCGTCGTCGGCTACGATCCCACCCGCCAGCCACTCGAGGTCAAGCGCCGAGTCGGCTACCTGCCCGACAACGTCGGCTTCTACGGCGGCATGACCGGCCGGGAGAACATCCGGTACACGGCACGCCTGAACGGGCTCACGGGCCGCGGCGCCGAGCGCCGGATCGACGACGTCCTCGAGCAGGTGGGCATGACGGCCCGGGCCGACACGAAGGTCGAGACGTATTCCCGGGGCATGCTGCAGCGTCTCGGCATCGCCGACGCCCTGGTGAAGGACCCGGCGGTCCTGATCCTCGATGAGCCGACGACCGCGATCGACCCGATCGGCGTGGTCGAGATCCTCGACCTCCTCCGGGCGCTCGTCCGAGAGCGCGGCCTGGCGGTGATGCTCTCGAGCCACCTGCTCAACCAGGTCCAGTCGGTCTGCGACCGGGTCGGAATCTTCGCCGCCGGCCGGCTCATCGGGGTTGGCACGGTGACAGAGCTCGCAGCGCGCTTCGGCGAGGACTCGGCCCACGTCGAGGTCGGCTTCGAGGGCATGGACGAGGCGACCGCTGTCCGGGCCACCGAGCTGCTCGGCCAGATCGATGGGGTGGTCGAGGTGCACCGCGGCCGCCTGTCCAGCGACCAGTGGACGCTCGTCGTGCGGCCGGCGTCGAGGGCGGGAGGAGTCCGCGAGTCCGTCCTGGCGATCTCGGCCGCGGAGTCGCTCCGCTTGAGCTCCATCCGCGAGGTCTCGGCCTCGCTCGATGACATCTACCGCCGGGCGCTCGCGGAGCAGGGCCTCAGCGCCGCCGACGCCCGGGCGGCCGTCCGGCCCCCGAAGGCCGCGGGACCCGGGGGGCCCCGGGGCGGCGCCGCCACGGCGAGCGGCAGGACCCCGGGGCGTCCCGGTGACGGCGTCCGGCGCCCCGGCCCGAGGCCGCCGGTTGGCGGCCGACCCGGCTCCTCGCGGCCCATCGGCCGTCGGCCGGCCCGGCCCGATCGGCGGGACGAGGCATGAGCACGGCCACCGAGGCGGCGCCCCGCCGCACCGCAGCGATCCCGACCCGCCAGCCCGCCGGCTGGACGATCGTCGCGGCGAAGGAGTTCGCGGATCACATCCTCAGCATCCGGTTCTACGTCCTGCTCGTCGTGCTCGGCGTGGCCGCGCTCATCCCGCTCTACTTCGCCGCGGAGCGGATTCGGGCCCTGGCCTCGTCGGCGAGCGGCGAGCCAGGGGTGTTCCTGGCGCTGTTCGTCCTCGGGCCGGAGGGCATCGCCTTCGTCACCGTCCAGACGTTCGTCGCGATCGCCGCGCCGCTGCTCGGCGTCGGCTTCGCCTTCGATGCCGTCAACGGCGAACGCCACGAGGGCACGCTGCCGCGCCTGTTGTCGCAGCCGATCCACCGCGACGACGTGATCAACGGCAAGTTCGCGGCCGGCCTCGCGGTCATCGCCGCGGTCCTGATGGCGGTGATGCTCGTCATCGCTGGCTTCGGGATGCTCCGTCTCGGGATCACGCCCGAGCCCGAGGAGATCCTGCGGCTGATGGGCTGGTACCTCGTGACGGTCCTCTACGTCGCCTTGTGGCTGGCCTTCGGGACGCTGCTGTCGGTCGTCATCCGGCGAGCCGCGACGTCGGCCCTCGTCGCGTTCGGTGCCTGGCTGTTCGTGGCCGTCCCGCTGTTCGGGCCCTTCCTGGTCCGTCTCCTCGGAAGTGTCCTGACGGGTGGCTCCAACGTCGTCGACGCGGCCGGGACCCAGCAGTTCCTGCTGCGCCTGCTGCCCAGCCAGATCTACGGCGAGGCCTCGATCGCCCTCCTCAACCCGTCCGTCACGACGGTCAACGCCCAGGACCTCTACAACCCGTCGCTCGCCGACCAGATCCCGTCGCTGCTGTCGTTCGACCAGAGCCTGTTCCTGGTGATGCCGCACCTGGTGACCCTCGTCGCGCTGACGGTGGGCTGCTTCGCGCTCGCCTACGCGCGCTTCATGCGCCAGGAGGTCCGGGCATAGCCGCGTGGGCCCGCGTCCCCGCGAGGGCCCGACGTCCGATCTTCATCGCGCTCGGGTTGGCGGCGCTGGCCCTGCCGACGCCGGTGCTCGCCCACGGGCTGGTCGGCCGCGTCGAATCGCCGCTGCCGCTGGCCGCGTACCTCGGCGGCGCAGCGCTCGCGGTCGCGCTGTCGTTCGCGTTCGTGATCGTGCGGGACGTCCGGGCGCCGGCGCCGGTCCGACGCCGCACCGTGATGGCGCCGCGCTGGCTGGTCCTCGGGCTGCGCGCCGTGGGGCTCGTCGCCTGGGCCTGGATCGTCGTCCAGGCGATCCTCGGCGGCTCCTCGGATGCCGACGTCGCGTCGCTGTTCCTGTGGGTTTACGGCTGGGTCGGGCTGGCGATCCTGTCCGCGCTCGTCGGACCGGTCTGGTCGTGGCTCGATCCGTTCGCGACGCTGTACGACATCGGCGCGGCGGTGGGTCGCCGGCTGGGAATCGGCGGGCTCGATCCGTCGCCCTATCCCGAGCGCCTCGGGGCGTGGCCGGCGGTCGCCGGCCTCGCGGTCGTCATCTGGCTGGAGCTCGCCTATCGCGGCAGCGGCCTCGGCGTCGTCCTCGTCGGCTACACGGTCCTGACGCTGCTCGCGATGGCCAACTTCGGCCGCGACACGTGGCGGCAGCGCGGCGAGACGTTCTCGGTCTGGTTCGGGACGCTCAACCGGCTCGCGCCGTTCGGCGCGCCGGAGGGCCCCGGCGAGCGGGTCGTGCCACGACGGGGCTACGGCCGCGGGCTGCTGGAGCCAGGCTGGACGACCGCCCATGTCGTGCTGGTCGCCGTGGGCGTCGCCTCGATCCTGTACGACGGGCTGTCGCAGACGCAGATCTGGTTCGACGTCTTCGGCGTGCCGACGCTCCCGGAAGCGACGCTCGAGCTGGCCGCGTTCCTCGGCCTGCTCGCGCTCATCGCGCTTGCGGTCGCGCGGCTGGTGGGCCTCGCGGCCGTCGGCGGCGGACTCGTGCCGATCGCGGTCGGGTACATCGTCGCCCACTACCTGACCTTCGTCCTCGGCGACGGCCAGCGGATCGTCAACGTGCTCAACGACCCGTTCATGCAGGGCTGGGACCTGTTCGGCCTCGGCCACTTCGAGTACGGATCGGACTGGATCCCGCCGGTGGCGATGTGGGCGATCATGCTCGGCGCCGTCGTCGGGGGCCACGTCGCCGGGGCCTGGGCCGGGCACGTCCTGGCCGTCCGCGAGACGGGACCGGCGCCGTCCGCCCGCTGGCGGCAGGTGCCACTGGCGGCCCTGATGGTCGTCCTGACGGCGACGACGCTGTGGTCGCTGGGCCAGGTCATCGTCCTCGAGCCGGGCGAGCCTCCCGCCGAGCAAGCTGCGAGCGCGCCAGGGCGCGCCGCGCACCAACCCCTCGGCCCTAGGCCGGTGGGTAGTTCGTGATCCGCCGAATCTCCCGGTAGAGCGGCCGGAGCCGGTCGTACATCGGCAGGTACACCGACCGATAGAGGTCGTCGTAGAGGCGCATCGCGGCCGGGTCGGGATCGAAGCGCTCGGCGACGCGGACCATCGCGCGAACCGCCGTGTCCGGATCGGGGTGAATGCCGAGCCCGAGTGCGACGTCGATCGCCGCGCCGAGACCCGAAGCCTCATGGGTGTGGGGGCGCGAGGCCGGCAGGCCGAAGACGTCGGCGAACAGCTGGACCGCGGAGCGGGATTGCGACCCGCCGCCGGACACCCGCAGCTCGGCAATCGGGATCCTGCTCCGCCGGACCGTCCGGTCCGCCGCTTCGCGAAGCGCGTAGGCCAGGCCTTCGAGGATGGCGCGGTAGACGTGAGCCCGGCCGTGGGCCTCACCGAAGCCGACGATCGCGCCCTTCGCCTCGGGCCCGGGATAGCGGACGCCCGGCATCCAGTACGGCTGGAGCATCAGGCCCATGGAGCCCGGCGGGGACGCCCCGAGCAGCTCCTCGAAGAGCGCCTCGGGCGGGATGTCGAGCGCGGCGCCGCGGGCGACCTCGGCCGAACCGAACTCGTGCTTGAACCACTCGACCATCCAGAAGCCGCGCATGACCTGGAGCTCGACGAACCACGCCCCGGGCAGGGCCGCGGGGTAGGGCGGTACGAGGGGGATCGCCTCGATGTAGCGACGATGGGTCGTGCCGATCGTCGCGGTCGTGCCGAACGACAAGCCGGCGAGCTCCGGCTGGAGCGCCCCGGCGCCGAGGGCTTCGCACTGCTTGTCGCCGGCCGCGGCGATCAGTGGCAGGCCGGCGCGGAGGCCGAGGTGTGCGGCGGCCTCCGCGGTCAGCTCGCCGAGGGGCTGGGTCGGCGAGACGAGCGCCGGTAGCCAATCTCGGCTGAAGTGGGCGATCCGCCACTTCCAGTCGAGGCGGCCGGCCCAGCGCGAGCCCTTGAAGTCGAACGGCAGGTAGCCGACCTGGGACGCTGTCGAGTCGATCCACGCTCCAACGAGCCGCGCGGTCAGCCACGACGACAGGACCCCGTAGCGCCGGATGGCCCGCCACACCTCCGGCTCGTGGCGCTCGATCCAGTTCGCCTCGCAGTCGGCTTGGAAGCGGGCGACGGTCTCGGTCGTGCCGGTGATCCGGAAGGCCAGGCCCCACGGTCCGCCGACTGGCTGAAGGCCCTCGGTCCGGCGCTGGTCGAGCCACACGATCGCCGGGCGGAGCGGGCGGTTCCGGTCGTCGCTGACGACGATCGTCACCCGCTGGGTCGTGAGCCCGATGCCCGCGACCGCGTCCGGACCGGGGCCGGGCGGGTCGGCGGCGGCCGTGCCGGCCCACAGCCGGTGGCACGCCTCGCCGATCGCGGCCCACCAGACCTCGGGGTCCTGCTCGGCCCAGCCGGCGTGCGGGCTGACGTACGGCTCGATCGGGACCCGGCCCGTACCGACCAGGGCCCCCGCCGGGTCGAACAACAGCGCGCGGACGCTCTGGGTGCCGACGTCGAGCGCCAGCAGGTGATCCGCCACGGACGTGACGGTAGCGAGCCGCGAGGGCGGCTACCGGTCGCTCACGCCGGACGATCGCGCAGGTTCCTCGCGCCGGCGGCGCCCGAAGCTCAGAACGGCGGCCAGGGGATCGGGGGCCAGTCCGGGCTCGGGCTCGGGAAGACACCTGTTGTCAGTAGTTCCGTCACGCGGCGGGCCGTGGCCTCGATCTCGCGCCGGGCGAGAAGCGCCCGGAGCGGGCCCGACAGCGATCCATCCTCCATCGCACCGGACAGGGCTTCGAGGGCCGCCCGCTCGTCAGCCGCGATCGGCTCGCCCTCCCAGGCCCAGAGGACGGTCCGGAGCTTCGGGACGACCGAGAACGTGACGCCGTGGTCGACGGCGTAGAGGTGGCCGCCCGGCACCGGCAGGAGGTGACCGCCCTTGCGGTCGGTGTTGTTCACGACCGCGTCGAACAGCGCGATCCGGCGGAGCCGCGGGTCGTCGGCGCGGAGCATCCCCACGACGTCGGCGTCGGGGTCCGCCTCGATCCAGAGCTGGAGCATGCCCTCGCCGAACGGTCCGTCCCGCAGGACCGTCGGCGGCACCACGCCCCAGCCGATCGCCTCGGAGACGAGGTAGGCCGCGACCTCCCGGCGGGCCAGCGTGCCAAGGGGGAAGTCGAACAGCGGTCGCTCGCCGCGGGTCGGCTTCCAGACCGCGAGGCGGTCGTCGGGTCCGAGCTCGATCGCCGGCTCGTCTGGCGGGTCCGCCGCCGTGGGCGGTGGGTCGCGCCGCACCCGGGTTGGGCGAACGACGACGACCATTGCATTGTTCGAGGACTCGACGAGTCGCCCGACGACCTCGATCTCGCCGGACTCGAGGGTCGGGAGGACGGCCTGGTGGTCGAGCCGCCCCGACGGATCAGTGGACGTAGGAGCCGTTCCGGCGCGGGCAGATGTGGCCGGTCGCCTCAAGCGGCTGGCCGCACAGCGGACAGGGCGGCCGCCCGGCGCGAATCACGCGAAAGGCGCGCTCCACGAACGAGCGCGCGGCGGCCGCCGAGAGGCGGACGCGCATCAGGTCCGGGCCGTCCTCGTCATCGTCGTCGAACTCGGTCGCGTCCTCCTCTTCCTCGTCGGCCGTGGGGGCCCGAGCCTCGATGAGGATCCGTTCCGCGTCGCCGTCCCAACCGAGCGTCAGGGTCGTGGCGCGGAAGGCCTCGTTGATCGGCTCGTCGAGCGGCGTGTCGTCGGGTTCGACGGGCGTCGACGAGTCCGGCGCGACGCCGACTCGGTCCAGCTCGACGAGCAGCCGCCCGAGGCGCTCCGCGAGCACGGCGACCTGGGTCTTCTCGAGCGAGACCGACACGACCCGGCGGCCGTCGCGCGCCTGGAGGAAGAACGTCCGCTGGCCGGGCTCGCCGATGGTTCCGGTCGCGAAGCGATCAGGAAGGTCGAACACGAAGAGGCGACGTGGCATGCCTCGACTCTAGCGCGATTCCCTCCGAAGCCGGTCTCGCCGGCCATCGAGCATCAGGCAACGGTGACCGCGATCCGGTGGTAGCCGCGGGCGCCGTCCGGGAAGGGTCTGCTCGGCTTCTCGGCCTGGGCCTCGCCGGTCCCGTCCATCGCCCGGACCTCGAGCTGGTGGGCGCCCGGGGTCGCGTCCCACTCGAGCAGCCATTGGACCCAGGTCGCGTCGGAGATCGCGGCCGAACGGCGGGTCTCGCGCCACTCGCCGTCATCGACCCGGACTTCGACCCGCTCCACGCCCCGGTCCGGCGCCCAGGCCACCCCGGCCACCGCCACGCGCCCGGCTCGAATGGTCGCGTTGTGTCGCGGGACGTCGATCCGCGACTGGGTCAGGATCGGGGCACGCTCGGCCCAGCCCCGGGTGATCCAGAACGCCTGGTAGTCCCGGAAGGTGGTGAGCTCCAGCTCGGTGAGCCACTTCGTGGCTGAGACGTAGCCGTACAGCCCGGGCACGATCAGTCGGGCGGGATAGCCGTGGTCGCGCGGGAGTGGCTGGCCGTTCATCCCGATCGCGATGAGCGGCTCCCGCGACTCGTCCAGGACCCACTCGACCGGCATCCCGGCGGAGAAGCCGTCATACGAGCGCCCGACGAGCTGGTCCGCCTCGGGTTTCAGGCCAGCCAAGTCGAGGACCGTCCGGAGTGGGACGCCCGTCCAGGCGGCATTGCCGACCAGCCCGCCACCCACTTCGTTCGAGACGCAGGCGATCGTGACGTACTGCTCGACGATCGGCAGGGCGACGAGCTCATCCCAGGTCAACTCGATCTCGCGGTCGACGAGGCCGGTGACCTTCAGCGACCAGCCGTCGCGATCGACGACCGGGACGATGAAGGCCGTGTCGATCCGGTAGAAGTCGTCGTTCGGCACGACGATCGGGCTGAGGCCGGCGGTCGCGAGCTCCGGCGTGGCGAGGTCGACCCCGTCCGGCAGTTCGGCCGGCACCGGCGGCGTGGGAATGGGTAGGTCCGTGCCACTGGGCGGCGGGGCGCCCCGTCCTTCGACCAAGGCCCGGCCGACGGTCAGCGCGGTGACCGATCCGACCGCGACGACGCCCGACCAGCGCAGGAACGCCCGGCGGCCCCAGTCGGGCATGCCCCCCGAGCCCGCAGCATCGGGCGCCGGGGCGCCCTCGCCGTCGGCGCGGGCCAGCGCGACGAGCCGCCGCAGCAGCTCGATGCCGGCGACCGCCTGCAACGCCGCGGCCGCGACGGCGAGCGTGGGCTGGGCATCCGGGTCGCGCAGCGTGGCGATGAACCCGAACCCGACGAACGCGGCGATCACGGCGCCGGCGGTCGCCAGCCGCGTCAGCGCGAGTCGCCCGAGGCCAGCCCCGATCGCGAGCGCGACGACGACGATCAGCACCTGGAGGGCGATCTTGTCGGCCGTGCCGAAGAGCGCGACGAACAGGTCCTTCGCACCCGGCGGCTGGACGTCGACGATCAGGCGCGAGACGGCGAGGATGGGGGAGGGCACACCCGGCAGCGCACCGGCCGCGAGCTCGCCGATCCCGAGCGCCGCGGCGACGGCGAGGCCACCGGCCAGCATCGCGCGTCTCATCACCGGGGGATTCGTCACGCCCGGGAGCCTAGATCATCGAGATGACGGCTCCGTGTCGGCCTCCCGGCCCGTGGCCGACTGCGCCATCATGCTGCGATGGCACATCACGAGCCCGCTCGACCGCGACGGCCCAGCCGATGATCGACGTCGGCCTCCAGCTCGATCTCTCAGTCCGGCTCATCATCGCCAGCCTGCTCGGCCTCGGGATCGGCTTCGAGCGGGAGATCCACGGCCACCCCGCGGGCCTCCGGACGCACATGCTGGTGGCCCTCGGCTCGGCCCTGTTCACCGTGCTGTCGGCCCACGGGTTCGAAGGCGGGACCGTGGCGGCGCCCATCGACCCGACCCGGATCGCGGCCCAGATCGTGTCCGGCATTGGCTTCCTCGGTGCGGGCGCGATCCTCAAGGACGGGATCGTCATCCGCGGCCTCACGACCGCCGCGAGCCTCTGGGCGACCTCCGCGGTCGGCATGGCGGCCGGGGCCGGAGAGCATGTCATCGCCACCGTCGCGGCGGCGGTCATCCTCGTCAGCCTGTGGCCAATCAACGCGCTCGCCGAGCGCCTCCACGGCACCGCACAGCCGGAGCTGCAGCTCCGCCTCCAGATGGACCGCGTGGACCTGCTGGGACAGGTCACCGCGATCCTCCGAGGCGAGAAGCTGGAGATCGGCGCGATTGCGACCCAGCGCCAGGGCCGGAGCCTGTACCGGGCCGATCTCACCGTCCGTGGCCGGACCCCGGCGTCGATCGCCGCCGCCCTCGAGGAGATCTCCCGCCTCGAAGGCGTCGACATCCTCTCCAGCTCGCACGCCGACTGAGGGCGTCCCGATGCTGGGTCGGCCTCGGGCGCGTGATCTCGGAATCCGGATCGGCGAGGGTCGGCCGGGGACGGACAACGCGATCACCGACGTGCCCGGTGTCCGAGTCGGCCACGCGACGATCATCGAGGGCGAGGGGCCGCTCGTCGTGGGCCGCGGGCCCGTCCGCACCGGGGTCACGGTCGTCGATCCGCACGACGGCGACATCTGGACGGAACCCGTGTTCGCGGGCTGTCACATCCTCAACGGCAACGGCGACATGACCGGCCTCGAGTGGATCCGCGAAACGGGGCTGCTCCACAGCCCGATCGCCATCACGAACACCCATTCGCTCGGGATCGTCCGGGACACCCTCATCAACCATGCCACGCGGGCGCGCACCCCGGGCTCCGCCTCCTGGTCGCTGCCGGTGGTCGGCGAAACGTGGGACGGGCGGCTGTCGGACATCGCCGGCCAGCACGTCCGCCCGGAGCACGTCGACGCCGCGCTGGCCGACCTTCGCGCGGGACCGGTGGCCGAGGGCTCCGTCGGCGGCGGCACCGGGATGCTGTGCCATGAGTTCAAGGGCGGAATCGGGACCTCGTCGCGGGTTATCCCGCCGGGGCTTGGGGGCTGGGCCGTCGGCGTCCTGGTCCAGGCGAACTACGGTCGTCGCGGGCTGCTCCGGGTCGATGGCGTGGCCGTCGGTGAGGCGATCCCGATCACCGAGGTGCCGTCGCCATGGGAGAGTCCCCGCCGCGGGATTGCCTTCGACGAAGGCATCGCCCCCGGCCGGCAGGGCTCGATCATCGTCGTCGTCGCGACCGATGCACCGCTGCTCCCGGGGCAGTGTGCTCGTCTGGCCCAGCGGGCCGGTCTCGGGCTGGCTCGAACCGGCGGCCTCGGCGCGACATCGTCGGGCGACCTGTTCATCGCCTTCGCCACCGGCAACCGCGGCCTGCCGGCCGGCGAGGCGCCGCCGGCGATGCACGGCGTCGTCGAGCTGCGGGCGCTCGTCGACACGGCCCTCGACCCGCTCTTCGAGGCGGTCGTGGAGGCGACCGAGGAGGCGATCGCGAACGCCCTCGTCGCCGCCGAGACGATGACCGGCCGGGACGGGATCGTCGCGCACCGCCTGCCCCACGACCGGCTGGTCGAGGTCATGCGGGCCCACGGCCGGCTCTTCGCCTGAGTCCGGGCTGCAACGAGCGCGATAGCCACCGGGTCGCGGGACCGTCCCGTCGTCAGCGGGTCGCGCGCCAGGGTAGGAGCCTGGATCCGACACCCGGGAGGCAACCCATGACCGATCGACGCCAAACCGAGCCGCGCCGCGACGCCGGCGCCTACATCGGCCGCAAGCCCGAGCGTGCAACCGAGACGATCCCGGGTGGGCTCGGCCGCCGCGACCGGCGAGTGTCCGCGGTGGCCACACAGCCAGGGCCGGCGCGAGGGCCCGTGCCCGAGTCCGAGCGCGGCGCCACGCCGGACGGCCACCGCGAGGGCCGCTCGGCGTCCGATGACCAGGTCCGCGAGGCCGGCCAGGGCCACTGATCTCGGTTCGCTCCGTTCCCGGCGCGCCGCGGACCATCGCACCGCGAGGGCCTAGCATCGACATGTGCCGCAGCTGGGCGTCGCCCGGGTCGCGCGACTGCTCGCGGTGGCCCTGCCGACCCTCGTCGGGGCCACCGCCCTGGTCTGGCTGCTCGAGGAGCGCGTAGGGATCCCCAACGCCTCGCCCGTCTACCTGATCGCGGTCGTCGCGGCGGCCCTCCTGTCCGGGACCGCGGGCGGTGTGGCCACGGCGGTCATGGGGATCGCCACCTACGACTACCTCTTCACCGAGCCGTACCACACGTTCACGATCAGTGACCCGGGTGAGTGGCTGAGCCTCGCCCTGCTCCTGTTCGTCGGCCTGGTCGTCGGTCAGCTGGCGGCGCTCCAGCGGGCCCAGACCGTCACGGCAACGGCCCGCGAGCGCGAGGCCCGCGAGCTGTTCCAGCTCAGCCGGGCGCTCGCGACGCGATCTTCGACCCGCGAGGCGCTGCCGGATCTCGCCGAGCTGTTGCGGGCCGCAACCGAGATGCGCTCGCTCTGGATCGCCCTCGGAGAGGACGACGCAGCCGAGCGCGTCGCGACCCGGGCCGGCGAGGCCGCGACTGGTCGCGGGGCCGGCACGCCGACCTCGGGGCTCCACCAGGTCCTTCGTCGGATGCCCGGCGATGAGCCGGCCCGCTGGGTCCGGGTGCACACGGGGATGGGTGGGCGCTCGATGGCCGCGACCGCGCCGCTCGAGACGTATCGCGTGCGGATCGAGGCCGGCGGCGATGCGCTCGGCTCCATCTGGGCGCTTCGCGATCGATCCGCGGCCCTGCCCGATCGGTCGGCGACTCGCCTGCTGGGCGCGGCGGCCGACCAGATCGGCCAGCTGCTGGTCCAGGATCGGCTCGCCACCGAGGCCCGCGACGCCGAGATCGCCCGCCAGAGCGACGCCCTCAAGAGCGCCCTGCTGCAACTGGTCTCGCACGACCTCCGGACCCCGCTGGCCGCGATCCGCGCGGCGGCCGGCTCGCTCCGCCCGGAGAGTGGCCTGGACGACGAGGCCCGCGCGGCGAGCGCCGAGGCGATCGAGCGACAGGTCCGCTACCTCGACCGGCTCGTGGCCAACCTGTTGGACCTGGGTCGGATCGAGGCCGGCGCGTTGCGGGCCGACGTCGACGTGTTCGAGCTCGATGACCTTGTCGGCCAAGCGGTCGAACGGTTCGGCGGGCCGCTCCACGATCGACCCATGATCATCGACGTCCCACCGTTGGCCGTCCGCGTCGATCCGGTCCTCCTGGGCCAGGCCCTCCTGAACCTGCTCGACAACGCTGCCAAGTTCGCGCCGGCAGCCGCGACGGTGCGGATCACCGCGTCCCGGGACGACAGCGGCATGGTCCGGCTGATCGTCGAGGATGGTGGACCGGGGGTGCCCGAGGCGGCGCAGGAGCGCATCTTCGACCCGTTCGTCCGCATCGGCGACCGCGATCACGGCGGCGGGCGCAACCCGGCCCCGGCGCGTGGGACCGGGCTCGGCCTGGCCGTCGTGCGTGGGCTGGTCGAGGCGATGGGCGGCCGCGCCAGCGCGCAGCGGAGCGAGCTTGGCGGGCTGGCCATCGAGCTGCTGCTGCCGGCTGCGTCGGTGCCGGCGGAGCTGCTGCCCAACGCGCCGGAATGATCCCCCCGCGGCCCCCGGGTGGCCCGTCCGTGCTGGTCGTCGAGGACGACGACGAGACCCGGCGCGCGCTGCTGCGCGAGCTGGGGGCTCGCGGCTACCGGACCGTCGAGGCGATCGACGCGCGCACGGCCCTCGAGCGCTGGGAGGCATCGCGGCCTGACGTCGTGCTGCTCGACCTGGGATTGCCCGACCTCGACGGGCTCGAAGTCATCAGGCGGATTCGACGCGACGCGGGCACGCCGATCGTGATCCTGTCCGGCCGCTACGCCGAGCGTGAGAAGGTCGAGGCCCTCGAGCTCGGTGCCGACGACTTCGTGACCAAGCCGTTCGGCCTCGACGAGCTGCACGCGCGCCTCCGGGTCGCCCTGCGCCGATCACCGGGTCCGGCCGCCGACAGCCAGGGCCGCATTCGTGTGGGCCCGCTCGTCTTCGATGGCCCTAACCACGAGGTCCTCGTCGACGGCCAGACGGTCGAGCTCACGCCCCGCGAGTTCGAGATCCTGCGCGTCCTGCTCGGCGAGCTCGGGCGGATCGTGACGAAGGGTCGCCTCTTGCGGGCGGTCTGGGGCACGGCCTACCAGGACGCCGACAGCTACGTGTACGTCCACGTCAGCCAGCTCCGTCGCAAGCTGGCGGCGGCCGACCACGAGGGCGCGCTCCGTGACCTGATCGTCACCGAGCCAGGCGTCGGCTACCGCATCCGCGCTCCGGAAGGGTGAGCGTCGGAAACCTGAGGCGAACTTAAGGGTCGGAGCTGCTGTCGAGCGCCGATCCCTCTTGGGTCCGTGGCGCACGTTGGTGCCATGGAGACCGTCGAAGCAGGACTCGCGCGGCCGCGTCGCGGCCGAAAGCCCGGGGACCGACGCGTTCGCGTCGCGCGGCCCCATGAGCCCTTCTTCCGGTACGGCGCCGAAGGGACGCTGGTCGCGCGCCCGGCTGCCTCGGCGCCGCGCACCGCCCCCGGTCGGATGCTCGCCCGGGTCCGGGCGATCCTCTTCGGTCGGCCGCTGTCGATCCACGAGGAGATCGGCGAGCGCCTCTCCAAGATCAAGGCCCTCGCGATCTTCAGCTCGGACGCCATCAGCTCCTCGGCCTACGCCTCGGAGGAGATCCTGCGGGTCCTCGTCCTGGCCGGTGCGGCTGCGCTGTTCGCATCGATCGAGGTTTCGATCGCGATCGCGCTGCTGCTCGCGATCGTCGCCCTGAGCTATCGGCAGGTCTGCAAGGCCTTCCCGAACGGCGGCGGAGCGTACGCGGTCGCCCGAACGGAGCTCAACCCACTCCTGGGCCTGGTTGCGGCCGCAGCGCTCCTGATCGACTACGTCATGACCGTTGCCGTGTCGACCTCGTCGGCCCTCGATCAGCTCGCCTCGCTCGCGCCGGCCGCGGGCTCCCACAAGGTCCTGATCGCCGCGATCGTCATCAGCCTCATGACGATCGCGAACCTGCGGGGGCTGCGGGAGTCCGGGAACATCTTCGCCGTCCCGACGTACGTGTTCGTCTCGCTGGCGCTCGGCATCGTGGTCCTCGGCGGCCTCAACATCGCCACCGGGACCACCAGCCCGCTGCCGGCGCAGCCGAACGCCGAATCGTTCGGGCTCGAGCCCCTCGCCCTGGTGCTGCTCCTCAAGGCGTTCGCCAGCGGGTCGGTCGCGCTGACTGGCGTGGAAGCGATTGCCAACGGCGTGCCGGCCTTCAAGCCGCCGGAATCCCGCAACGCCGCAAACACGATGACCGCCATGGCAGTCCTCCTGGGCGTGATCTTCATCGGGATCTCGGTCGTCGCAATCGCGTATGCCGTCGTGCCGTCGGTCGGCGGTTATCCGTCGGTCATCTCGCTCGTGGCGGGGGCGGTCTACGGATTCGGCACGCCCCTCCACGCGCTGTTCCTCGTCGCCACGATGCTGATCCTGTTCCTCGCCGCGAACACCTCGTACAACGCCTTCCCACGGTTGGCGAACCTGCTCGCGATCGACGGCTACATGCCGCGCCAATTCAGCTTCCGCGGCGACCGCCTCGCCTACTCGTGGGGGATCGTGCTGCTGGCGGCCATCGCGGCCGGGCTCGTGGCGCTCTTCGCCGGCACGACCACGCTCCTGATCCCGCTGTACGCGGTCGGCGTGTTCGTGTGCTTCTCGCTGTCCCAGGTCGGGATGGTCCGGCACTGGCTGCGGGTGCGCGGGGATGGGTGGCGGCTCCGGCTCGGCATCAACGGCCTCGGGGCGATCCTGACGATCGTCGTCCTGGCCATCGTCGTCTACGAGAAGTTCTTCGGTGGTGCCTACCTGGTCGTGATCCTCATCCCGGCCCTGGTAGGCATGATGCTGTTCATCAACCGACAGTACCGGGCGTCCGCGGCCCGCCTCGCCATTCCCGCCGACGCGGTCATCGAACCGCCGCACCGACGGGAGCGGGCCATCGTGCCGGTGCCCGGGATCGATCGTGCGGCCGTCCAGGCGGAGAACATCGCCCGGTCGCTCGCCACCGACGTCCGAGCCGTCCTGGTCTCGGACGACCGGGCCGCCGCCCTGGCCATGCGGTCCGACTGGAGCGACCGCATCCCGGACGTCCCTCTCGACCTCATCGAGACACCGTCGCTGGTGCTCGTCGATCCGCTGCTCCGGTATCTCGACCTGCTCGACCAAGGCCAGCCGGCGGGCGCGGCCGTGCTCACCTATGTCGTGCTGCCAGAGTACGCGCCTCGGCGCTGGTGGGACGGGCTGCTGTACAACCAGTCGGCCGCCCGACTCCGCCGCGCCCTCCTGGGCCGCCCGCAGACGGTCGTCGTCGATGCCCCATATCGACGCGGCGAGCGCCCGGCTGCCGCGGCCAGCGCATCCGCTTGACCAAAGGATCGCGGCGGCCACATCGCGCCCTCATGCCCGCGTCCGACTCCAGCCCTGCCTCGCCCGCCCCGACCGCGCGAGCCGGTCGCAAGCCCGGCGACCGACGCGTCCGGGTGCACCGTCCCCACGAACCGTTCTTCCGGTATGTCGGACGAGGGGCCCTGGTCGCGAAGCCCGAGGCCTCGCGACCGCGCACCCCAGTTGGCCGGGCCGCGTCGCGGCTGAGGGCGCTGCTCTTCGGCCGGCCGCTGTCGAACCACGAGGAATGGCACGAACGGCTGGGCGTCGTGCCCGGCCTGTCGATCTTCGCGTCGGACAACATCTCGTCCTCGGCATACGCGACCGAGGAGATCATGCGGGTGCTCGTCCTCGCCGGCGCGGGGGCGCTGGTGCTCACGATGCCGATCACGATCGGCATCGTCGTCGTCCTCGCCATCGTCGTCACCAGTTACCGCCAGACGATCGCGGCCTATCCCAGCGGCGGCGGTTCGTACATCGTGGCCAGCGACAACCTCGGCACGCTGCCGGGCCTGACCGCGGCGGCGGCCCTGCTGACCGACTACGTCCTCACCGTCGCCGTCTCGATCGCCGCCGGCGTCGCGGCCCTGACGTCGATCTGGCCGGAGCTGTTCGAGGCTCGCGTGGTTCTCGGCGCCGGGCTCATCGCGGCGATCGCGTTCGTCAACCTCAGAGGCGTCCGCGAGAGCGGCCTCGTGTTCAGCGTACCGACCTACGTCTACCTGGCGTCGATGCTCGGGCTCCTGGGCTTCGGCCTACTGCGCTATGCGACGGGGACCATGCCGGCGAATTCGCCACCGCCCGGCTGGGTCGAGAGCGCCGCCGAGCCGCTCGGGTTGCTGCTGATCCTGCGGGCGTTCGCCTCCGGCTCGGTCGCCCTGACCGGCACCGAGGCGGTATCCAACGGGGTGCCGGCGTTCAAGCCGCCGGAGGCGCGCAATGCGGCTCGAGTGATCGTGATCATGGGCGCCTGCTTCGGCGCCATCTTCCTCGGCATGAGCTTCCTCTCGAGCCAGCTCGGGATCTTGCCGGATCCGAGCGAACAGGAGACGGTCGTCAGCCAGCTCACGCGCGCGTTCGTGGGCGGCGGCACGCCATTCCATTACGTGATCCAGGTATCGACCGCCGTGCTGCTCATCCTGGCCGCCAACACCTCGTTCGCCGACTTTCCGAGGCTGTCGAGCATCCTGGCGCGCGACTCGTTCCTGCCCCGGGTCTTCCAGTTCCGGGGCGACCGCCTGGCGTTCAACGGCGGGATCGTCGTGCTGGCGATCGTCGCGATCGCGCTCGTGATCGGCTTCGCTGGCAGCGTGACGAGCCTGATCCCGCTGTACACCGTGGGCGTGTTCGTCGCCTTCACGCTCAGCCAGGGCGGCATGGTCCGGCGGTGGTGGCGTCACCGGGCGAGCACCCCGGGGTGGCAGACGAAGGCGCTCATCAATGGGATCGGGGCACTCACGACCGGCGTCGTCGCGGTCGAAGTCGCCGCGGCGAAGTTCATGCTCGGCGCGTGGGTCGTGCTGGTCCTCATTCCCGCACTCATCGTCGGGATGCTCTTCATTCGCCGGCAATACCGCTCGACCGCTCGCCAGCTGGCCGTGCGCGACGACGTCGTGATCCGGGGTCCGCGACGCCGGGAGCGCATCGTCGTCCCGGTGGCCGGCCTCGATCGGGCGGCCGTCCAGGCCGTGAACGTCGGTCGCTCCATCGGCCGCGATGTCCATGCCGTCCTCGTGACGGATGATCCCGTCGCCGCCGAGGCGGTCCGGGGACGCTGGGAACGCCAGCTGCCGGACGTCGAGCTCGTGATCGTCGAGTCACCGTACCGGGCCCTCGTCGGACCGCTGCTGGCGTACCTCGACGTCCTCGACGCGGCCGAATCGGCCGAGGGCGACATTCCGGTGACGTTCGTCGTGGTTCCGGAGTTCGTCGCCCAACACTGGTGGGAGCGGGCGCTCTATAACCAGTCTGCGAAGCGGCTGCGCGGCGCCCTGCTCGGCCGGCCCCACACCGTCGTCGTTGACGTGCCGTATCAGCGCGAGCGGGCAACCGCGGAGGCGACGGCGGGCTGACGCGAGCCATTGTGGGACCCTTGTTGCAACCTGTTGCGATAACGGCGATCATGCCGCCGTGGACTTCCTGGCCGATGCGGCGACCGGCGGTGCGCTTGGGCTGATCTCGACGGCGCTCGTGCTGGGGATCCGGCACGGCTTCGACTGGGACCATCTGGCGGCGATCACCGACGTCACATCGACGACCGCGACGGCCGATGCCGCGGAGCTCGGCCACGAGGCCGTCCACGTTGCCCGGCATCCGCATCAACACGCCCACGGCGGCCCGACCGAGGTCCGGGCCCACGGCGGGGAGCACGGAGCCGCCGACCATCCGGCGGCCCCACCGAGGCCGCGCCTGGTCGAGGAGCAGAAGCGCGCGCTGCTGCTCGGTTCGCTGTACGCGCTGGGCCACGCCGCCGTCGTCGCCGTCCTCGGCCTGCTTGCTCTGCTGTTCGGGGCGATCCTGCCGGACTGGGTCGACCAGGTCATGGGCCCGATCGTCGGGCTGACGCTGCTCCTTCTCGGGATCTGGGTCTTCGTCTCGCTCTACCAGTACGCCCGGCACGGCGTCGCGTTCCGGCTGCGGAGCCGCTGGATGCTCGTCTTCGACTCGGCTCGCTACGCCTGGCGCCGGTTCCAGGCGCGCCTCCACGGCCACGAGCACGTCGACCCGATGGAGATGAGCTCGTACGGCCCGAAGACGGCCTTCGGGGTCGGCCTGATCCACGGCATCGGCGCCGAGACCGGGACGCAGGTCCTGCTCATCGCCGCGATCGGCGGCGCCGCCCAGCACGGCCTCGGGATCCCGATGATGGTCGCGTTCATCGTCGGGCTGCTGATCGCGAACTCGATCGTCGTCCTCATCACCGCGACCGGCTTCATCGCGAGCCGCCTTCGGCAGCGGATCTACATCGTGATCGGCGTCGTCGCCGGCACCTTCAGCCTGGTCATCGGCACGGTCTTCCTGCTCGGCCTCGATGCCCGGCTGCCGTCGATCGACGAGTGGCTCAGGGGCCTCGGGCTGGGGGCATGACGGCCGGCTCTGCGACGCGTCGGCTGCCCTCGATCCCCGGCGATCGGTGGGCGGAGGTGCGTCGGCGCCTCCACGAGCGAGGGCTGCGCTGGACGTCCCAGCGGGGCGTCATCCTCGACGTCCTGGCTCGCGTCGACGGCCACGTGACGGGCGCGACGCTGGTCGATCGCTGTCGCCAGATCGATCCGTCCACGACGCCCTCGACGGTCTACCGGACGCTCGACGTCCTCGAGGAGCTCGGGCTGGTCAGCCACTCCCACGGGCCCGACGGTCGGACCGAGTTCCACGTCCGCCCATCCGCCACGCACGGTCACCTCGTCTGCTCCGCCTGCGGTGGACGCTGGGACCTGGCGCCATCCGAGCTCGTGGCCCTCGTCGAGGACCTCGAGCGGCGGCGTGGCTTCGCGGTCTCGCTCGAGCACCTGTCGATCGAGGGCCGCTGCGAGGCCTGTCGCGACCGCTGAATCTCGCGCGGCGAATGCGACGCCGTGGCGCATGCGACCCCGGGCCGCGCGTGCGATCCTTCGCGGATGCAATTGCGCGCCCGCCGCGGCCCACGGTGAGCGACACCCCACCTTCGTCCGGCGGCTCGCTCAAGGGCCGCAAGCTCGGCGACCGCCGCGTTCGGGTCGAACGGCCCCACGCGGCGTACTTCCGCTACGGCGGCGAGGGCACCCTCATCGCCAAGCCGGCCGCCTCGGCGCCACGCACCGGGCTCGGACGGATGCTGGCCCGAGTCCGCGGCATGCTGTTCGGCCGCCCGCTCTCGATCCACGAGGAGATCACCGAGCGGCTATCGAAGGTCAAGGCCCTCGCGATCTTCAGCTCGGACGCGATCAGCTCCTCGGCCTACGCCTCGGAGGAGATCCTGCGGGTCCTCGTCCTGGCCGGAGCGAGCGCGCTGTTCCTGAGCCTGCCGGTCGCGATCGCGATCGGCTTCCTCCTCACCGTCGTGTCGATCAGCTATCGCCAGGAGGTCTACGCGTACCCGTCCGGCGGCGGCGACTACGCCGTGGCCAAGGCGAACCTGCCGGGTATCACGGCGCTCGTCGTGGCCGCCGCACTGCTCGTCGACTACGTCATGACCGTCGCGGTATCGACCTCGTCGGCCATCGAGCAGGTCATCTCCGCGGTCCCGGCTCTCACAGACATCCGGGTCGAGATCGGGGTCGTCGCGATCATCCTGATCATGATCGGCAACCTCCGCGGGCTCCGCGAATCGGGCAACATCTTCGCCATCCCGACGTACCTGTTCGTCGGGTCCGCGCTGCTCGCGATCGCGATCGGGACCTTCCGAATCGTCGTCCTCGGCGAGCACCAGATGCCGCCATCGCCCCTGCCCGGCGCGCACGAGCCGCTGCAGGCCGTGACGGCGCTGCTGGTGCTCCGCGCATTCGCGTCCGGCTCGGTCGCCCTCACCGGAACCGAGGCGATCGCCAATGGGGTCCCGGCCTTCAAGCCGCCGGAGTCGCGGAACGCCGCGGCGACGCTGACGGCGATGGCGATCCTCCTGGGGACGCTGTTCATCGGGATCACATTCGTCGCCGCGAACTTCGGAGTCGTGCCCATCGATCATCCGACGCCCAAGACCGTCGTCAGCCAGGTCGCGGCGGTCGCCTACGGTGACGGCTCGATCGGCTTCTACCTGTTCCAGACGTTCACCGCGCTGATCCTCTTCCTCGCCGCCAACACGTCGTTCAACGCCTTCCCGCGCCTCGGCGCGATCCTCGCCCGCGACGGCTACATGCCACGCCAGTTCAGCTTCCGGGGCGATCGGTTGGCGTTCACGTCCGGGATCGTGATCCTGAGCGTGGCGGCGATCTCGCTCGTGGTGCTGTTCGGTGGCCACACGACCGCGCTCGTCCCGCTGTACGCCGTCGGCGTGTTCCTGGCTTTCACGATCGGGCAGGTCGGCATGGTCCGCCACTGGCTGGCTGAACGGTCACGGGGCTGGCAATGGCGGTTGGGCATCAACGCCTTCGGGGCGGGACTCACGAGCGTGGTGTTCGTGGTCGTGCTCGTCGCGAAGGCGCCGACCTCGCTCATCGTCGCGGTCATCATCCCGATCCTCGTCGGGCTGATGCTGTTCATCCACCGGCAGTACGCCGCCTCTTCGCGGGAGCTGGCGATCCAGCCCGACGCCAGGATCCCGGCACCGCGACGGGAGGAGCGGGCGATCGTGCCGATCCCGGGCATCAACCGGGCGGTCGTCCAGGCGATCAACGTCGGGCGATCCATCGCCCCGGACGTCCGCGCGGTGCTCATCTCCGACGAGCCCGACGAGGCGGCCAGGGTTCGCGAGCGCTGGGAGCGCCAGATTCCCGACGTGCCGCTCGTGATCGTCGAATCGCCCTATCGCGCGCTCGTCGCGCCGATGCTCGCCTACCTCGACGTCCTCGATCGGGCGTGGCCGGCCGACAAGGAGGCCCCGATCACGTTCGTCGTGATCCCGGAATACGTCGCGAAGAGCTGGTGGGAGCGGATCCTCTACAACCAGTCCGCGAAGCGGCTGCGGGCGGCCCTCCTCGGACGGCCGTACACGGTCGTGGTCAACGTGCCCTACCGCCGCGAGCACCCCGAGGACCACGTCCCGGCGAACCCCGCCGGCTCCCGGTGACGGCCACCGCTCGGCCATGACCCTCCCGCGGCTGCGGGTCCCGTGGTCGCCGGCCGACGATGCGCGGGCCTTCGTCGTCGTGCTCACCGCCGCGCTCGTCGTCCGCCTGGTCGGGCTGCTCGGCACCGGGCACGGCGGCGACGTCAAGGCCTTCGAGGAGTGGGCCGAGGGCCTCGCGCAGCACGGACTCGGGGGCTACTACGCGGCCGGCGGGGACGCGAACTACCCAGCGATGCTGTACCTGCTATGGCCGCTCGGCGTGGCGTTCGACGGTGCGCCCCTGTGGGCCGCCATCCGGGTCCTGTCGATTCCGTTCGACCTGGCGTTGGGCGCCGTCCTGTTTGCCGTCGGACGGCGGCTGGCCGGGGCGGGGGGCGGACCGGTGGCGGCGGCGCTATACCTGCTGAATCCCGCGGTCGTCCTGAGCGGCCCGGCGTGGGGCCAGGTCGACGGCATGGGAGCCCTCCCGATGGTCGTGTCGATCGTCACCGCGGCTTCGGGCGGTCTCGTCGCCGCCGGGGCCCTGGCGGCCCTGGCGGGCCTCGTCAAGCCCCAGTTCGGCGTCGCGGCGATGGTCCTCGTCGGGCTCGTGGCAGGTTGGCTGCGAACGGCTGACGGGATCGGCCGTGCGGCCATCGTCGCGCTCGCGGCCCTGCTGACCGGCGCGATCGTGCTGCTGCCACTTGGCCTCGACCCGCTCGGCTACCGGGCCATCATCGCGGACACGTTCGGGCGCTATCCATACGCCTCCCACTACGGCTTCAATCCGTGGGGCCTGCTCTTCGGCTTCGAGACCGTCGACGGACCGTGGCTCTACGTCGGTACGACGGCGACGGTGCTGGCGATCGGCGGGAGCCTGCTGCTCCTTCGCCGGCGACGTGACCTCGTTGGCCTGTTCGCCGTCGCTTCGCTCGTCGCGCTGGCTCTGTACTTCGTGCCGACGCGGGTCCACGAGCGGTACCTGTACGGCGCGATCCCGCTTCTCGCCCCGCTCGCGGTCCTCGTGCCGTCACTCCGGGGCCCGTTCATCGCGCTCAGCACGATGTTCTTCGTGACGCTGTGGTACGTCGTCGCGACGTCGCCGTACCTGATCCTGCCACTGCCCTCGTTCCTGGCGAAGGACCTGCCGTGGTGGGGCGTCCGCGCCCTCTGCGCGGCCATGACGCTCGCCGGAGGGTGGACGGCATGGCGGACCCTCGCGCTCTTCCGGCAGCCCGAGGAGCACCGGGCCACCGGCTGACGGATCGCGGCGCGGGCTGCGGGGCGTCGATCGACCCACTCGCCGCCTCGTTACGGGGTCGAGAGGTACCCGCAACCGAACCGGCCGGCCTGCAACCGGCCGATCCGGCCGCTCGTGCAAGGCTGGTCGCGACAGGAGGTGTCCGACCATGCAGCAGAGCCAGGTCGTGCAACGTGTCGTTGGCGACGACGAGCACGAGCACGCTCACGAGGCCGTGATCCACACGCACGACCACTACCACGTCTCGCACCATCACCGGGGCGGCCCCCTCGGCGAGTTCGAGCACCGCTCCTCGTACCACAGCCACGCGCACAACCACGCGCCGCTGATCCACGCTCACCAGGATCGCAGCCGGGAGGACGAGGACGTCGACCACGACGGCCAGGCCCACGTCCACGACCATGACGCGCCGGCCACGCCAGAGCGAGAGGAGCCGCGTCGTGCCTGAGCTGACCGAGAAGGCCCGCGACCGGCTGCGCGACGACCAGTTCGCCTATGTCGACGACGAGGGCGAGGGCCATCTGCCGATCCACGACGAGTCACACGTCCGGAACGCCATGGCTCGGTTCAACCAGACCGAGTTCCAGAGCAAGGCCGCTAAGGAGCGGGCACGGAAGAAGATCCTGGCCGCGGCGCGCCGGCACCAGATCGAGGTCGATCCCGACTCGAACGTCGCGAAACGCGGCTGAGGCGCGAGCCGGCGCGCGCGGCGCGCGGTGGCGACCGGCTCGCCCACGCGAGTGCCGCGGATGCGGGTGCGCATCCGCCGTGACCGGATATCGTTGCCCGCATGGGCGCGGGGAGGGAAGCGGCGCGCGGTCGCGGGCTGTTCTACGGCTGGGTCGTCGTGGCGGTCGCGTTCCTGGTCATCTTCATCGGCTCGGGCACGAGATCGGCGCCCGGAGCGCTGCTCCTGCCCATCGGGAACGACACCGGCTGGTCGATCGGCCAGGTCACGCTCGCCGGCGCCGCGGGGCTGCTGCTGCTCGGCCTGGCCGGCCCGGTCTCCGGCCTGCTCATCGATCGGTTCGGGGTTCGGCGCGTGACGGCGGCCGCCCTCGTGCTGACGGCCGCGGGCTTCGGGCTATCGTCGGTCGCGACCGACGTCTGGCAGCTCGTGCTGCTGTTCGGGATCGTCGCCGGCTTCGGCGCCGGGCTGATCGCGAGCTCGCTCGGGCCGATCATCGCGAACCGCTGGTTCGTGACGCGGCGCGGCCTCGTGGTCGGGCTCTTCGGTGCCGCCACGAGCGCGGGCCAGCTGGCGTTCGTCCCGATCTTCGCGGCCGTCGGCCAGACGGAGGGCTGGCGGCTCGCGGTCATCGGGGCCGCGGTGATCCTCGGCGCCGTCGCGGTGCCCGCGCTGCTGCTGTTGCGCGAGAGCCCGGCCTCGGTCGGGGCCCGACCGCTCGGTCTCCCGTCGGATGCGAACCTGCCGGTCGTGCGCGCCGACCGCGGGATCATGCGGCGAGCCGTGCGGACGCCGGCGTTCTGGCTGCTGGCCGGCACGTTCTTCGTCTGCGGCGCGACCTCGAACGGCGTCGTCGGGCAGCATTTCATCGCCCACGCCGTGGACCACGGCTTCACCCAGGGCGTCGCCGCCGGCGCGCTGGCCCTGATGGGCGTCTTCAACTTCTTCGGGACGATTGCCTCGGGGTTCCTCACGGACCGGTTCGACCCTCGGAAGCTGCTGCTCGTCTACTACACGTTCCGGGGCATCAGCCTGCTGTTCCTGCCATTCCTGCACGAGTCGCTGGGCCTGGTGGCCTTCAGCATCCTGTTCGGGCTCGACTACATCGCCACCGTCCCGCCGACGGTCGCCCTCACAGCCGACGTCTTCGGGCGGCACAACGTCGGCATCGTGTACGGCTGGATCTTCGCCGCCCACATGATCGGCGCGGCGATCCTGGCCCAGGTCGCCGGGATCATTCGCGATGGGGCCGGGGATTACGCGATCGCGTACGTGGCCGCCGGGTTCATGGCCGTGGCCGCCGGGTTCGTGGCCCTCGGGCTGCGGCGGACCCGGCAGACGGCCTTCGCCACCGCGTGACGCCCGCCGGGCTACGGGATGGTTCCGCGTCCCATCCTGCGAGCGATATTCCTGACAGAACCTGTCCTGTTCGGGGCGTAGTGTGTTCCCTCTGGACGCTCAGGAGGGAACAGGATGTTCTCGATCGACTTTCTCCGCCTGCTCGCCGATGAGCGGGAGCGCGAGATCCAGCGGGAGCTTCGAGTGCGACGGCTCCTGCAGCGCGATTCGGCGGGGCCGGATCCCGATTCGGAGTGCGACGACGGTGAGGCCTATGCGAAGCCGTGGCGAGCCAGGGCCCCGCGGGCGAGCGCCACGACCCGCTGACGCACGTCCCGCGGGCCGATGACCTCCAGGCGTGAACCCATGCCGAGCAGGCGAGCCGGCGCCTCCCGCGGGTAGGTCATCCGGACCCGGAGGCGGACCCACCCCTCCGGGTCCGGGGTGTCGAGCCGCTCGGCACCGCTGAAGGCCTGGTCACCGATGTGATCGCGCAGCTCGTCCAGCGCCGCCGGGTCGACGCGCACCTCGACCTCGAGGCGCGGGACCTCGCGCTCGTAGGCGGCGCTCGATTCGAGCCAGTACGACGCCAGGTCGAAGCCCGCCGGCCGCTCGAACTGCTGGTCGAGTAGCTCGAGGGCCTGGATCCGTGCGACCCGATACGTTCGCACCTCCCCGTCGCGGCGCGCCACCAGGTACCAGGTGCCGCCCTTCAGCACGACGCCCAGCGGCTCCACGACGCGCTCGACGAGCTCGTCGCCGCGGTCGTACACCATCCGGGCGCGGCGGTTCCCCCAGACCGCTTCGGCGAGGTTCGGCAGGTGCGGGACGGCCTCGCCAGGGCGGAACCACCCGGCCGCGTCCAGGTAGAAGCGCTCGACGAGCCTGGTCGCGCGAGCCCGGAGCTCGCTCGGGAGCGCTGCCAGGACTCGGAGGCGGGCCGCGGTCATGACCGTCCCGAGGCCCAGCTCGGCGGCCGGGCCGGGCAGGCCAGACAGGAACAGCGCGCCGGCCTCCTCGCCCGTCATGCCGGTCAGGCGCGTTCGGTAGCCCTCGACGAGCCGGACCCCGCCGTGCGGCCCGCGCTCCGCGTAGATCGGGATGCCGGACGAGGCGAGCGCGTCGACATCGCGGTGGACCGTTCGCTCGGAGACCTCGAGCTCGCGGGCGATCTCTGCGGCCGTCAGCTGGCCACGGTTCTGGAGGAGGAGCAGCAGGCTCACGAGCCGCGATGCGCGCATGTGCGCGAAGGATAGTCCGATTCCTGCCATGCAGTGTCATGTTTGGCTCGAGATGTCACGTCCGCCGGGCTTGCGCGCCGGGGCGTCGATCCCGACACTCCCGCCATGTCGAGCTCCACCGCCGAGCGGCATGGACCCCCCGACCTCCAGGCATTCGGGGCGTTCATCGCCGTGGCCGTCCTCGGCGGCCTCAACGCGATCGCGGTCAAGGCCACGGTTCGGGAGCTGGACCCCTTCTGGAGTGCCGGTTCGCGCTTCGTGGCGGCCGGCCTGCTGCTCGCGGCCGTGGTGCTCGTGGGCCGTCGCGCGTTCCCGCGCGGCGCGAGCCTTCGCGGCGCCGTGCTCTACGGGCTCCTGGGCTTCAGCGCCAGCTATGGACTCATCTACCCGGCGTTGCGCGACGTCCCGGCGGCGACGGGCATGGTGTTCATCTCGCTGGTTCCACTGGAGACGTTCGCGCTGGCGATCCTGCAGCGCCAGGAGCGCTTCCGGATCCAGGGCCTCGTCGGCGCCCTGATCTCGCTCGGCGGCGTGATCCTGGTCGTGTTCGACCAGCTCGACTCGGACGTCCCGCTGGGCTCGATGCTTCTGATCATCGCGGGCACGCTGTTCATCGCCGAGAGCGCGATCGTGGTGAAGTCGATCCCGCGCGCCGATCCCTACGCGACGAACGGCGTCGCGATGCTCAGCGGCGGCGCCGTCCTGTTGACGGCGTCGCTCGTCACCGGGGAAACCTGGCACGTCCCGTCACAGGCCTCGACCTGGGTCGCGCTGGCCTATCTCGTGGTGCTCGGCTCGATCGCGCTGTTCGGCCTGTACCTGTTCGCGCTCCGCCGCTGGACCGCCTCTGCCGTCTCGTACACGACGCTGCTGATGCCGCTCGTCACGCTGCCGATCGCCGCAGTCCTACTGTCCGAACCGGTCACGGTCCCGTTCCTCGCCGGCTCGGCGGTCGCCATCCTGGGCACCTACGTCGGCGCGTTCATGCCCACCCGCCGCGGGCGGTCGACCGCGACGAGCGCCCCGGAATGCCTGCCGATCGAGGACTGTCCCGAGCTTCCCACGGCCGCTCGCGCGGCGGGGCGCGCCACTCGGGCCTGACCGCCAGGATCCGCGGGCCCGTCCCGGAGCGAGCGGCGTCAGTCGAACGCGACGTGCCGGCGGCAGCGCGCCTGGTAGAGCTCCGCGCCGCCGACATGCTCCGGAGCGACATCGTCCGGCGCGGAAGCCGACGTCGCCAGGCGGACGTGGAACGCGGCTTCTTCGCCGCAGGCGCTGCAGATCGCGGTGAGCTTCTCGACACGCTCGGCGAGGGCCATGAGCGAGGGCAGCGGCTCGAACGGTCGTCCGTCGAACGTGACGTCGAGACCGGCCACGATCACGATCAGGCCGCGCGCGGCCAGGCGGGTCGCGATCGCCACGAGCCCGGGCCCGAAGAACTGGGCCTCGTCGATCGCGACGATCTCCGCATCCCCGGGCACGACGGTCTCGATCTCGGCGAGAGACTCGACGGCGACCGACGGATGCTCGAGCCCGGCATGCGAGGCCACGCGGTCCGGACCGCGTCGGGTGTCCAGCGCGTGACCGACGACGGTCACGTGACGGCCGGCGATGGTGGCCCTCCGGACCCGCCGGAGCAGCTCCTCGGTCTTGCCCGCGAACATCGGGCCGGCGATGACCTCGATGCGGCCGATCCGGTCCACGGCCACAGGATGGCACGCCGGGCGGGTCCCGGAAGCGGGCACCCTAGGAGGGCTCGCGCGCCTCCTCCGGCCTCAGGAAGCGATAGCCGAGCCGGCGCTCTGTCCGGATGTACCGGGGGTGCTCCGGGTCGTCACCGAGCTTCTCGCGAAGCCGCCGGACGTAGACCCGGACGTAGTCGGTCTCGTCGACGTATTCCCGACCCCAGACCTTGGCCAGGAGCGTCCCGTGCTGCAGCACGTGGCCGGCGTTCCTGGCCAGGTGGTACAGGAGCTTGTATTCCGTGGGCGTCAGCTCGACGCGCTCGCCCTTGATCCTGACCTCCTGGCGGGCGAAGTCGATCTCCAGGTCGCCCGAGCGCAACGACGGCGCCCGGGTCGCGGGCGGTGGCATGTCATGCCGTCGCAGCACCGCCCTGACGCGGGCCATGAGCTCCAGGTGGTTGAAGGGCTTGGTCACGTAATCATCGGCGCCGAGCTCGAGGCCCTTGACCTTGTCCATGGCGTCGTCGCGCGCGGTGAGCATGACGATCGGCACGTCCGAGAACGTGCGGAGCTCGCGCAGGACGTCGAAGCCGTCCCGGTCGGGTAGGCCGACGTCGAGCAGCACGACGTCGGGCGTCTCGCGCTCGACGAGGTCGAGGGCCTCCTCCCCGGAACCTGCACCCAGGACGTCGACCTCGCGCCATTGGAGGGCGAAGCCGAGGCGCACCGATTCCACGACGTCCGGGGCGTCGTCGACGACGAGGATCTTCATCACGGCTCGTCCTCCGGTCCGGCGGTCGGGACGACGAGCGCGAACGTGCTCCCGATCCCGAGCACGCTCGCGACCTCGATCGCACCGCCATGGGCCTGGGCGATGGCGAGGGCCGTCGGGAGCCCCAGGCCGACGCCTTCGCGCGGCCCCGAGCGATCGCTGCGACCGACGAAGAACCGCTCGAACAGCCGGGCCTGGTCGGCCTCGCTGATGCCCGTGCCATCGTCGGCCACGATCCAGGCTGTCGTGTCACCCCGCTCCTCGACGCCGACCCGGACGTCGGCGCCGTCGGCCGAGAACCGGAGGGCGTTGGCGAGCAGGTTCAGCAGTGCCTGCTCCAGTCGCCGCCGGTCGCCGAACACCTCGTGCCCCTCGCTGACCCGGGCCGACAGCACGATCCGTTGGCCTCGCTTCGCGGCCAGCGGCTCGACGAGCGCGATGGCCGACTCCGCGAGCGCCGTGGCGCGGAATCGTCGGAGCTGGAGGGCGACGCTCCCGGACCGGAAGCGCGACAGCTCGAGGATGTCGGCGATCAGGCGCTGCATCCGGTCCGCGTTCCGCTCGATGGATTCGAGCAGGCTGCGGTGCTGCTCGGGCGTCGGCTCGGCGCCCGGATCGAGGAGCAGGCCGACGCTCGTCCGGACCGCGGTGAGCGGCGTCCGGAGCTCGTGGGCGATGGTCGACAGGAGGTCGGTTCGGAGGCGCTCCAGCTCCTCGAGCGGCACGGCCGCGTCGCCGTGGACGCCGGCCTCGATGCTCCGCTGGCCGAGCGACGTCGCGACGTATCGCGAGCCATCTGACTCGCGCCGACTGACGCGGACGAGGCCCAGCTCCGCCAGCTCGGTCAGCAGCCTCGCGGCCATCGTCAGCTCGACCTCCGCGCCGGTCGCCGCAAAGCGGGTGGCAAGCTCGACCGCCGTCGCCTCCGGCGGCACCAGCGCGAGCGCGGCGTGGAGCAGGGGAGAGCGGCCCACGGCCGCCGATGCCGACGGATCGAGCAGCGGCGGCCCTGACGGCGACGCGCCCGTGGTGGACATGGCCAGAGCATATCGGCAGGGTCCGGCGCGACGGGCTCGTCAGCGCCCTTCCGTGACCGACCGGGAAATGACTGTGAACGGCCGATGAACGGCCGTGGTCCAACGTTCACGCCGGGTTCACGGTGCGCCCCCGTGATGTTCCCGGCCGCGTCGGAGGCTGTGTGGGATCCCTTCACCACCCTGGAGGACCCACGACGTGACGATCGATACGGCGGCGCACCCGGCCCCCGCGCCGCCGCCCCTTGCACCAGGCGCGGTGCCGGCCGCTCCGGCCACGGCCGGCCAGCGGGCCTACGCGGCCGCACTCGCCCAGTTCGATGCCGCGGCGTCGCACCTCGGCCTCGATGCCGAGCTGCGCGACGTCCTGCGCGTGCCGCATCGCGAGTACGTTGCCCGGTTCCCGGTGAAGCTCGACGACGGATCGGTGCGCCTGTTCACCGGCTTCCGCGTCCAGCACAACACGGCCCGTGGGCCCGCCAAGGGCGGGATGCGCTTCCATCCCAACGCCGATCTCGACGACGTGCGCGCCCTGGCGATGTGGATGACCTGGAAGTGCGCGCTCGTGAACGTCCCGTTCGGGGGAGCGAAGGGCGGCGTGACCTGCGACCCGGGTGCGATGAGCGCCAAGGAGCTCGAGGCCCTCACTCGCCGCTTCGCGACCGAGCTCGAGCCGCTCGTCGGCCCGGACTCGGACATCCCCGCGCCCGACGTCGGGACGAATGCCCAGGTCATGGCCTGGTTCATGGACACGATCTCGATGCACAAGGGCTACTCGGTGCCGGGCGTCGTGACCGGCAAGCCGCTGTCCATCGGCGGCTCGGCCGGACGAGCCGACGCCACCGGCCAAGGGGTCGTCTACACGATCGAGGAGGCTGCCCGGCGCATCGGCCTCGACCTCGCCGGAGCGACCGTGGCCGTCCAGGGCTTCGGCAACGTCGGCGAGGCGGCAGCCCGCCTGCTGCACGAGGCCGGCGCCCGGATCGTCGCGATCACCGACATCGGGGGCGGGGTCCACGACCCGGCCGGGCTCAACGTCACGGACCTGCGACGGCGGTTCGAGGAGCACGGCACCGTGGCCGGCGCCGCGGGCACGCGTCCGATCGACAACGAGACCCTGTTCGGCCTCGACGTCGACATTCTCGTCCTGGCCGCGCTTGAGGGCCAGATCACCGCCGCAAACGCCGGGCGAGTGCGCGCCCGCATCCTCGCCGAGGGCGCGAACGGGCCGACCGATCCGGCCGCCGACCCGATCCTCCAGGAGCACGGCGTGACGGTCATCCCCGACATCCTCTGCAACGCCGGCGGTGTGATCGTCAGCTACTTCGAGTGGGCCCAGAACCGGGCCGCCCTGGCCTGGACCCGCGACGAGGTCAACCTCCGGCTGCGACACCAGATCCTCGCGGCGGCCCACGAGGTCGCCCAGCGATCCCGGGCCGACAACATCCCGCCGCGGCTCGCCGCCCATGCCATCGCCGTGGAGCGCGTCGCCACCGCCACGCGCCTGCGGGGCTTCTACCCCTAGCCATCGAACTCGACCGGACGCTCATCACAGGACCGAGGAGGCATCCCATGCGAACGTACTCGAGCCCCCGCCGAGGCTACTGCGCCTCGTGCGAGACGCTCCTCACCAGCCGGCCGGTGTACCGGATGGACGAGACCTACTGCTGCGCGGGCTGCGCGCAGGGCGGACCGTGCGTCTGCACCTACGAGGCGGACCTTGCCGAGGATGGCGTCGACCATCTCGGCCTGCCCTTCCGGATGGACCTCGGTCGCGTCGAGGCGTCCGCATCCGAGGCCGAGGCCGACCGGGTCGCACCCGAAGTCCGCTAGCCGCACCCGCGCGCCGCCCCGTGGGCTCCCTGGTCGCCACCAGGCCCCCCACGGGGCGGTTGCGCGTTCCCGCCGCATGCGTGGCTTGACACGGCACTTGTACAACCATATGGTTGTATCAATGCAGACGGCCGCACCGGACTTCGACCGCATCTTCGGCGCCCTGTCGGACGTGACGCGGCGCGACATCGTCCGCCGGGCGATCGACGCGCGGGAGGGCGTCGTCGAGCTCGCCGGGCACTACCCGATGAGCTTCGCGGCCGTGCAGAAGCACATCGCGATCCTCGAGCGGGCCGGGTTGGTCACCAAGGAGCGCAGCGGGCGCCGCAAGGTCGTCCGAACCAACCACCTCGGGCTGCTCGCCGCGCGGGGGCTGCTCGACCGCTACGAGGAGCTGTGGCGCGGGCGGATCGATCGGATGGCCGCCCTCATCACCGAGCCATAGGGAAGGAGACCGGCAGATGACCGTGACCGCCGTCCGCAAGGACGTCCAGGCCTTGACGATGACCGTCGACGCGGAGTTCGACGCGCCCCCCGAGCGCGTCTGGCAGCTGTGGGCCGATCCACGCCAGCTCGAGCGCTGGTGGGGTCCGCCGACGTATCCGGCGACGGTGACCTCCCACGACCTCCGCCCCGGCGGCCGGGTCGAGTACCACATGACCGGCCCGGAGGGCGACCAGCCGCGCGGCTACTGGGAGGTCCTGGAATCGGATCCTCCACGCCGGCTGGTCTTCCGTGACGGCTTTGCGAACGCCGACGGCTCGCCGAACACCGACCTGCCCGCGGGCGAGGCGCGGGTGACGATCGCCGGGCTGGCCGACGGCCGCACTCGGATGTCCATCGAGAGCATCTTCCCGGACGCAGCGGCGATGGAGCAGGTCCTGGCGATGGGCATGGAGGAGGGTCTCACGCAGGCCGTCGGCCAGATCGATGCGATCCTTGCGGAGGCAGCCCGCCCCGCCGCCTGATGCCCAGGCGGCGGCAGGTGATCGGCCGGGCCGTCGCGTACGCTTTCCAGCCGTGAGCGAGCGCCCCCCCGAACCTGATCCACTGAGCGGTCGCCTGACGGTCGGCTTCAAGACGACCCCGATCGACGTCACCTGGCCGACGCTCGACGAGGTCTGGCACGCCGCCGGCGAGCTCGAGGTCCTCACCGCCGGCTGGATGGCCGATCACCTGACCGATGCGACGCGCGATCGCGGTGGTCAGTCGTGGGAGGCCTGGACCCTGATGGCTGCGCTAGCCCACCGAGTGCCGGGGAAGTGGCTCGGCCATGCCGTCCTGGCCAACACCTTCCGCCACCCCGCGCTCGTCGCGAAGGGTGCGACGGTCATGGACCACGTGACCGGCGGCCGGTTCATCGTCGGGCTGGGGGCCGGCTGGCACGAGGGCGAGCACGAGGCGTTCGGCATCGACCTGCCCCCGATCGGCGAGCGAATCGACTGCCTCGCCTCCGCGGTCGCCGTCCTGCGGGCGCTGTTCTCGGACGCGGCCCGGAGCGAGCCGGGCGCGACGCTCGACGATCGCTTCTACCCGCTGCACGAGGCGGTGAACGATCCGGCGCCACTCTCGGCCGCGGGCCCGGCGATCTGGCTGGGCGGCCAGCGGCCGCGCGGGATCGCGCTCGCGGCCAGGGCCGCCAACGGCTGGCTGCTGCCCGGCAACCGGGCCGGGGACGTCGGCTACATGGTCGACCGGCGGGACGCCGTGTTCCGCGCCATGGCTGCCATCGGGCGCGACCCGGCGGGCTTCACGATGGCCGCCCAGGTCGGGTGCGGCGCCAGCGCGGACGACCGTCGCGAGGCGCTTCGAACCGCGCGGGCGTTCGTGGCTGCCGGGGCCCAGCACGTCATCCTGGGCTTCGCGCCCCGCCTGGGCCCGTCGACGCTGCAGGCGATCGCCGTCGAGGTCGCGGAGCCGCTGCTCGCAGCCCCGCGGGCGACGACTGGCGGCTGAGCGCCGCCCGCGCCCCGGCCCGCGCGCCCATCGCCGGTCAGGACTCCGCGAGGTCGGCCTCGGCCTTCGTCAGGTGGACCGTGCCGGGGGCGTGTGCCGGCGGCGCGTAGACGGTGATCAGCCGGAGCGCCGCGACCGATCGGTTGACGATGTTGTGGACCGAGCCCGCCCGGACGAAGACGAGGTCGCCCGGCCCGACCGGGAGGACGAGCTCGTCGACGCGGGCCTCGCCGCTGCCCGCGACGAAGATGAACAGCTGGTCCGTGTCGTGGTGGACCTCTTCACCGATCTCGCCGTCGGGCGGCAGGGCCATCACGACGACCTGCTCGTGGTCGCCCGTGTGGACGACTCGTCGGAACGCCTCGTTGACGATGGCCTGGCCGCGGATGTCGATCCGGGTGGCCTGCTCTGACTCGATGGCCTGCATGGCTGCCTCCGTGCCCCTTCTCGAGGTCGAGCATGGCGCACCGGGAGGAGCCCCGACAGTGCCGGAGGACCCGCCGCCCGCGGATCAGGCGCGCGCCTGGAGCTTGGCCCAGGTGTCCTTCAGGGTGAGCGCGCGATTGAAGACGAGCGCCCCCGGTCGCGTGTCCGGGTCGGGCGTGAAGTAGCCGAGCCGCTCGAACTGGACCGTCTCGCCGACTGGCGTCGCCGCCAGCGAGGCCTCGAGCATCGCGCCGCGGAGGACCGTCTCGGAGGCCGGTCGGAGATCGGCGAAGAGATCGCCGGACGCGCCCGGGTCGGGGCGCCCGAACAGGTGGTCGTACAGCCGGACCTCGGCTGGCAGCGCATGGGCCGCGGAGACCCAGTGGAGCGTCGCCTTCGGTCTGCGCCCGTCCGGGGCGTCCCCGCCGCGGGTCTCCGGGTCGTAGCGGCAGCGGAGCTCGACGACCCGCCCTGATTCGTCCTTCAGGACCTCCTCGCAGGTGATGAAGTAGGCGTTTCGGAGGCGCACCTCGCGGCCCGGCGCGAGGCGGAAGAACTTCGGCGGCGGGTCCTCCATGAAGTCCTCGCGCTCGATCCAGAGCTCGTGCCCGAACTCGACGGACCGGGTCCCGGCCGCGGAGTCCTCCGGGTTGTTGACCACGTCGAGCGTCTCCACGCGACCGGCCGGGTAGTTCGTGATCACGACCTTGAGCGGATCGAGGACCGCGAAGCGCCGCTGGGCGGTCCGGTTGAGCACCGACCGGATGGCATGCTCGAGGAGCCCGTACTCGATGACCGAATCGGTCTTGGCGACGCCGACCATCGTCGCGAAGTCACGGATCCCTTCGGCCGGGAAGCCGCGCCGCCGGAGCCCGCTGATCGTCGGCATCCGGGGATCGTCCCAGCCACGGACGTGGCCCTCCGTCACCAGCCGCAGCAGGAACCGCTTCGACAGGACGGTGTACGTGAGGTTGAGGCGCGCGAACTCGATCTGGCGGGGCCGGCTCGGGACCGGAAGGCGCTCGATCAGCCAGTCGTACAGCGGCCGGTGGATCTCGAACTCGAGCGTGCACAGGGAGTGCGTCACGCCCTCGATCGCGTCCGACTGGCCGTGGGCGAAGTCGTAGGTCGGGTAGATGCACCACGTGTCGCCGGTCCGAGGGTGGCCGGCGTGGACGATCCGGTACAGGACCGGGTCGCGGAGGTTGACGTTCGGGCTGGCCATGTCGATCCGTGCTCGCAGGACCCGCGCCCCGTTCGGGAACTCGCCGGCCCGCATCCGCGCGAAGAGGTCCAGGCTCTCCTCGACGCTCCGATCGCGGAATCGGGAGTCGACCCCGGGCTCGGTCAGCGTGCCGCGGGTCGCCCGGATCTCGTCGGCCGACTGGTCGTCGACGTACGCGTGGCCATGCCGGACCAGGTGGACGGCCCACTCGTAGAGCTGCTCGAAGTAGTCCGAGGCGAACAGCGCCCGGCCGCCCCAATCGAAGCCGAGCCACCGGATGTCGCGCTCGATCGCGTCGACGTACGCCTGCTCCTCTTTGAGGGGATTGGTGTCGTCGAAGCGCAGGTTGCAGCGGCCGCCGAACTCCTCCGCGATCCCGAAGTTCAGGCAGATCGCCTTGGCGTGGCCAATGTGGAGGTAGCCGTTCGGCTCGGGCGGGAAGCGGGTGACGGGGCCGGCGACGCGCCCGGCCGCGACGTCCGACGCGACGATGTCGCGGATGAAGTCGCGCCGTTCGGCGGTTTGGGCGGTCTCGGTGGTCATCGTGGGCGGGCTCCTGCGACCGGGCTGGGAGGAGTCGCGGCTCACACGACGGCGCACCACACTCCCGCGGAGTTGGCTGGCGCGCCAGGATTCGAACCTGGAACCCCCTGATCCAGAGTCAGGTGCTCTACCGTTGAGCCACGCGCCAG
>JBQGDI010000057.1:0-8921 GCA_052038965.1 Candidatus Limnocylindrales bacterium | reverse complement strand
TCGACGTCCTGCCGGAGCTCGGCGCGCTGGCGATGGAGCGCCGAAACGCGTTCATCGAGGGCGCAACCGTCGCCAAGGCCCCGCCCGGCTGCGCGATCGTTCGGGCGGGCGAATCGAGCGATTCGGCGTTCTTCGTCCTCGGTGGCAAGGTCGTCGCCGGCATCCCGGCGGATGGCCAGGAGTACCGGTCGCTCGCCACGATGGGGGCCGGAGACTTCTTCGGCGAGATTGCGGCGCTGACCGGCAGCCCGCGGACGGCGAACGTCGTGACCGAGGACTTCACCGAGGTGATGGAGATCCCGGCCGCGACGCTGCGCGAGCTGCGCAGGGTGCCCGAGATGGACCACCTGATCAATCTCAAGATGAGCGAGCGACTGACGAGGACCGCGAACGCCGACCTGATCCGCCTTGCCGGGCTCGACCAGCGCGACCTGCGGGACCTGCGCCGGCCGCGGGCAGCGGAGCACGCGCCGGACAGCCGGACCGCTGAGCCGAGCGGGGCCGCCTGATCCAGCACCGCATGTGCCGAGGCTAGACTGGCCGCGATGGACGGCCGGCCGTGCCCCAGCTGCGCCGAGCTCAACCCGCCCGACGCCCGGCTGTGCGGGATGTGCGGCACGGCCCTCACCCGCGACGAGGCGGCCGGCCGCGTCCGCCGGATCGTCACCCTCGTCACGTCCGACCTCAAGGGCTCCACCGCCCTCGGAGAGCGGCTCGATCCGGAGGCCCTGCGCGAGGTCCTCAACCGCTACTTCGCGGTCATGCGGGCGGTGTTCGAGTCCCACGGCGGCACGATCGAGAAGATCATCGGCGACGCGATCGTGGCGGTCTTCGGGCTGCCGTTCCGGCACGACGACGACCCGCTGCGGGCCCTCGAGGCGGCGGCCGAATCGCAGCGCGCCCTGGCGACCCTGAACGATGAGCTGGAGGCCGGCTATGGCGTGCGACTCGTCGTCCGCACCGGCGTTGCGACCGGCGAGGTGACGTTCGGCGCCGCCGAGGCGGGCCAGCACGTGCTGCTCGGGCCGCCGGTCGACACGTCGACGGTCATGGAACAGAACTCGCCGCCGCTCGAGGTCCTGGTCCACGACTCGACGAGGAACGAGGTCGGCGACCAGGCCGAGTTCGAGGCCCACCCGCCGGTCAGCCCCAAGGGGTCCGATGAGCAGCTCACCGCCTTCCGACTCGTCGCCGTCCGCGAGCGGGCCCACACCGACACGGACACCCAGGCGCCCGAGGCCGCGCCGGGGATGCGGATCTGCCCATCGTGCGGCGAGCCGTCGCCAGAGCGGATGCGGTTCTGCACGACGTGCGGGGCGTCACTGGCGCAGTCGACGGCGCGGGAGTCGCGGCGGACGGTGACGATCGTCTTCGCGATGCCGAAGGTCCACTCGGCGACCGGCGAGACGCCCGGGCCCGAGACGCTGCGAGACGTCATGTCCCGCTACTTCGAGGCGATGCGGACGGCCCTCGAGCGGCACGGGGGCACGGTCGAGAAGTTCATCGGCGATGCGGTCATGGCCGTCTTCGGGCTTCCCGTCCGACACGAGGACGACGCGATCCGGGCGGTCCGCGCGGCGGCCGACATGCAGGCTGCCCTGGCTGGGCTCAACCCCGAGTTCCGCGTCGGCTGGGGCCTCGAGATCGAGAACCACATCGGGGTCAACAGCGGCGAGGTCATCGCCGGCGACGCGTCGACCGCCCAGCGGATGGTCACCGGCGATGCCGTGAACACGGCGGCACGCCTGGAGGGCGCGGCAGGGCCTGGCGAGATCGTCCTCGGCGAGCTCACCTATCGACTCGCTCGCGGCCACATCGAGGTCGAGGTCCTGCCGCCGCTGTCCCTGAAGGGCAAGGCTGAGCCGGTGCCCGCCTACCGGCTCGCCTCGATCTCCGAGGGGCGGCCGGCTGAGGCGGCCCAGGCGACGCCGTTCGTCGGCCGCGAGGACGAGCTGCGCCGTCTCGGGGCTGCGCTGGACGGGGCGATCGCCGGGGGCCGGGCGACCCTCGCGACGGTCATCGGCGACGCCGGTGTCGGCAAGTCACGGCTGATCCGGGAGTTCGGGGCCTCGGCCTCGGAGCGCGCCCGGTTGGTCCGGGGCCGCTGCCTGCCCTACGGCGAGGGCATCACGTTCTGGCCGTTGGCGGAGGTCGTGCGCGAGGCCGCCGGGATCGCCTCCGAGGACTCGCCGAATCTCGCCGTGCGGCGCATCCAGCGGCTGCTCGACCGAACCGGCGCCGGGGACGAGCGCGACGCGATCGTCGAGCGGCTGGCGGCGGCGATCAACCTGACCCCGGCCCAGTTCCCGGTCGCAGAGCTCATGTGGGGCGGGCGCCGATTCCTCGAGGTGCTCGCGGCGGAGCGTCCGGTCGTGATGGTCGTGGACGACCTGCACTGGGCCGAGTCGACGTTCCTCGACTTCGTCGACCACCTCGTGGAGAGCGTCGGAGGGGCGTCGCTCGTCATCCTCGGGGCTGCGCGGCACGAGCTGGCGGAGCGACACGCGGATTGGGCGGCGGCGCACGCCGCCGAGACCAACACCCTCGAGCCGCTCGACGAGACGGACTCGGTGAAGATCGTCGACGAGCTGCTGGGCGCCCTCGAGGCCGGCGTCAGGGCGCGGATCGCCACCGCCGCCGAGGGCAACCCGCTGTACGTCGAGCAGATCGTGTCGATGCTCGTCGAGACCCGGGCGCTCCAACGCGGCGCCGAGGGCTGGATCGCCCGCGAGGGCGCAGCCGAGCTGCAGATCCCGCCGACCGTCCAGGCCCTCGTCGCGGCCCGCCTCGACGCCCTAGAGTCGGAGGAGCGCGCCGTCGTCGACCCGGCCTCGGTCATCGGGCTGTCCTTTCCGGTCGAGGCGGTCGCCGAGCTCGTCGAGGACGAGCTCCGGACGGCCCTGGAGGGCGAACTCGAGCTCCTGGCTGCGAAGCAGCTCGTGCGCCTGCTGCCGGGCGAGGAGGTCATCTACCGCTTCGGCCACCAGGTCATCCGGGACACGGCCTACGGCAGCCTCCTGAAGCGCGTCCGAGCCGCCCTGCACGAGCGATTCGTGACGTGGGCCGAGCGGGTCAACCGCGAGCGCGGCCGGGAGCTCGAGTTCGAGGAGATCCTGGGCTACCACCTCGAGCAGGCATACGGCTACCGAACCGGTCTCGGGATCTCCGACCCGGGTGCCCGCGAGGTCGGCGACCGTGCCGCGGCGAAGCTCTCATCCGCCGGTTTGCGCGCCCTCGCCCGGGGCGACACGCCCGCCGCGGCGAGCCTGCTTCGTCGGGCGATCGCGCTGCTCGAGCCGGAGGACCCGAGGCGCCTCGAGCTGATCCCCGAGCTCGGCGAGGCGCTCCTGACGCTCGGCCAGTTCGCGGAGGCGACGGCCGAGCTCGATGCGGGCCTCGAGACGGCCGACCGGGCCGGGGACGAGCGTCGGGCGGCGCGCCTGCGGATCGGCAAGATGCTGACCGACCTGTTCTCGGGCGCGGCCGGCGAGAAGGCCGCGACGCTCGACGATGCGCGCGGCCTCCTGGCGGCGTTCGAGAATCTCGACGATCCCGGCGGCATGGCCCGGGCCTGGCGGGTCCTCATGTTCATGCACGGCAACGCCGGCCAATACGACGCCATGGCGGACGCCGCCGAGCAGCTGATCGAGCACGCCACGACCGCCGGCGAGGACCGCCTGATCCGGCGCGGCGCCGCGGTCTACGCCGCGGCCGCGGTTCTCGGCTCGACGCCGGTCCCCGAGGGCATCGCCCGCTGCGAGGACATCGCCGAGCGAGTCCGAGGCGACCGGCGCTCCGAGGCGATCGTGTTCGGGGCGATGGCCCAGCTCCACGCGATGAACGGCGAGTTCGAGCTCGCGCGCTCGCTGTACCGGCGTGAGCAGGAGTACCTGGCGTCGCTCGGTCCGAGCCGCGAGCTGGCCTCGACCTCCATCGACTCGGCGCGGGTGGAGCTGCTGGCCGGCGATCTCGAGGCCGCCGAGCGCGAGCTCCGGCGCGACGACGCCGACCTCGAGGCGATCGGCGAGACCTACTTCCGCTCGACGGTCACGGGCCTCCTGGCGCACACCCTGGTGCTGGCCGGCAGGGACGGCGAGGCGGACCGGTACGCGATGGCAGCCCAGGCGCTGGCAGACGCCGACGACGTGTACAGCCAGGTCCTGTGGCGGATCAGCCGGTCGGCGCTGCTGGTCGGCACGGACCCCGCCGGCGCGCTGCGGCTCGCCGACGAGGCGCTCTCGCTGGTCTCGGACACGGCGGACCTGCGGTTGCGAGCCGACGTCCTGACGAGCCGGGCGACGGTGCTCCGACGGATCGGCCGCGCGGACGAGGCGGCCGCCGACGAGGCAGAGGCCATCCGCCTCTACGACCAGAAGGGCGACGTCGTCTCGGGCGCCCGGACCCGGGGGACGATCGGCCACCCGCTGGCCACGACCGGCGCCTGACGCCGGAAGCGGCGAGGCCGCGCTCGCGGCGCGGCCTCGGTCGTTGCGTGGCTGGGCGGTCCGCCCGCGTCGGCTAGATGCCGCCGCGGACGGCCCCGTTGTGCATCAGCCAGGCGACGATCTGGTAGTTCTTGCCGACCTTGGTGACCGAGACGAGGCAATCCGTGGTGCTCGTCAGGTTGCCCTCGCCATCGAACGTGCAGGGGGCCGTGATGACGGTCGTGTCGCCGAAGTCGTCGGTGTGGACGAGGTACAGCGTGCTCGGGTCCGGATTGCCGGTGACCGCGCTGCCCCAGATCAGGACGGTGACCATGAAGGGGCCGTCGCTGCCATCACCGACGTCGAGGACCGACCACTCGCCGATGAGGCGGGAGCACTGATCGACGCCGTCTTCGCAAGCGTAGGTCGTGACGCCATCCTCGATGGTCACCGGAACGAGCTCCGGAGCGCCCTCGAGCGTCGTTGCCTGGAGGTTCTTCCGGCCGACGGACTGGTTCGTCGAGTAGGTGTCCGAGCCGACGTTGAAGCCGGCGTCAAAGTCACCACCGCCGGTCGTCACCGTGACCGACGCCGGCAGCTCGAAGTCATCGCCGCGGCTGTTCTTGCCCTTGTCGGACGTGGTCTCGCCGTTGGCCTTCAGGAGGAAGGTCACCGAGAAGTCGCCGGTCGAGCCGACGAGGTAGGCGATGTCCAGCTCGATCTGCTCACCGACGTTCAGCGCCCCGAAGGAGCACCAGAGCTTCGCGGTGATGTCGCACCGGGGGTCGCTCGTGTACGTCGGCGCGTCTGCGAGGTCGGCCGTCATGTACAGCGTCGAGATGTTGCCCGGGCCATCGTTGACGATGGTGATGTGGAATCCGGCGTCCTTGCCCGGACCGACCTCGGCCAGGATCGGCACCGCTGTCGAATTCTCCCAACCGGGGGTCGCTGCGCTGGCGGGCGTGACGCCGACGACCGCGAGGCCGAGGAGAGCGACGGTGAGGAGGCTGGACAGACGCCGAATTCGGGTCCGGATCACGCGGGCACTTCCTTCCTGGTCCTCGGCCAGTCGCGCCACGTCCGCGGCAGGACTTCCGGGGCAAGCGCAACTGCCAAACGGCCTATCGCGCGAAGTCAGAAGGTAACACGACGGTCAAGGAGCCTTGCGCCGACCTAACAGCCGATCGTGGTGCACCCTGGCACCGCGCCCGACGCGGGGCGGCGTCAGGTGCGGGAGACCGGTCGCATCGGATAGACGCCGACGACGACCGGCGTGATCGGATCGAGCGACAGCTCGTAGCCGATGTCGCCGCCGCGGAGCAGCTCGCCGAGGAGGCGACCTTCGCGCTCCGGCAGGCCCACGTACACCCGGTGGCGGTCGATCTCGACGCACGTCACGTCATCCTCGCCGCCGTTGATCGCGAAGCGGCGACGGAGCTCGTGCATCGGCACGTAGGCGCGGCTCTTGATGAACCGCCGAAGCTGTGGCGCGGTGGCTCCGTGCTCGCCGAGCTCACCTGGCTGGCCAGTCGGCGGCGCCGGGGCCAGGGCCGCCGGGGGTCGCCGGAGAGCGACGGCGCGGCTCCTCCCGCCAGCCGGGACCGGCTCGCCGAGGCCCGACTGGGCATCGGGCATCGCCGTCTGGGCGAGGATCCGTTCGGGATCGAACGCTTCGGGCGTCGCCGCCCGGGATCGCTCGTCCGGCGCCGGCGTAGCGGTCGCCGAGGGCGTCCGGTCGAGGTCCGAGGGCTCCGGACCGTGGCCAGCGAGGGGCTCGGCCCCGAGGCCGTTCCGACGCTCCGCTTCGGGCGCGCCCGGCCGCGGCCGGCCATGGCCCGAGCGGGCATGACGCGGCGGTCCGTGATGACAACGCCGGCTCATCGGCCGGATCGGGCAGCGCCGAGGCGCCGCAGAGAGGTCGAGCGCATGTCCGGGCCTTCGGAAGGTCGCGTGGGCGAATGCCCGTCTGGCCGCCGATGATACCGCGTGGCCGCGGCTAGCCCGGAACGACGAGCAGGTCCCGCGGCGCCTCGTTCAGGACGATCGCCCCGTCATCGCCACAGACGACGATGTCCTCGATCCGCACGCCCCAGCGGTCCTCGAGGTAGATCCCGGGCTCGATGCTGAAGGCCATCCCGGGCTGGAGCGTCTCGGCATTCCCACCGACGAGGTACGGCGCTTCGTGGCCCTCGAGGCCGATCCCGTGGCCGAGCCGATGCAGGAACGCCGGCCCGTGGCCGCCGGCCGCGATGATCTCCCGGGCGACGGCATCGAGCGCGCCGCACGATACGCCGGGCCGCACGGCTGCTGTCGCCGCGGCGTGGGCTCGACGGACCAGGTCGTAGACCGCGAGGAAGTCCGGATCCGGCGCGACGGGCTCGTCACGCCCGGTCACCCACACCATCCGGGTCACGTCCGAGCCGTAGCCCTCGAGCGTTCCACCGATGTCGAGCACGACCGGATCGCCCGGTTGGATCGTGCGCTCGCCCGCTTCGTGGTGCGGCGACGCCCCGTTCGGACCGGACCCGACGATGGCGAACGACGCCGCCTCGTGACCCTCGGTGACCAGCCGCTCGCGGACCTCCCGGCTGACGTCGGCCTCGGTCCGGCCGACCAGCGGACCGCGCGCGACCTGCGCCACGACCCGGTCCGCGGCCGCCGCGGCTCGGCGCAGGAGCTCGACCTCCGCCAGCTCCTTGATCATCCGCTGCTCGCGGAGCACCTCCTCGGCCAGCCCGAACGAGCAGGCCGGCAGCGCCGCCTGGAGCGCGAGGACGTGCATCGCCCAGAGCCCGCCGCTCACCAGCACGCGATTCCCGAGGGAATCGCCGGAGGGATCGCCGGACGCCTTGCCGACCCGCGACGCCACCAGCCCGTGCGGGTCGTCCGTCTCGTCCCAGGCGACGACCTCGACGGCCCCGGCACGGGCTGCCGGGCACGCGGCCGCGGCCATGCCCTCGAGCTGGGGCGCCACGAGCGAGGGCCTGCCGGTGCGCCCGACGACCAGCATCGTCAGGCGCTCGAGGGGCATCGCGCGATAGCCGGTCAGGTAGACGAGGTCCGCGCCGACGCCAACGAGCAGCGCGACGGCGTCGTGGGCGACGAGCCCTTCGCGGGCACGGGCCAGCCGCGCCTCGAAGTCCCAGGCGCGGGTCACGCCTCCGGATCCGTCGCGAGCCATTGGCCGAGCTTCGCCGGCCCAGCCTCGAATAGCGCCCGATACGCGTAGACCCGCTCCGCTCCGGCGTCGAGGGCCCGCTTCCGCAGCGAGAGGTCGTCGTGCTGGCCGACCGCGACGACGCGCGCTCCCGCCGCGGCCGCAACCCGGACCGCCTCGATCCCGTCGTACGCGCGAGCCGTGAGGTCGATGACGGCATGACCCGCGTCGCCTCGTTCGAGCCGGCCACGGAGGTCGTCGAGCCGCCGCGTCCGCAACGTCCGCGCCCCGGCCGCCACGAGGGCGTCCTCGAGGCGGCTGGACCAGATGAGGTCGTCGGCCAGGATCGCGACGATCGGACCCTGGCGAGCCGCCGTCACCCGGCGCTCAGCGAAGCCCGGCGGCGAGGTGCTTGAAGACGTCGCGCGCCGAGACCACGCCGATCGGCTCAGTGCCGTCGACGATCGGGACGTGCCTGAACCCGCCGACCGCCATCTTGTGGATCGCGACCGCGACCGGGTCGCCCCGCCGCAGGATCACCGGATCGGCGGTCATGACGTCGCGGATGCGCAGCCCCGGGTCGCCCGACCCGCCGACCTTCAGGATCGCGTCGCGGTCGGTGAAGACGCCGACGAGGCGCCCGCCGTCCATGACCAGCAGGCAGTCGATCGAGTCGCGCCGCATGCGGTTGACCACGTCGACCGCCATGGCATCGGCCTCGACCTGCTGCGGCGCCGATGCCCCGAGCTCGTCGAGCGGCATCCCGAGCAGCCGGCCCTGGAACGACTGGGCTTGGAGCGGCGTGTCCGTGCCCCACAGGTCCGCGCCGCAGTTGGCGCAGATGTCCTCGCCGAGGAAGTTCTCCCACTGGCAGACGGGGCAGATCACGGGCGGCCTCCGGGTTACTCGACCGTCCAGGTCTCGCCGGAGTTGAGAAGCCGGCCGAGGTCTCCGCGACCCCGGGCCCCGATCGCCTGGGCGATCTGGTCGTTCAGCATCTGGTCGTGGGTCGGCCGGGCGACGCTCCGGATCACGCCGACCGGGACCGGGAACTGGGGCCAGTAGATCCGGGTGAGCATGAACGAGATCAGCGAATCGGTCTCGTCGTGGACGAGAAGGTCCGCCTCGGTGATGCCATTCTCGCCGAGCGTCACGACCTCCGGCAGGTGGCCGTTGAGACGGATGCCCATGTTCCGGTCCTTGCCGAAGATCATTGGCGCACCGTGCTCGAGGACGAGCGTCCGGTCCTCCCGGACCTCGCGATCGGTGAACTCGCGGTGGGCGCCGTCGTTGAAGATGTTGCAGTTCTGGAGGACCTCGACGAACGCCGCGCCGCGGTG
>JBQGDI010000056.1:0-19530 GCA_052038965.1 Candidatus Limnocylindrales bacterium | reverse complement strand
GGGGCCCTCGATAGAGCGCATAACTGCCCGCGTAAGTTATCCGCTCTGGCCGACTTATACGCTCTGGCCCAGAGCGCATAACTGAGGCCGAATCAGGCCGATTCGTGCGTGGATTCCGAGTTCAGAGCACAGCGTTCCGCAAAGTGAGACTTGGAAGGCTGACGCTCTGCCAACTGAGCTACTCCCGCGCGTCGGCCATGGTAGCCGAGGCCGCCTGGCCGCTGGCCACCGCCTGGCTGCTGGCGACCCTCATTCGGGCGGCCTGATCGGCAGGGCGCGCGGGATGAGCTCGGGGATCCGCTCGAGGAGGCCCCACAGCGTCTCCGAGAACGGCGAGGTCGGCCGCTCGCCGACCCGCTCGACCGCCACGATCTGACGGCGGATCGGGGTCGCGCCCACGAGCTCGATCTCTCGAAGCGAGCCGTCCGGCAGGGCGTCCGCGACGGCGGTCCCGGGCAGCAGGGCGACGCCGAGCCCTCGCTCCACCATCCGCTTCGCCCCCTCGATGTTGTCGACCTCGGTGATGCCCCGCGGGACGACGCCGGCAAGCCGGAACATCGCGGTCGTCAGCTCGTAGTAGCTCGACGTCCGGGCGACCAGGATCAGCTGGGCGTGGCTGATCGCCGTGACATCGATCGTGCCCGCCAGCGCGAACGGATGATCCGGTCGCGCGACGAGGACGAGCTCGTCCTCGTAGAGGGGGCGGCTGCGAACGCGCGCGTCGCGCAGCTGGCGGACGATCCCGAGCTCGACCTCGCCGCGGACGACGAGGTCCAGGATCTCCTCCGAGTGCCCGGTCCGCACCCGGAGGCGGACGTCCGGGTGACGCTCCGTGAACCGCACCAGGATCTCTGGCAGGACGTAGGCGCTGACCGCGGGCGCGACCGCGAACGCGAGCTCGCCGATAACGCCGTGCTCCAGCTCGCGGACGAGCGAGGTCCCGCTGCGAATCGCCTCGATGGCCCGGTCGGCGTGGGACAGGAACGCCCGACCGGCCGGCGTGAGGACCATCCCCGAGTGGGTTCGCCGGAACAGGAGTGCGCCCAGGTCCTGCTCCAGGGCCTGAAGCCGGGCCGTCAACGCCGGCTGGCTGATCGACAGCGCGGCCGCCGCGCGTCGCATGTTCCCGAGCCGCGCGATCTCGACGAACCCTTCGATCTGGGCCAGGTGCACGCCCGCCTCCAGCTGGGATTGATAGATGGATTAGATCGACTGACACTATACATTCGATTGGACCGATGGCTCGAGGGCCGGTATGGTTGGCCACCAGCCACACGAAAGGGGGCGTCCCATGGATCTGACGATCGATATGCGACAGCAGCCACCCCAGAGCGGCTTCCAGCCGTGGCGGACGTGGAACGCCGGCCTTGCCGAGGTCCGCAGCGGCTCACTCACCGTGCCCGACGGTGTCCCGTCCAGCGCGATCGCCGAGTGCGAGTGCCCGGACGACTGCCTGCGCGATCACGAGAACGATTGACGTCACGACGCGCGAGCTCGGCGCGAGAGGCCCCGGACGTGACGGCAACCAGCCCCGCTGACGCCGCGCGGTCGGCGGTGTCCGCGGACGGATTCGAGCGGCAGGTCGAGGCCGCCCGGACGTGGTTCGCCCAGTCCAGGTTCGACGGCATCGTGCGTCTCCACACGGCGCGCGACGTCGCGGCGCAGCAGGGCACCATTCGGCCGGATTACACGGTCGCCCGAACGGCGGCGGAAGCCTTCTACTCCAGGCTCCGCGAGCTGTTCGCCCGGGGCGAGCAGATCACGACCTTCGGTCCGTATTCACCCGGCCAGGCCGTGGCAATGAAGCGGCTCGGGATCGAAGCCATCTACCTCGGCGGCTGGGCGACGTCGGCAAAGGGGTCGGAGACGGAGGACCCCGGTCCGGACCTGGCGAGCTACCCCCTGGGCCAGGTCCCCGACGAGGCGGCCGGGTTGGTCCGGGCGCTCCTCGCCGCCGATCGGAACCAGCATTTCGACCGGGCCTCGATGGGCGATGCCCAGCGCCGGACCCGGCCGGCGGTCGACTACCGCCCGTTCATCATCGCCGACGCCGATACCGGGCATGGCGGCGACGCCCACGTTCGCAACCTCATCCGCCGGTTCGTCGAGGTCGGGGTTCCCGGCTATCACATCGAGGACCAGAAGCCGGGCGCCAAGAAGTGCGGGCACCAGGGTGGCAAGGTCCTGGTCGGCCAGGACGAGCAGAACAAGCGGCTCAACGCCGCGCGGCTGCAGCTCGACGTGATGCGGGTGCCGGGCATCATCGTCGCCCGGACCGATGCCGAATCGGCGACGTTCCTCGACAACCGGAGCGACGAGCGAGACCAGCCGTTCATCCTCGGGGCGACGAACCTGGAGCTGCCGAGCTACCGGGTGGGCTTCCTCGCCATCCAGAAGGTCCTGCACGACTTCGGACTGGACGAGGTCCGGGGCCACCTGCTGTTCGCCGTGCCCGAGGACGATCTGCGCCGGGCCGTCGCCTGGCTTGAGGATGCCGGCCTGATGTCACTGATCGCGCAGAACGCGAAGGCTGCACGTGGAGCGGATGGCGCGGCCCCGTTCGACGAGCTCCTGGACGCGATCGAGACCCGCTACGCCGACACCTGGCAGGTGGAGGCCGGCCTCAAGACCTACGGCGAGGCGGTTGCCGAGGTCCTCGAGGTCCGTATCGGCGAGGGCGAGCGGTTCGACGTGTCACCCGAGCAGTGGCGGGCCTTCGCCGGTCGAGCCTCGTTCTCCGAGATCAGCGCCAGGTCGGACGCACTGGGCCTCCGCGTGACCTGGGATCCCGAGCTGCCCAAGACGCCCGACGGCTACTACCAGGTCCAGGGCGGGATCGACTACGCCATCGCCAAGTCGCTGGCCGCAGCGCCGTTCGCGGACCTGCTGTGGATGGAGACGAAGACCGCCGATCTCGGGGACGCGCGGCGCTTCGCCGAGGCGATCCACGCCGCCCATCCCGACAAGATGCTCGCCTACAACCTGTCGCCATCGTTCAACTGGGACACGACCGGCCTGAGCGACGACGAGATGCGACGCTTCCCCGAGGACCTGGGCAAGCTTGGCTTCGTGTTCAACTTCATCACCTACGGCGGCCACCAGATCGATGGCCTCGCCGCGGAGGAGTTCGCCAGCGCGCTGCGCGAGGACGGGATGCTGGCCCTGGCCCGCCTCCAGCGAAAGTTCCGGCTCCTGGAATCGCCGTACCGGACGCCGCAGTCCCTCGTCGGCGGAGACCGGCTGGACGCGGCTCTCATGGCCGCTTCCGGGCGGACCGCGGCGACGAAGGCCATGGGCAAGGGCTCGACGCAGCACCAGCACCTCGTCCAGACCGAGGTGCCGACGCGACTGCTCGAGGACTGGCTCGCGACATGGGCCGCCCGGTGGGAGCGGCCGGCGAACCCCCGAGTCGAGCTCCGGCCCCACACGGCGGGCTCGGACCTCCTCGAGCTTCGAGTGCTCGATGATCCCGGAGACCTCCTGGCCACCGTGATCTTCGCCAGCATCGTCGACCGTCGGGGCCGGCGCATCCTCTCGATCCGTGACCAGAACACGGCCGCTTCGATCCGCAGGCGGCGGCTCATGACGCTCGTCCAGCTGTTCCTGATCCACCGCTATCGGGCCAGCTCGATCCACTACCTCACGCCCACCGAGGACAATCGGTTGCAGACCCAGCGGATGCAGGAGCTCGGCATCTTCACGGTCGTCCGGACCGAGATCGGCCAGATCATCGTCGCGGACGTCAATCGGGAGCGTGTCGGCGAGCTCGTTCGACCGGACGGGGACGCGCTCGCGGAGCTGATCGGGCGCCCGATTCCGCAACCCGCCTAGCGCCGGAAGGGCGGGCGGCTCGCGTACCCTTCGCTGCCATGCCCGTGGTCGGCGATGTCCTGGTCGCGCGCTACCGGATCGATGGGGTCCTCGGGGCCGGTGGCATGGCGACGGTCTACCGCGCGATGGACCTCCGCCTGGAGCGCGAGGTCGCGGTCAAGGTCCTGCTCCCGAACCTCGCCCGCGACTCGGCGCTCGCGGAGCGGTTCGATCGCGAAGCCCGCATCCTCGCCTCCGTTGCCCACCCGAGCATCGCGGCGATCTACGACGTCGAGCCCGGGAACCCCGACGAAGGGCGCGAGCCGTTCTACGTGATGGAGCTGTGCGAGGGTGGCAGCCTCGCCGACCGGATCGAGGCGGGCGGACGGATCGAGCCCGGCGCCCTCGTGCCCATGATCGTGGCCGTCGCGGCGGGGCTCGGCGAGCTTCATCGGCGCGGCCTCGTCCACCGCGACGTCAAGCCGGCGAACATCCTCTTCACCGGCGGCCGGCCGAAGCTCGCGGATTTCGGCCTGGCGAAGCCCGGCGGGGCGCCGGAGTTCCCGACCCTGACCCAGCCGGGCACGGTCATCGGGACGCCGGCCTACATGGCACCCGAGCTGGTGCGCGGCGAGCCGGCGTCGGTCGCCAGCGACATCTACTCCCTCGCCGCGACGACGTTCCACGGCCTGACCGGCCGGGCGCCACGACCGACGAACACGCTGACCGGACTTGCCGAGGCCCATGCCGAGGCCCTGCCTCGGCCCTCCGAGGTCGCTCCCTCGCTTGGCCCCGCCTTCGACGCGCCGCTCGCCCGGGCGCTCGCGCCGGACGCCACTCATCGGCCCAGCCTCAATGAGCTGACGTCCCGGCTCGTCGAGGCACTCTCCGGCGCGGTGGGCCAGCCCGGCGGCGACGCGACCGTGGTCGTCGCGGCAGCCCCTCGTCCGGTCCAGGCCGCGCCGCCGGTGGACCCGCTGGCCGAGACGGCGCGGATCCGCGTCGCAGGTCCCGCCACGCGCGTGTCCCGCCGGCCACCCCGGTCGAGCGCGCGCCCACGCCGCCGGGTCGGGCTGGCTGCCGTCGCAGCGCTGGTCCTGGTGGGGATCGCCGGGCTTGCCTTCGCCCTCCTCGGGCAGGGCCTCGGCCCCGGCCCGACCCTCGGGCCGTCGGTCACGCCGACGGCGATCCCGACCGCGAGCCCGGTCGCCAGCCCGTCGCCGACGCCCGCGCCCACGCCGACGCCGGTCCCCACCTCGGACCTCGCCCTGCTGCGGCTCGTCGACGCGGTCGACGCCGCGATCGACCAGGCTCGCGGTGGACGCGACGGGCTCGGCGGCAACGACGCCGGCGAGTTGCACGACCTCGCCGCGGACGTCCGGGTGAGCCTCCGGAGCGAGGACTTCGCGGCTGCCCGCGCGCGCGCCGAGGCGCTGCTCGACCGGGCCCGCAAGCTCACCAAGGGCATCGACGAGGACCGCGCCCGGATCCTCCTCGCCTCGATCGAGAACCTGCTCGCGGCCATCCCGTCGGGCTGACGATCAGGCTGACGATCGGGCCCGCGGTCGGCCTGCGCTACGATGCGGAGTCCGATGACCGTGGAGTCCCCGCCGCGGAGCTGTCCCCGTTGCGACGCCGCCGTCGCCCCCGACGCGCGGTTCTGCGCGAGCTGTGGGCAGGCGCTCGAATCGAGCGGTGGCGACGAGGCGATCCACGCCCGGCTGAGCTCCGCCGCGCCGGGCCCGCTCGTCGAGAAGATGCGGGCCGCGAAGCTCAGCGGCGAGCGCAAGCCCGTGACGGCGCTGTTCGTCGACGTCGTGGGCTCGACCGCCCTCCTCGAGCACATGGATCCCGAGGACTGGACGGCGATGATCAACGAGGCGTTCGATCTCCTGTCGCGGGCCGTCTACCGCTACGAGGGCACGATCGCCCAGCTCCAGGGCGATGCGATGCTCGCCTTCTTCGGCGCCCCGGTGGCCCACGAGGACGACCCGGAGCGCGCCGTCCTGGCGGCGCTCGACATGCTCGACGCGACGGCCGAGTACGCCCGCCAGCTCCAGGCCACCCACGGCATCGACTTCCGGATTCGAATCGGCATCAACACCGGGCCGGTCGTCGTCGGCAACGTCGGCTCCGACCTGCGCTACGAGTACACGGCGCTCGGCGACGCGGTGAACGTCGCGGCGCGGATGCAGACGGCCGCCGCGCCCGGGACGGTCCTCGTGACCGAGGCCACGAAGCGGCTGACCGGCGACGCGTTCGACGCCGAGGACCTCGGCGACCTCGAGCTGAAGGGCAAGTCCGAGCCGGTCCACGCGTTTCGAGTGCTCGGCCGAAAAGCCGCTCCCGCCCGGCGCCGGGGCCTCGAGACGATCGGCCTGGACAGCCCGATGGTCGGGCGCGAGGAGCCGCTCCACCGGCTGACCGAGCTGTTCGACGTCGCGACGGCCGGTCGGGGCCGCGTGGCCTTCGTCATCGGTGAGCCCGGGATCGGCAAGAGCCGCCTGCTGGCGGAGCTGCGACGCCACGTCGAGGAGCACGGCCGAGCCGCCTGGATCGAAGGGCGATGCGTGTCCTACGGCCGGAACCTGCCGTACCACCTGCTGATCGAGGTCGTGCGCTCGGTCCTCGACCTGCCGTTCGTCGCCTCGGAGCGGGAATCCCGCGAGCAGCTCGACGAGGCGCTCGGCCGGCTCCTCGAGGATCCCGTCGAGATCGCTGACACCGCCGCCTACCTCGCCCATCTCCTGGCCCTGCCGCTCCGCGCCGACGAGGCGGAGCGCGGCAATCTCGAGCCGGAGACGGTCCAGGGGCGGTACGTGGCGGCGACCCACCGGCTGCTGCGGGCGCTCGCCGGCCGGGGCCCGATCGTGCTCGCGTGTGAGGACCTGCACTGGGCCGACCCCGCCTCCGTGGACGTCCTCCGGCAGCTCCTGCCGCTCGCGGCCGCGCTGCCGGTCCTCGTCGTCGGCGCGCTCCGGGCGGACAACGAGACGCCCGGCTTCGCGCTCCTCGGCGAGGCCCTGAACGAGATCCGCCTCGACCCGCTGAGCGACGCCGAGAGCCGGACCCTGGTCGCCAACCTCCTCGAGATCGAGTCGCTGCCGGATGCCGTGCGTGACGGCATCCTGGCCCGCGCCGAGGGCAACCCGTTCTTCGTCGAGGAGGTCGTGCGGATGCTCATCGAGCACGGCGCGATCGTCGCCGAGGGCAGCCGCTGGGTCGCCACGGAGGGCATCACGGCCGTCGACATCCCGGACACCCTCCACGGCCTGCTGCTGGCGCGAATCGACCAGCTTCCGGAGGCGGCCAAGCGGAGCCTCCGGATCGCGTCGGTGATCGGCCGCCAGTTCCCGGTCCGGGTGCTTGAGCGGATCATCGGCGAGGCCGAGGATGGGGTGCGAGCGGAGGGGCTGGCGAGTGGTCACTGAGGCGCAGCTCGACACGCTCGAGGCCAAGGGCCTGATCCGCCTCGCGGCGATCCGGCCGGAGCTGGAGTACCTGTTCCGGCACGCGCTCGTCCAGGACGCGGCCTACGGCTCGCTGCTCAAGCAGGAGCGTCGTGCGCTGCACGAGCGCGTGGGCGAGGCGCTCGAAGCGCTGTATCCCGAGCGCCAGGCCGAGCTGGCGGCCGTCCTGGCGATGCACTTCGAGCAGGCGGGTGACACGGAGCGTGCCATCCGGTACCTCATCGAGGCCGGCCAGTACGGGCGATCCCGGAACGCGATCGGGGAGGCCTTCGAGGCCTTCGAGCGGGCGGGCAAGCTGCTCGCCGCGACCCCGCCGTCCGACGATCCGGCCCGGGTACGACAGCGGGTCCAGGTCGGGCTCGGCCGGGCCGAGACGGGCTTCTCGTTCATCTCGTACGTGGGGATCCTCGAGACCCTCGAGGCGACGGTCGAAGAGGCCGAGCGGCTCGGGGATTCGGAGCTGCTCGCCCAGGTCCACCTCCTGATCGCGCTCAGCCAACTGCAGCAAGGCGAGAGTCCCGAGACCCCGTCGGTGGCGCGCTCCCTGCACCGGATCGAGGAGCTCGGGCGCCAGACGGGCGATCGTTCGCTGGTCGCCCTGCCGATGGCCCTCGTCGGCATGGGCCAGGTCTTTGCCGGCTCCGTCCGCGACGGGGTCCAGAAGCTCGAGGCCGCGGTGCCGCTCCTGGACCAGCGCCGCGACTCGATCGGCGCGGCCTTCGCCCGCGGCGCGCTGGCGATGGGCTACGCGACGCTCGGGGAGTTCGCCCGGGCCGACGAGGCGGCGGCGAGCGCGGCACGGATCGCGAACGAGCGCGGTGACCTCATCGCCCAGCTCGATGCCCTCATCGCCCAGTCATGGGTCCGGTCGCTGCGGGGGGACCTCGATGGCGCGGTGCCGCTCGCCCGCGAGTGCGTCGACCGGGCCGAGGAGACCGGCGCGACGGCCTGCGTCGTCGCCAGCTCCTGGGTCCTGGGCGACGCCTTCCATCGCCAGGGCCGCTACCGCGAGGCTCGCGAGATCCTGCAGCGCGGCACCGACATCGCCGGCGTCGTCGACCGCAAGGTCTGGCGCCCGACGCTGCAAGCCTGGCTCGGGTCGACGCAGGCCGTCCTCGGCGACCTCGAAGCCGGTCGTTGGGACGACGCCCTCGAGACGAGCCGCTCGATCGGGAACGTCCTGGGGGAGGCCGGGATCCTCGCCAAGCGAGCCGAGGCGGCCGCGGCGCGCCACGACTGGGACGCCGCCTTCGCCGATTACGGGGCCGCCGTGGCGATCTTCGAGCGGGAGGGCGCCCGGCCGTCGCTCGCGCGGACCCTCCAGTCGTGGGCCGACGCGCTGCGGACAGCCGGGCGGGCGGCCGACGCGGAGGACACGCTGCGGCGGGCGCTCGCGATCTTCGAGGCGCTCGGCCTGCAGCGCGAATCGGACGCCGTCCGAGCGACCCTCGCGGTCGGCGGGTCGACGCTCGCCTTCGACTGAGCCGGCCGAACACGCCCCGGGCACGCGCCCGGCACGCCCCCGCCGCAGCGCTATGTTCCGTCCGTGGTGTCGCCCTGGCTCGGCGTGACGTCGGTGCTCACGTCCGTGCCCGGTCCGCCGCTGAACGCGTCGGCCCCGCTGCCGCCGGTCAGCCTGTCGTCGCCGGCCTCGCCGGACAGGCTGTCGCTGCCGAGCCCGCCGCGCAGGACGTCATTGCCATCGCCGCCGGCGAGGCTGTCGTCGCCGCGCCCGCCATCGAGGACGTCGTCGCCCGTCCCACCGCCGAGGTGGTCCGCGCCGTTGCCGCCGCACAGGATGTCGGCCCCGGCTGCGCCCTCGAGGTCGTCGGCCCCGGCCCCGCCGAGGATCAGGTCCGACCCGGCCGTCCCGGAGAGGACCTCGTCGGCGTCCGTGCCGACCTGGACGGTGACCACGAGGTCGGTCGTGTAGATCCCGTCGTCCACCGTGAACGTCAGGACCGCCGTCCCGCTATGCCTGACGGCAGCCGTGATGGCGATGGTCCGGTTCGAGCCGCTTCCGGCGATGACGACGTTGGCGCTCGGGACGAGCGCCGTGTTCGTGTTGCCGGTCAGGGTCAGCGCCAGGTTGGCCGTCGGCGTGTGGAGGTCGCCGAGCGTGACCGCGAACACGCCCCCGCCGGGCGTGCAGGCCGACCCGGCAGCCGAGACCTCGATCGTCGGCGGTGCATCGAGGTCGAGCCCGATCACGATCGGATCGTGGTCGGAGGTCCGGTACTCGTTCGGTTCGAACAGCCGATCCTGCGCCTCCGGCTTGAAGCTGACGTCGTAGTCGAGCACGTCCGGCTCGTCCGAGTTGATGTGCCAGTCCGCCGCCCCGGTCACCTGGCCGGCGAGACTGGCGTTGGCGAGGGCGTGGTCCAGGTAGCCGGCCTGGCCGTCGAACGTGTACGAGTACGCGTACGTGCCCTGGAACTGGGCGACGAGGTTCGTGTAGTCGTCGCCCGTGCCGCCCGTGTCGTCCGGCCCGGCCTTGACAGCGTCGATCGGATCCTCCATGGCGTAGGAGTTCAGATCGCCGACGACCAGGAAGTCGGGATCGCCGCTGCCGGTCGGATCGGTCGCGAGCCAGTCCACGATGGCCTGCGCGGCCAGCGTTCGGGTGTGGTTCCAGTAGCCCTGGCCGTCGCCCTGGTCGCAGTCGGGAACGTCGTTGCCGGGGTCGGCATCGAGGCAGATGCCGGGTGACGCGGTCGTCCCCGCGAGACCGGAATCGCCCTTCGACTTGAGGTGATTCACGACGACCGTGAAGCGCGCGCCGGTGGCGTTCTCTTCGAACGTCTGGGCGAGCGCCGGCCGGCTGCGCCCCGAGTCGAACCGCGGGTCGTCCGCGGAATCGAGGGTCTGGTAGGCCCCGATGGGGGTCACCTCCGAGGGCTTGTAGATGAGGCCGACGCGGATGGCATCGGTGCCGATCACGCCGGTGTCGATCGCGGCGTAGGTGCCGGCTCCGAGCAGGTCGTTGAGTCCCGGCACGATGCCCCGCGTCGGGTCGCCCAGCGGGTCGACGCCGGTGGTGTTCTCGATCTCGTTGAGCCCCAGGACGTCGGCGTCGAGCCCGATGAGCGCCTCCAGCAGCTTCGTCCGCTGGCGCTGGAACTCGTCGTCGACCACCGCGTCGCCACTCGGGTCGGCGCCGAAGTCCGCGCCGCGGCATTCGACGTCCTGGGCGGGGCCGCAGGCGTTGTCGAGCCCGCCCGATGGGTAGTCGAGGGTGAGGAAGAAGTTCAAGGTGTTCATCGCGGCCACGCGGAGGCGGCCGCCGACCGGCTCGGGCGCCGGCGGTCGGAGGTTGACGGCGGTGTAGTCCGCGGCCGCGGTCGGGAGGATCCGGTAGAGGCTGAAGTCGAAGCCCAGGACGCCGGTGGCGCCCTCGACCCGGTCGCCCCCGCGGAAGCGGTTGTCGAGTGCGAATGGGTCACCGTTCGGGTGTCGGAGCGAGGGCGGGTTCTGGGCGGACTGGACGTCATCGAGCGTGATCCGGCGCAGGCTGTTCGCGAGCGTCCGGGAATTGGCGGCGGCGCCGGGCTCGTCGATCGCCGTCCCCGTGAAGGGTCGATCCTCGCCCTCGAGGGGCAGGGCCAGGACGATCTCGCCGAAGCGGTCGTAGTTGAAGTACTCGGCGATCACGAGCGACTGCGGGAACCGGACGACCATGCCCTCGAATCGCTCGAGATCCGTGGTGTCGGCGAACGGCATCGTCACATCGGTGGGGGCGATGCTGCCGGATCCGCACTCGACGATGTTGGCGGCCGGGACCGCGGCCGAGTTGCTGTTGGAGCCGTTGAGCGTCGTCTGGTTGAACCGCTCCCGGGCGTAGCCCGTCACGCGGACGAGCTCGCCGGCGCTGACGAGGTTGGCCGAGCCGGTGAACACGAAGATCCCGTCCGAGGTTCCGACGAGACCGTCGCCCGCGGGATCCTGGAGGTAGAAGCCGCTGGCTGCGGCCGAGCCTTCGAAGTCCCCGACCACGATGCCCTGCGTCGTGACAGCGCCGGTGATCGCGGCGCTCGAGCCCGAGCCCTGGATCTGGTAGATGGGCGTGAAGGGCTCGCCGCAGGCGTCGTCGTCGACGATCGTCCCGTGGCCCTGGCCGTCGACCACGGTCGCCCCGCTGACGTTCGTCACGTTCACGAACAACGTCTCGTCCGCCTCTGCGGCGGTGTCACCGTTCACGACGACCGAGAACGCAGACGAGGTCCCGCCAGCGGGGATCGCCTGGTTGGCGAGGCTCTGCGCCTGGTAGTCGCCGTCGGCAACCGTGGCGGAGCCGTCGGCCGTGGCGACGTCAAAGGTCACGCCACCGGCACCGGCTGCCCCGGACAGGCTGACGGTGAAGTCGAATGACGTCGTCCCGGCGTCGCCCTCGCTGCGGCTGACGTCATCGATCGTCAGATTCGGGATCGTGGGACAGACATGGAGCGGGCTCGCGGTATTGCGCGGGGTCGGCGTCGAGGCCGCGAAGTCCGTTGCGTTGTCATCGGTCTCGGTGCAGCCGCCCGTGGCGCGGATCGCGGCGGTCGTGTTGCTGAGGGTCGGGGCCGCCGCACCCTCGTAGAAATTGGCGCCGCCATAGCCCACCAAGTCGACGATCTGGGCCAGCTGCGCGGGACTGCACGGCGTGCTGCCGCCGTTGCAGCCGAGGCTCGCCGTGCCGTTGACGAGCGCGACCTTGCCGGCCGTGGCGCTCATTGCGATGGGCGTGGTGTCGGTCACGTCGGGCGTCGGGAGCGGCGAGCCGACCGCCGCGGTCGAGGCTTCCTGGACGAGCAGGTACTGGCCGGGTGCGAGGGAGACACTCGGGAGCTCCGTCAGCTGCGTGCTGCTGGCTCCGAAGTTGCCCGTGCCCGTCGCACTGGCGTACTGGACCGACCAGCCGGTCAGCGAGACGGACGACGTGCCTCGATTGAAGAGCTCGATGAAGTCGTGCGTGAACGTCGCCCCGGTGTTGCCACCGCCGCCGTAGACCTGGCTGATGACGACGTCCGGGCTCAGCGCCAGCGCCGGCGTGGGCGCGTGCAGCGCCAGGCCGCTTGCGGCGGTCAGGGCGGCCGTGACGACTACGAGGAATCGGGACAGCCGCGACATGGACCAGACCTCCCTCGAGGGCCGGCAGGCCCTCAGTGCCACGAAGAACGACTGGCGTGCGGAGCCAGGTGCGTCGGCGGCTTCCCGGCGGGCCGGCGCGGGGCGCGCTCGACCCGGATCGTAGCGAACGAATCGCCGTCGAGGCGCTCAGATTCGTTACGAATCCGTGAATGTTCGCGGCGGCGCCACCGCCGGCCGATCAGGGAGCGGGCTGCGCGTCCTGGAACGACGCCTCGATCGCCGCGGCGAGCCGGGCACCGGTCGGACTGCCGACGAGCGGGGTGATGCCGTGCGGACCGGTGGTCTCGATCCAGTCGGGCTCGATGCCCGGGGCGGAGAGCACGATCGGGACGTTCGGATGTAGGTCACGCAGACCGGCGATCAGGGCCGCGGCGCCCTCGGGCTCACCCGTCGCCCAGGCGTCATAGACCATGACGTCGGCCCAGTCGACGAGATCGCAGGCCCGGCCGGAGAGGATCGGGCACTGCGCGCCGATGGGGCCGAGGCAGAGCCGGACGTCGTAGCCGCGACGCCGCAGGCCGTCCACCTCCTCATCGGCGAGATCGATGTCGTGGTTGACGACCAGGACGCGGCGCATGGCACACCTCGGGAGGCTTTGGGCAAAGGTTGGCGCTCGCCACGAGCCGGAGTAGTGCCGGATGTCACCCGGTCGAGGGGAACATCGTCCCCCGCCCGGCCGCCTCGGGCGTCAGCCCTTGCGTTCGAGGATCGGGCGCGCGACCTCGGGCCGATCGACGACGAAGGCGAACATCGCCCGGTCGCCCCAGCGGCCGAGGAACAGGTGGCCATGGATGTTGACCCCGGCATCGGCCAGGGCGCGGGCGACGCGGGCCATGCCGCCCGGCCGGTCGTCGACCTCGGCCAGGATCGACTCGCCCTCGACGTAGTGATAGGCCCCCTCGTCGAGGACCGCGCGAGTCGTGTCGTCGTCGGCGGTCGTCATGATCACGTGGCCACTGTCGCCGATCCCACCGCCGCCAATGGCGCGCAGGTCCACGCCACGCGCGGCGAGGGCCTCGGCGAGGATCGCCATGGCGCCGGGCTCGTTCTTGAGCTGGACCACGAACTGGTTCGCCACGTCGCGTCCTCCTCTGGCACTCGGGACCATCCTAGCGATCCCCACCGAGCGGCCGTCGATACCATCGGACCATGCCGTCGACCCTGGAGCTCGATGCCGTACGGGGACGGCGGCTTCGTGCCGGATCCGCCGACCTGCCCGCGGCCGTCGGCGCGGCCCTGGCCGCGCCCAGCGAGCCGGCGACCTCGGTCGTCGAGGCGATCGGGCTCCGGTGGGCGCTCGCGTCGTGGGGCGACGCCCCGAATCCCCCGCTGCTGCTCGTCCACGGCGTCACGTCCGACTCGGGGATCTGGTGGCGCGTCGGGCCGGCCCTCGCGGCGGCGGGTCGCCGGGTCGTGGCGGTCGACCTGCCGGGGCACGGCCGGACCGGCGGATGGCAGGGCCGGCATCGGTTCGCGGAAACGGCGGCCGACCTCGCCACGCTGATCCGGACCGCCGGCCTCGACCGACCCGACCTCGTCGTGCTCGGCCACTCCTGGGGCGCGATGGTCACGGCCCACCTGCCCGGGGCCGGCATCCGGCCGGCCGGCCTCATCCTGCTCGACCCGCCGGCGCGCACCCGGGTCGAGTTGGAGCCGATGACCGACGACCCGACGGAGCGTCCGTACGCCACGCTGGCGGAGGCGATCGCCGCGGTCCGGGAGGCGTATCCCGGGTGGTCGGCCCGAGACGTCGAGACGAAGGCCGAGGGCCTCACGCGGTTCGAACCGGAAGCGGTCCTCGCGATCCTGCTGGAGAACGGCACCTGGGACGCCGGCCTGGCCGCGCTTCGCCGCCAGGACTCGGCGCGATTGCCGGTCTGGCTCATCCGCGGCGAGTGGTCGGCCGGTGGGCTGATCCCCGAGGACAAGGTGCCCGGCATCGTCGGCCAGCTCGGCCCCGAGCGGGTGATCACGATCCCGGGAGCGCCCCATTCGCCGCAGCGGACGCACCCCGAGGCGACGGTCGCCGCGATCCTGCTGGCCCTTGGCGAGCTCCACCCGGAGCCCGCGACGGGGCCCTAGCTCCGGCTGGCCGAGCGCCGCAGCTCGATGGCGCGTCGGTAGAGATCGAGGTAAGCGGGCGCGGAGCTGCGGCGCCAGTCGTGGTCGACGGCCATGCCCCGATCCAGCAGCCGCTCCCACCGATCGGCCCCCGGCGCGTACCACGCCAGGAACCGCCGGAAGGCGTCGACCAGGGCCCGAGCCGACGCCGCCTCGAACCGGAAGCCGGTGCCGGTCGCGGGCTCCGCGTCGGCGTCGATGACGGTGTCTCGGAGGCCGCCCGTCGCCCGCACGATCGGTGGCGTGCCGTAGCGGAGGGCGACCATCTGGCCGGTGCCGCAGGGCTCGAAGCGGGATGGCATCAGGAAGCCGTCGGAGCCGGCGTAGAGTCGGCGAGCGAGGTCCCGGTCGAAGCGCTCGATGAGCGCGACCCGGTCGGGCCGCTCGGTGGCGATGGCGCGCAGCGGCTGGACGTGGTCCGCCGTGCCCGATCCGAGGATGGCCAGTCGGGCGCCGGCGGCCAGCAGCTCGGGTGCCGCGGCGGCCACGAGATCGAAGCCCTTCTGTGGATCGAGCCGGCCGATCATCGCCAGCAGCGGCGCGCCGGCTCCCTCGTCGAGCCCGAGCTCGCGGAGCACCACCTCCCGGCAGCGCGCCTTCCCGGCGCGATCCTCGCGGGAGTACCGGGCTGTGAGCGCGGGGTCGGTGGCCGGGTCCCAGAGCTCCGTGTCAAGCCCGTTCAGGATCCCGACGAATCGGTCGCCCTTGTCGCGCAGGGACCCGTCGAGGCCCATGCCGTACTCCGGGGTTCGAGCCTCCGCGGCAAAGCCCGGGCTGACCGTGTTGACCAGCTCGGCGCGCTCGATTCCGGCACGGAGGAGGTCGAGCCCGTCGGCATCGGCCGGTAGCGCTGCCGGACCCAGACCGAGCTGGGGCACCTGCTCGGCCGACGTCCAGCCGTGATAGGCGAGGTTGTGGACGGTCAGCACCACCGCGGCCGGCGCGATCGCGGGATCCGCGCTGAGGGCGCCGTCACGCAGGATGGCGACCGGCGCGGCATGCCAGTCGTGAAGGTGGATCAGGTCCGGTGGCTCCGGGTCTCGTCGCAGCGCCTCGAGCGCGGTCCGGCACAGGAGCCCGAAGCGCCAGGCGTTGTCGTCGTAGTCACCGGCCGCATCGCCGTAGAGGCCGTCGCGATCGAACGCAGGAGGGTGATCGACGAGCCGCAGTCGGTAGCCGTGGGTCTCGACCTCGACGAGGCGCACTCGGCTCGTGCCCGACGGGGCGAGGGGATCGGCGACCACGAGATCACGGGCCACGGCACCGTTCGGCACGCGGATCGAGCCGTAGCGCGGCAGGAAGACGTCGACGAGCGCATCGAGGTCGCCACCGGTCCCCGGGCCGGCGACCTGGCCGAGGGCTCGGGCGAGGGCGTCGACGACGTCGGCCAGGCCACCGGTCTTCGCCCACGGCTCGCACTCGGCCGCCACGAATGCCACGCGCATCGGCCCGGATGGTAGCGCCGCATGACCTGGAGCCGATCGCGGATCCGTGGCACGCTAAACCGGTTTACGCGACGTCTCGCGGGCGACTATGATCCGCCGGATATGGAGCCCACCGTCCGCATTCCGTCGGCGCTGCCGAACCACGTGCGGGTTCCGCCGGAGCTGGAAGGCCTTCGACGCCTCGCCTACAACCTGTACTGGACCTGGCACCCCAAGGCCAAGGCGCTCTTCGCCCGGATCAACAGCGCGGCCTGGGGCCGGGTCCATAGCCCGATTCCGATCCTCGCCGGCGCGGTTGACTGGCCGGGCCTCCTCGACAACCCGGATTTCATGGCCGAGGCCCACCGCGTCATCGGCGACTTCGACCGGTACCAGGCGAACGGCTCGGATCACTGGTTCCATCGCCAGCACGCCAAGCACCTCGGGGGCCCGATCGCCTATTTCTGCGCCGAGTACGGGCTCCACGAATCGCTCGGCATCTACTCGGGTGGTCTGGGCGTCCTCGCCGGCGATCACATGAAGTCGGCCAGCGACATGGCCCTGCCGCTCGTCGGCGTCGGCCTGCTGTACCGATCCGGCTACTTCCGCCAGACGATCGATGCGGACGGCCACCAGGAGCACCGCTACCCCGACCTCGACCTGCAGCGGCTGCCGATCACCCGGGCCCTCGGGCGCGACGGCGAGCCACTGACCGTCACGGTGGAGCTGCCCGGCCGGGACATCCGCGTCGACGTCTGGCTCGTCCAGGTCGGGCGAGTCCCGGTGCTCCTGCTCGACACGGACACGCCGCGCAACGATCCGTCCGATCGCCCGATCACGAACATCCTGTACGTCCGCGGACGCGAGATGCGCCTCCACCAGGAGCTGGTCCTCGGCATCGGCGGCGTGCGGGCGCTGCGAGCCCTCGGCATCGCCCCGGCGGCGTGGCACCTCAACGAGGGCCACTCCGCGTTCCTGCTCGCCGAGCGGGCGCGAGAGCTCGTGGCCGACGGCCAGGCCCTCGACGCGGCGCTCGAGACCGTGGCCCGCAACAGCGTCTTCACGATCCACACGCCGGTTTCGGCTGGGAACGAGCGCTTCGAATCCGACCTGGTGCGCCGGATCGCCGGGCCGATCCTCGACGGCGACGGCCGGCCGCAGACCGGTGGCGTTCCCGTCGAGCGGGTGCTCGAGATCGGTCGCGGCTCGGACGACGATCCCGGCCAGTTCGACATGACCGCCTTCAGCCTGCGCCTGACGAGTGGGGCGAACGCCGTCAGCCAGCTCCACGCCGCGACCGCGAACGCCACCTGGCGGGGCGTCCCGAGGAAGGAGATCCTGGCCATCACGAACGGCCGGCATACCCCGAGCTGGGTCGGCGGGCCGATCCGGGAGCTGTTCGAGCGCTACCTCGACGCCGACCTCGACGACCTCGACAACGCGACCGAGGCGGGACGCTGGTGGGAGCGGATCGAGCGGATCCCGGCCGCCGAACTGTGGCAGGCCCACCTCCGGCAGAAGCGCGAGCTCGCGGTCTTCGCCAGGGGCCGGCTGCGCAACCAGTTCGCCCGGCATGGCGAGGCGCCACGGGTCCTCGGCCAGCTGGCCGACGTCCTCGACCCGGCCGTCCTGACGGTCGGCTTCGCCCGGCGGTTCGCGACCTACAAGCGGGCGGCGATGATCTTCACGGACGCGGCGCGCCTCGCCCGCCTCGTCGCCGACCGCGAGCGCCCGCTCCAGCTCGTCTTCGCCGGCACGGCCCACCCCGCCGACCGGCCGGGCCAGAGCGTGATCCAGGAGATCTTCGGGCGCTCGCGGTCGCCGGAGTTTCGCGGTCGGGTCTTCATCCTCGAGGACTACGACATGCGGATCGGCCGCTTCCTGGTGCAGGGCGTCGACGTCTGGCTGAACAACCCGCGCCGGCCGCTCGAAGCCTCGGGCACGTCCGGCATGAAGGCGGCCGCGAACGGGGTCATCAACCTGAGTGTCCTCGACGGCTGGTGGGACGAGGGCTGGACGGGCGACAACGGCTGGGCCATCGGCGGGCGCGAGCCGTTGTCGGACGAGGCGGCCCAGGACTGGGCGGACGCGATGGACCTCTACCGGCTGCTGGAGGGCGAGGTCGTGCCGGAGTACTACGAGCGAGGCGACGACGACCTGCCGAGCCGCTGGATCGAGCGGATGCGCCGCTCCATCGCCTCGACCCTGTGGCGCTTCTCCACGACTCGGATGCTCCACGAGTACGCCGAGCGGCTGTACCTCCCGGCAGCCGGCGTGAGCGTGGACGGTGAGGTCGAGCGAGCCACGCCGGGATGACCGTCGCCGGCGCCCGGGACGGTCGGATCTCCCTCGCGCTGACCCTCCACAACCACCAGCCGGTCGGGAACTTCGGCTGGGTCATCGCGGAGACGTTCGAACGGGCCTACCAGCCGATGGTCGAGGCGCTCGAGCGCCATCCGGGCATCCGCCTCGGCCTGCACTACACCGGACCGCTGCTGGAGTGGATCGCGGCCGAGCGGCCGGCGTTCCTCGACCGGGTGCGAGCGCTCGTCGCTGGCGGGCAGGTCGAGGTCCTGGGTGGCGGGATCCACGAGCCCGTCCTCGCGGCGCTCCCGGAGCGCGACCGCGTCGGCCAGCTCCAGCAGATGGCCGCGACGGTCGAGGCGGCATTCGGCCGTCGCCCCACGGGTGCCTGGCTCGCCGAGCGGGTCTGGGAGCCCGACCTGCCGACGTCACTGTCCAGGGCCGGCTATCGCTGGACGATCCTCGACGACGCGCATTTCCGCGCGGCCGCGATCGCCGAGGACGCGATGTGGGGCCCGTACACGACCGACGATCAGGGTCACGTCGTGACCGTCTTCGGGACCGAGCAGGGCCTGCGCTACCGGATCCCGTTCCAGGAGGTCGAGAGCGTCATCGGCTACCTCCGCGATCACGCGACCGCGGCCGGCGACCGGCTCGGCACGATGGGCGACGACGGCGAGAAGTTCGGGGCCTGGCCGACGACGTGGGAGCACTGCTGGGGCCGCGGCGACTGGGTCGACCGGTTCTTCGACGCCCTCGAGGCGAGCGCCGGCTGGCTGACGACGGTGACGCCCTCGGGCTGGCTGGCCGCCAACCCGCCGGTCGGACGGATCTACGTCCCGACCGGCTCCTACGCCGAGATGGGTGAGTGGGCCCTTCCGGCGGACGAGTCGCGGGCCTTCGCCGAGGCACTCCATCGAGCTCGCGACACCGGGGCGCCCGAGGCGCGCTGGCTTCGCGGCGCCTTCTGGCGCAACTTCCAGGTGAAGTACCGCGAGGTCAACGACCTGCACAAGCAGATGCTCCGGACGTCGTCCAAGGTGGCGCGGATGCCCGCCGGGCAATCCAGGGACGTGGCCCTCGACCATCTCTACCGGGGCCAGTCGAACGACTGCTACTGGCACGGCCTGTTCGGCGGGATCTACATCGCCCACATGCGGGCCGCGACCCTCGAACACCTCGTCACCGCCGAGGACGCGGCCGACGACGCACTCGGTCGCCGTGAGGCGGCGGAGCTCGCCGATCTCGACCTCGACGGCCGACCCGAGGCC
>JBQGDI010000055.1:0-4654 GCA_052038965.1 Candidatus Limnocylindrales bacterium | reverse complement strand
ACTCGCGATGCTCGATCGTCGGTGGCGAATCCGAGGCATCGGTGACGTCGCCAGGCGGCCGCGCGGGACGCACCCGCTCAGCGACGCCCGTGCCGTTGCCACCCGGGGCCAGGGCCGCAGCCGTGCTCGAGCCGAGCCCCGACCCCGGCGAGCGAGCGGGCGCGAACGTCGCCGACGTCGGCGCCGCCGATGGCACCGGTGCCGGGCCCTCCTCGCCCCAGATGCCGGTCTGGCCGGCGACCTCGCCGGCACCTCCGATCCGCGGCCCGCGGGCCCTGCCGGTCGCACGGATCGAGGCGTCGCCACCGCGGCCGGATCCGCGGCCAGCGTCAGGCCCCGAGGCCGATGAGTCCCGGCGCATGCTGCCGGCCGTCGCCGCGCCGAGCCACCGCGCCCCCGCGGTCAGCGGCTGGGTGATGTCCGACAACCGCAGGTTGAACGCGATCAGGAGACCGACGATCGCGATGGCCGCGAGCAGCAGGACGGCCCCGATCGACGTCAGCAGCGGCACGAACAGGTCCGCCAGGAAGGTCCCGATCCGGCCACCCGCGGCGCCGCGAGGCGGATCGGCGGGGACGATGACTGCCGCCGCGCCGAGCAGGCCGAGGTAGCCGATGGCGATGCCGAGGAGCGTCAGGCCCCAGCCGGAGTTGGGGCGGCGCCCGGGCCCCCATTCGACGTACCAGCCCCCCGCGATGAACAGGAACGGCAGCAGCCAGCGGAGCGTGCCGAACCACGGCGCGAACGTGTCGGTGAACCACCTGAACAGCGAGCCCTGGTCGCCGCCCGGCATCAGCGCGATGAGGGTCATGAAGCCGAGGAGCAGCAGCGACAGGCCGACGATCGAGCGGGTGACGTCCGGGCCGATGGCGGGCAGCCGGATGCTCGGCAGTCCGAAGGCGCCGCGCCGCCGTCGTGCCCCGCGGCGCCGCCGCGTCGCCATCAGACCTCGACCACGACCGGGAAGACCATCGGCCGCCGCTTCGTCTGCTCGAACAGGAAGCGGGACATGCCCTCCTTGATCTGGCTCTTCAGGAGCGCGACCTCGCTGATGTGCTCGCCGGGGTTCTCGACCGCGGCCATGACCCGCTCGATCGCCTCCTGGATGATCGGGTCCTGCTCGTTGAGGTGGACGAAGCCGCGGGTGATGATCTCCGGCCGCCCGATCACCTCGCCGGTCTGCTTGTCGACGGTCACGACGACGAGGAACATCCCGTCGCTGGCAAGGGCCCGGCGGTCGCGGAGGACGATCTCGCCGACGCCCCCGACCGACAGCCCGTCGACGAAGACGTAGCCGGCCGGCACCGGCTGGCCCCGCCGGGCCGCGCCGTCGGCCCAGAACTCGATCGGCGTGCCGTTCTCGATGATGAACACGTTCTCCGGGGCAACCCCGGTCTCGATCGCCAGGCGGCCGTGCTGGACCTGCATCCGGAACTCGCCGTGGATCGGGATGAAGTACTTCGGCCGGGTCAGGTTGAGCATCAGCTTCAGCTCTTCCTGGCTCGCATGGCCGGAGACGTGGGCGTGCCGGATGGCGTGGTAGATGACGTTCGCGCCGACCTTGAAGAGGTTGTCGATCGTCCGGGCCACGTACTCCTCGTTGCCCGGGATCGGGCTGGCGCTGAGGATGACCGTGTCGCCGGGCTGGATCTCGACGAATCGATGGTCGCGGTTCGCCATCCGCGCCAGCCCGGCCATCGGTTCGCCCTGCGAGCCGGTCGTCGCGACCACCAGCCGACCCGGCGGGGTGTCACCGATGCGGTCCTTCTGGACGATCCGGTCAGTCGGGTACTTCAGGTAGCCGAGGTCGGTCGCGATCCGGAAGTTCTGCTCCATCGACCGACCGACGACGGACACCTTGCGGTCGAACTGGGCGGCCGCGTCGAGGACCTGCTGGATCCGGGCGATGTTGCTGGCGAAGGTCGCGATGATCACTCGGCCGTCGAGCGGCTCCATGATCTCCTTGAACGCCTCGCCCACGGTCCGCTCGGACGGCGTGTAGCCGGGGCTCTCGGCCCGGGTCGAATCGGACAGGAGGCACAGGACGCCCTCCTCGCCGAGCCGGGCGAGGACGGCGAAGTCCGAGAGCACGCCGTCGACCGGGGTGTGATCGAACTTGAAGTCGCCGGTCGTCACGATCGTCCCGATCGGGGTCCGGAGCGCGATGCCCATCGCGTCCGGGATCGAGTGGCTGATCCGGAACGGGACCGCGGTGAACGGCCCGATCTCGAGCTCGTCGCCCGGGTCGAGGGGCAGCAGCGGGTTGCTGGTGAGCTTGTGCTCCTTGATCTTGATCCCGAGCAGGCCGCGGGCGAGGGTCGAGGCGTAGACCGGCACGCCCGGGAAGTTCGGCAGCACGTACGGCAGGCCACCGACGTGGTCCTCGTGAGCGTGGGTGATCAGGAACGCCCGGATGTTCGCTTTCCGCTCGCGGAGGTAGGTGACGTCGGGCACGACGAGGTCGATCCCGAACATCTCCTCGTCCGGGACCATCAGGCCGCAGTCGAGCACGACGATGTCGTCGCCGTACTCGACGACATACATGTTCTTGCCGATCTCCCCGACCCCACCCAGGGGGATGATCCGGAGCGGCTGGTCGCCGCTCCCGGTCGACGGGCCGTCCGTCCGCGGGCCTGGCGCCGGGCTGGTCTGGCGGGCCGCGCCCTTCCTGGCCATCAGGAGGTCGTCGGAACTGCCGCGGACGCCCGCTCCCGACGGAGCCGCGACTCGCGAAGTGCGATCGGGATGCCGGCGACGTCCTCGAAGCTCTGCCGCTCGACGTCGGCGCTGCGGAGGGCCGCGGCCGGGTGGTAGAGCGCGTAGACCGTCGCGGCCCGGGCGCCGGTCGCGGGGTCGACCGGCGCCGCGGTGCCGTGGACGGCGCCGATCCGCGCGCCGGGCATGAACCGGCCCATCGAATGCCGGCCGAGGGTGACGACGAGGGCTGGGTCGAGGACCTCGAGCTGACGGCGCAGGTACGGCAGGCAGGCCTCGACCTCGTCCGGCAGCGGATCCCGGTTGTCGGGCGGTCGACACTTCACGACGTTCGTGATGAACACCTCCTCGCGGCGCCAGCCGAGGTTCGCCAGCAGGCGGACCAGGAGCTCGCCGGCGCGGCCGACGAACGGCCGGCCCTGGCGGTCCTCGTTGAGCCCCGGGCCCTCGCCCACGAGCACGACCTCCGTCTCGGGATGGCCCTCACCCGGGACGGCCTTCGTCCGACCCTCGGCCAGGCGGCAACGACGACAGGCCCGGACCTCGGCGGCGATCGCCTCCAGCGCGGTGGCCCGCTCCGCGGGCGTCACGCCATCGCCTCGAGCGCCGGGGCCCGGCGCGACCGCGCCCGAACCCAATCACGCTGGACGAGCAGCTCCGCCAGCTCGACGGCATTGGTCGCCGCGCCCTTCCGGAGATTGTCGGAGACGACCCAGAAGGCGATCCCCCGACCGTCGGGCACCGATGGGTCCTGGCGGACCCGGCCGACGAAGATCTCGTCGCGTCCCGCGGCGGACGTGGCCAGCGGGTAGCGGTGCGCGGACGGGTCGTCCTCGACGACCACGCCCGGGACGGCCCCGAAGAGCTCCCGGGCCCGGTCGGCGGTCACCGGCTCGACCGTCTCGACGTGGACGGCTTCCGAGTGGCTCACGAACACCGGGACCCGGACGGCCGTGCAGGACAGGCGCAGATCCGGCAGGTGGAGGATCTTGCGGCTCTCGGTGACGACCTTCCACTCCTCCTTCGTGTAGCCGTTGTCGAGGAACACGTCGATCTCGGGGAGCGCGTTGAAGCCGATCGCGTGTGGGTAGACCCTGGCCGACTTCTCGACGCCGTCGACGTGGGCGCGGACCTGGTCCTCCAGCTCCGCGATCGCGTCGGCCCCGGTCCCCGAGACGGACTGGTAGGTGTCGACGATGACGCGCTCGAGGCCGACCGCATCGCGCAGGGCCATGAGCACGGGCGCGAGCTGCATCGTCGAGCAGTTCGGGTTCGCGACGATGCCCTCGTGCCAGGCGAGGTCGTCAGGGTTGACCTGGCTGACGACGAGTGGCACGGCCGGGTCCATCCGCCACGACGCGGAGTTGTCGATGGCCGTCGCGCCCCGGGCGGCCGCCTCGGGGGCGAGGCTGCGCGAGACGTCGCCGCCAGCGCTGAACAGCGCGATGTCGACGCCGGCGAAGGCCTCCGGGGTCGCCTCGCCGATGGATAGCTCGGCATCACCGACCTTTGCCGTCCGTCCGGCCGAGCGGCCCGACGCGAGCAGCCGCAGCTCCCCGATCGGGAAGGCCCGCTCGCGGAGCACCTCGACCATCGTCCGGCCGACGACGCCGGTGGCGCCGACGACGGCGACGGTGAGGGGTCTCGGCTGGGTCATCGAGGCATGGCTCCGCAGGGATGATGGTCAGGCGGGCACGGTCGCGAGTATACCGTGAGCCCTCCCCGGCCCAGCCCTCGCGGCCCGGGGGAGGGAAATCGCGATGCCCGGCGGGTAGTCTTGCCCTCGTGGCACGACGACGCGGCCGCCCGGCCCTCCCGGACGTGCTCACGCCGCGTGAGTGGCGCGTCCCCGCTATCGCACGCCATGGGGCCCACCGCCCGCTCCAAGCCGGGAGGCCGCTCGACATGACGACGACCGGCGCGATGACCCTTGGTCCGC
>JBQGDI010000054.1:0-2152 GCA_052038965.1 Candidatus Limnocylindrales bacterium | reverse complement strand
GGCAAAGTAGGCCAGCTCGCCGGGCTGCCAGCCGGGCACGAGCCCGGGGATCCGGGGGTCCAGGTCGCGGGTTCCCGCGACGAGCGCGGCCAGGTCGGCCCGGAGCTTCAGGCCGGGCGAGGTCGCCGGCGCCGTCGTCGTCAATGACGCCGCCGGATCGGCGGCAGCCGCGTTGCCGGTCGCGCCCAGGGCCGCGGTCGGCAGCACGATCCCGGCGACGAGGACCGCGATCGCGGCGGCGACGGCCAGCCGCGGCCCGCGGCGCGGCGGGTGCGACGAAGGAGCGGGACGCAGCATCTCGACGACGCTCGGCTCAGGCCGGCTTGGCCGCCTGCTTGACGCGCTGGTCGTAGGCCTGCTCGAACGTCAAGCCGGCCGACCAGACGGCGTCGAACGACAGCTTCAGGGTCGCGGCCAGGGCCGGGTGCTCGACGACCATGATCGTCAGCTCCTCGCGGCCGGCCACGGGATCCTGCATCCCGAACATCACGATCGCCTCGTCGATGATGACGAGCTTCAGCGGCACTTCGTCGACGAACCGGGCGTCCTCGCCGGCCTCGATGAACCGCCGGACCCCGTCGCGGGTGGCCGGGTCGTCGAGGATCGACATCTCGTAGACGCTGCGGGCCGCATGGCTCCGGGTGACCTCGATGCCCTCGACGTTCTCCTGCGGCGGCGTGGCGTACGGCGGCTTCGTGAAGACGAGGATCTCGCGCTTGACCGAGGCCTGGAGCTCGGCGAATCGCTCGTTGATCGCGCCGCGGTCGCGGAGGACCTCGATGTATTCCAGCGGATCGCTGTGGGTCTGACCGGCTTCGAATTGCGGCGTCAGGCCGGCGATCGCCTCGACCGCGTCGCGCTCCAGGTCGGCCATGTCTCGCCGGCGTGCGGCGATGAGCCGGTCGATGGCGAGGTCCGGGGCAATCGCGGCGTACTTCACGACGCCGCCCGGGCGAGCCGAGGCGAGACCCTTCTCGACGAGGCTGCCGAGGACGTCGTAGATCCGCTGGCGCGGGAGGCCTGCCTGGCGGGCGACCTGGGCGGCGGTGAACGAATCGCGGCGGACGAGGGCGGCGTAGGCACGAGCCTCGTAGGTCGTCAGCCCGAGGCGCACGAGGCGGTCGACGAGGGCCTTCGTCTCCATGTCGCGGAGCATAGAAACCACGGTCCGTGGTGTCAACGGAACCAGCCGTCCATCGTACGATCGCGGGGATGTCAGATTCCCGACACCCGCCGACGGCCGATCGGCCCCCGAACCGACTCGCGCGCGAGACCAGCCCGTACCTCCTGCAGCATGCCCACAACCCGGTCGACTGGTCGCCGTGGGGTCCCGACGCGCTCGCCCGGGCGAAGCTCCTGGACCGACCGATCTTCCTGTCGATCGGCTATGCCGCCTGCCACTGGTGTCACGTCATGGAGCGGGAGTCGTTCGAGGACGAGGCGACCGCGGCGTACCTGAACGAGCGGTTCATCCCGATCAAGGTCGACCGCGCGGAGCGGCCCGACCTCGACCAGGTCTACATGGCCGCGGTCCAGGCGATGACCGGCGGCGGGGGCTGGCCGATGTCGGTCTTCCTGACGCCGGAGGGTCGGCCGTTCTACGGCGGGACGTACTTCCCGCCCGAGCCACGCCACGGGCTGCCGTCGTTCCGCCAGGTCCTGGAGGGCGTGGATCGGGCCTGGCGGGAGGATCGGAGCGGGGTGGAAGGGGCCGGGTCGCGGCTCGTCGCCGCGCTCGCCGAGGGGGCCCGGCTGCCGGCGAGCGACGGAGCCGGCGGGACCGGCGGCTCGGCGATCGGGCCGGAGCTGCTCGACACCGCGGTGATGCTCGTGGAGCGTGGCTTCGACCCGGTGACCGGCGGCTGGGGTGGGGCCCCGAAGTTTCCACAGCCGATGACGGTCGAGTTCCTGCTCGGCCGGGCCGTCGCGACCGGCGATCCGCGACCGCTCGCGATCGCGCGACGCACGCTTGACGCGATGGCCGATGGCGGCATCCACGATCAGCTCGGTGGCGGCTTCCACCGCTATGCCACCGACGCCAACTGGCTCGTGCCCCATTTCGAGCAGATGCTCTATGACAACGCCCAGCTGGCGAGGGTCTACCTCGAGGCCTGGGCCCTCACCGGCGAGGAGCGCTACGGGGCGGTCGCCG
>JBQGDI010000053.1:0-3140 GCA_052038965.1 Candidatus Limnocylindrales bacterium | reverse complement strand
GGCGCAAGCATGAAGCGGCCGTTCGACTTCAGCGACGAGGTGCAGGGGCTCCAGGTGCCCACCAGGATCGTCGCCGGCGACGCCGACATGGCTCCGCCGAGCCACTACGTCGAGGTCTTCAAGCTCCTCGACGGCGGCCTCCGAGACGGCGGCTGGCAGGGCGAGGGTCGACCGAAGGGTGGCCACGCGCTGGCGATCCTCCCGGGCCTGACCCACTACAACCTCGCCGTCTCACCGCTCTTCGCTGCCGTGACGACCGACTTCCTTGACGGCGACGCCGGGTGACCGAATCGCGGGGCCCCGACGACGGGCGACGGATCGTCGCGAACGGCGTCGAGCAGTACGTCGAGCTCGACGGCCCGACCGACGGTGCGCCGGTCGTCCTGCTGCACGGTGGCTTCGTGACGCTCGACTCGTGGGCCCGGCAACGCGCGGCCCTGGTCGCCGCGGGTTACCGGGTGATCCTGCCCGAGCGGCGGGGCCACGGCCGGACGCCGGATGTGCCGGGCCCGCTCAGCTACGCCGCGATGACGGCAGACACGATCGCGCTCATGGCTGCGCTGGCCCTCCCCTCAGCCCACCTCGTGGGCTGGAGCGACGGCGGGATCGTGGCCCTGGAGGTCGCGCTCGCCCGGCCGGACCTCGTCCGGTCGCTCGTCCTCATCGGGACGGCCGCCCACGTCGACGGCTGGACCGCCGAGGTCCGGGCCGATGCCGAGACGATGACCGTAGCGTCGATGCCGCCGTTCATCCGCGACGCCTACGACCGCCTCTCGCCCGACGGCCCGGACCACTTCCCGGTCGTCTTCGAGCGGCTCGTCGCCGAGTGGCGGGTGGAGCCGCGCCATGAGCTCGCCGAGCTGGCCCGGATCGCCGCCCCGACGCTCCTTCTGCTCGGCGACCGCGACAACGTGACCGTGGAGCACGCCGCGGCGATGCGACGCGCCATGCCGGACGCTCGCCTCGCGGTCCTGCCCGACGCCGACCACTTCCTGCTGTTCTCGCAGCCGGACCTCGCGACCCGGCTCCTGCTCGACTTCCTGGGGACGGCCTCGGGCTAGGACCGCTTCGGCGCTGCTGCAGCGGCGGCTCCCGACTCTCGCAACTCGGCCCGAATCCGGGCGAGGTAGGCGCCGAAGCGGGACCAGTCGACCGGCTCGGAGCCATACGGCGCAGGCGTTTCGGCGAGGCCGGCCGGGCCGAACGAGGACAGGCGAACCGCCCGCGGACCGGCCGCGGCGGCGAGCTTCCGGTCCAGGGTCAGCAGCCGCGCATCCTCGACCTCGGCCAGCGCAAGGTAGGCGGCGTCGTACGCGGAGAGCCCGGTACGAGCGGCGAAGTCGATCGCCACGAGGAGCGTGGCTCGGTCGAGCGGCAGGGAATCCAGGCCCAGGTCGTCGACCTCGCGGAGCACTTCCAGCGCCTGGCTCGCCGTCAGCTTGTGGCGGCGGACGAGCACGTTTGCGAGCTCAAGCCAGAACACGTCCGGCACGAGGCGGCGCTGGCGACGACGCGCGGAGGCACGCAACGCGTCCCTGAGGTCCTCGCGGTTCGGTTCGTGGCGAACCAGGGCGATGGCCACGGACGCGTCGAGGACCAGGGCCCCCGTCATCGAAGTTCGCGGTCTCGAGCGTCGCGCTCGTCCCGGTCCTTCCGGACGGCGCTGGCCGCGTCCGGCATTCCCGGATCGTTCACTCCCCACGAATCGCCGAGCGCCGCGAGGCGCTCGAACGCCGCGTCCATTCGGGCAATCCGCGCCTCGATGTCGTCCTCGAGCCGGCTGCCCTCCTCCACCGACACGAGCATCGCCATCGGCCGGTGATCGCGCTCGATGAGGAAGCGCTGGCCGGCGGACGCCTCGTCGAGGATCCGGCCCAGCGACCGCCGGAGGTCGAGCGGCGTGATCGTTCTCATAGCAGACCATGATAGCCAGCTATGGCGGCTGCGCCTAGCCCTCGAGCGCGCTCAGGTCGAGGCGGGCGAGTCGGTCGGTCCGGAGGAGGATGTCGATCTCGACGATCGCATCGGCGGTCGTCGTGAAGGCCATGACCGCAAACGGCCGCTCGCCGCTCATGACGACGAGGCCGGCCGTGCCGTTGACGAGGACCGGCCGGGCGCCGGCGGCGAGGCGCCGGAAGACGAGCGCCTGCTCGGCCACCTCGCGCGCGCCCCGGACCTCCAGGATCCCCGCGAACGGGCCCCGAGCCGCGGCGGTGTCGCCGCGAACGACGACGTCCGGGTCCAGGACCCGCAGGAGCGCCTCGAAGTCGCCGGCCGCGGCGGCGCCGATGAATGCGTCGACGAGCTCGCGCTGGCGGGCGAGCGGGACGCGGGCGTCGGGTGTCGCGGCTCCCCTGACCCGGCGACGGGCCCGGCTCGCGAGCTTCCGGGTCGCGGTCGGGGTTCGATCTACGATCCGGGCGATCTCGTCGAACGGCAGGCCGAAGGTGTCGTGGAGGACGAACGCGATCCGCTCGGCCGGGGTCAGGCGGTCCAGGACGATGAGCATCGCCATCCCGACCGCATCGGCGAGGAGCGCCTGGCGCTCGGGGTCGGCGGCGTGGGCCCTGCCGTCGGCTGCGTCGACGCTCGTCACGATCGGCTCGGGCAACTCCAGGCCGGCAGCCTCCTCGCGCCGGGCGGCCCGGGCCCGGAGCCGGTCGAGGCACAGGCGCGACACGATCGTCGTGAGCCAGCCGCCGAGGTTGTCGACCTCCGCGGCATCGGCCCGGCTGGCCCGGAGCCACGCGTCCTGGACCGCGTCCTCCGCCTCGGCCAGCGAGCCGAGCATCCGGTAGGCCACCGCCCGGAGGTGGGCGCGGTGGCCCTCGAACTGCGCGGCGAGCCAGTCGGCGTCGGTCATCGGTGGCTCATCGCTGGGTCATCGGCAGTGGGCTCCGGCGGCGGGCTCCGGTCACGTTCCGGGGTCAGGGTCCGTCACCCGATTGACGACCGCAACCACCCCGAACGTGACCGAGGAACGCTCCCATGGCCCAGGCTCCAGCCTTCATCCGTGCCCCGAACCCGCTCGTCCGCCGTCTCCTCCGCCTGGGCCTGCCGATGGGCCCCAACGTGCTCCTGACCGTTCGAGGTCGGTCGAGCGGCCTGCCCCGGACCGCGCCGGTCGCGATCTCGCAGAT
>JBQGDI010000052.1:0-9093 GCA_052038965.1 Candidatus Limnocylindrales bacterium | reverse complement strand
CGTCGGCAGCGCCGACCGGCTCGGCGACCATCGCCAGCTGCCGCTCGCCGATCCGGACGTCGCAGCGCGGGTCCGCCTCGAGGTTGCGCGCCCAGTCCGCGTCGGGCTCGCCGGCAGCGACGAGCAGCGACCCGTCCGGCTCCTCGACGAAGCCCACCGCGGCGGTGACCGGCAGACCGGTGCGGCGCCCGGCCGTCGTCAGGTGCGCGACGATGCCCCAGTCCGCGAGCTGCTCTCCGACCTCGTCGACGCCAATCGGTGGACCTCCCGCGTGATGAGCCGTGGTGTTCGCCGACGTCCGTGCCGCCTGCGAGGCATCGGCCCGAGGCTTCAGCGGCCGCGGCCCTGCCAGGACTTGCCCTCGGTCCCGATGGCCGGGGCATAGACGACCTCGACCTGCTGCATCTCGCGGATGGTCCGTGCGCCCAGCGCGGCCATCGATTGGCGGAGTGCCCCGACGAGGTTCTGCGAGCCGTCGCTGACGTGGGCCGGGCCCATCAGGATCTGCTCGAGCGGACCCGCCGTGCCGACCTTGATTCGCGTACCCCGCGGCAGCACCGGTGAGGGTGCCGCCATGCCCCAGTTGACGCCTCGCCCGGGGGCCTCGGCCGCGCGGGCCAGGGGCGAGCCGAGCATCACCGCGTCCGCCCCGGCCGCGATGGCCTTGGCGACCACGCCGCCGCGGCGCATCCCGCCGTCGGCCCCGACCGGCACGTAGCGACCTTGGCGCTCCAGGTAAGCATCCCGCGCGGCGGCCACGTCCGAGACCGCCGTCACCTGGGGCACACCGATGCCGAGCACCTCGCGGGTGGTGCAGGCTGCGCCCGGTCCCACGCCGACGAAGATCGCCGCGGCGCCCTGCTCCATCAGGCGGTAGGCCGCCTCGGTGCTCGTCGTGTTGCCGACCGCGACGGGGATCGGCATGAAGCGGGTGAACTCTTCGAGCGACAGCGGGTCGTAGCCGGTCGCGAGATGACGGGCAGAGCTGACCTGGCTCTGGACGAGGAACAGGTCGGCGCCGTGCTCGGCACAGAACGGGCCCCAGCGTCGGGCCGCGGCCGGCGTCGCCGCGACGGCGGCCTTCGAGCCCGCGGCGTGGATCTCGTCGATGCGGCGGGCGACAAGGTCCTCGCGGATCGGTGCCATGTAGGCCTCGGACAGGATCGCCTGAACTTGGTCATCGGGCGCCTCCGCGATCCGGGCTAGGACGCTGGAGGGATCTTCGTAGCGCGCTTGGACACCCTCGAGGTTCAGCACGGCAAGCCCCCCGAGTCGCGCCAGCTCGCCGGCGAACGCCGGGTCGACGACAGCGTCCATTGCCGCCGCGAGCACCGGGATCGCCAGACCGAGGCCGCAGAACCGCTGCGAGAGGTCGACGTCGGCCGGCTCGACCGTCTCCGTGCCCGGCGCGAGCGACACGTCGTCGAAGCCGTAGGTCGGCCGGATCGAATCGACCTTCGATCGGAAGGTCGGCAGGTCCCGCTCCACCGCCGCTGCGCCGGGAGCGTGGCCCTGCTCGATCATCAGGTCCCGGAGGATAGCGCGTCGAGGCGCCGCCGGCCGTCGCGCTCCAGCTCGAACCACGGTGCCCTCGCCGGGTCGAGGAGCTGGTCCCGGATGTGCTCGATCGCCGTCCGGTAGCCGGGCCAGATGACCTCTCGGTGCGCCTCCTCGAGCGGCACCCAGCGGTAGGCGTCGTGCTCGTGCGACAGGGTGATCCCGGCGTCGGGCCGGATTCGGATCGCGAAGACGGCAGAGCTGACGACGGCGTCGACGCTCGGGGCGTGGAAGTGATGGACGAGGTCGAGATCGTAGAACGCCTCGATCCCGTCGCCCGCGAGGCCGGTCTCCTCGGCGACCTCGCGCAGCGCCCCCATGGCGATCCGCTCGTCCGCCTCGAGGCTCCCCGACACGTCCTGCCAGAGGCCGGGATAGAGGCGATCTCGGGCGCGGCGCATGAGCAGGATCTCGACACCGCCACCGGCGGCGATGCGGAAGACCCAGCAGTCGACGAGGTCGGGCCGGATCACGTGCCGAATCTCGCCTCGAGCCGGTCCAGCTGCTCGAGGTGCATCAGGTCGTGGACACCGGCGAACAGCAGCCACTCGCCGCAGCGCAGCCGCCCCACGAGCGGATGGACGAGCGGGCAGGGATCCTCCTCGTGGCCGGCGACGGTCGGACCGGCTCGATCGATGACCCGCCGGCTCTGCTCGATCCGCCGAAGCAGGTCGTCACGCGACGCGTCCGGCCGACCGGGCACGCCGGGCACGACGGCCGGGGCGTCGGCCGGCCAGCGCTCGCCCGCCGCCAGCGACGCGGCGAGGACGAGGCCGGCGCGCGCGGTCGCGACGTGGCCGACGGCCTGCGCGACGTTCCAGTCCTCCTCCGCACCCGGTGCCCGGAGCGCGTCGTCCGGCAGCCGCCGGATGGCGGCGGCGAGGGCGTCGGTGAGGCTGCCGAGCTCGCCGACGCTCGTGTCGGTGCTGCCCGGGCCGGCGCGCCGACGGACCTCCCGCCGGACGCTGATGAACCGGCCGGCCTCGATGCCGCGGAAGGCCGCGACGGCGTTCGGCGCGCCTGCCACCAGGGCGTCGAGCCAGGCCGTCACGAGCCCTAGAGGCGCTCGAACCGCTCGACCGGCACGACGAAGACCGTCGCCCCGCCGACCTCGACCTCGAGCGGATATGGCATGAAGAACTCGCCCGGCTCCATGATCGGCGGCATCGGGTTCACGACCTGGGTCCGGGAGGTGCAGTGCTCGGCGATGATGGCCATGACGTCCTCGACCGCGTCGTCCTCGACGCCCAGCAGGACCGTGGCGTTCGACTGCTTCAGGAATCCGCCCGACGACTGGAGCCTCGTCGCCCTGAACTCCTTCTCCAGGAGGGCGTCCACGAGCACGCCAGCGTCCTCGTTGTGGACGATCGCAACGACCATCTTCACGGGCCGGAGTATAGGCAGCGGTCAACCGGCCACCCGTTCGATTGACGGCCATCGGGCGCGGTGTACGATCCCTCCGCCTTGAGCCACGACCCCCTCCTCCTCGCCGCGATTCGATCCGCCGCGCACGGCGCGAGTCCCGAGGCCGCGGTCGACGAGCTGCTCGAGATCGCGCTTCGCCTGAGCGGTGCCGGCCGAGCCGCCGCGTTCCTGTGGGACGCCGAGCGCGGTGGCCTCGCCCTGGCCGGCTCGCGCGGCGTGCCCCCGGACGACCTGCCGGCGCTCGTGGCCGCGGCCACGGCCCCCGACCACCCGATCCATCTCGCGGCGACGGAGCGGCTGCAGACCAGCGGCCCGGGCCTGTCGTCCGACGACGGCACGCTCGCGGCTTGGCCGATCGTCGTTGGCCGTGACGGCATCGAGGAGCCGGTTGGCGCGCTGGCCGTCGAGGCCGCCGAGTCGATCGGTGCCGAAGAGGCGGCACGGATCGCAGCGCTGGCCGACCTGGTCGGCCTGACCGTCGACCGGGCGCGGCTGTCGGGTGAAGCCGGTGAGCGGACCGACTGGGCCGAGCGAGTCGCGAACTCCGACCTGCTCACCGGTCTCGCGAATGCTCGAACGCTGGCGCGGGTCCTGGAGCTGGAGGTTGCGCGGGCGGCGCGGCAGGGCTCCAGCCTGTGCGTCGCGCTGTTCGACGTCGACGGGCTCACGACGATCAACGAGGTGGCCGGCCGACGACGCGGTGACGAGGTCCTTCGCGAGGTCGCCTCGGTCCTGGCCGAGACCGTCCGCTACGTCGACACCGTCGGGCGCTGGGGCGGGGACGAGTTCCTGCTCGTGGCCCCTGGCGCGACCGGCACGACGGTGGCCCGGCGGCTCGTCGAGAACGTCGGCGCGACGGCCGTCTCCGGGACCCGCGTGACGGTCTCGGCCGGTGTCGCCGCGTTCCCGGCAGATGGCACGACCGGCGACGAGCTGGTGCAGGCCGCGGCCGCGGCCCTCGAGGCGGCTCGTGCCGCCGGGCCCGGCACCTTCGCACAGGCGACCCACGAGGTGGAGCCCACGCCGAGCGGCGGGAACGGCCCGCGGGCTTGACGCGGCCCCCGTCCGGCGGTCACAGGATCGCCAGCACCGCCTCCAGCACCCGGGCCGTGACGGCGTCGCGATCCGCGCCGGCGTCGACGACGACGAACCGAGCCGGCTCCGCGGCCGCCAACGCCAGGAAGCCCGCCCGGACCCGCTCGTGGAAGGCGAGGTCGTAGGCCGTCTCGAAGCGCGTCCGGTCGGCGTCCTTCCGTGCCAACCCAACCTCGGGCGCGACGTCCAGCAGGATCGTCCGGTCCGGGGCGAGGCCGCCGGTCGCCACATCCGCCAACGTCCGGAGATCGTCGATCGGCAGCCCCGCGCCGTAGCCCTGGTAGGCGAGCGTGGAATCGGCGAACCGCGCGCAGACCACGACCTCGCCGGCGTCGAGTGCGGGCCCGATCACCTCGGCGACGAGCTGGGCCCGGGCGGCGTTGAAGAGCAGGGCGTCGGCGCGCGGGGCGATCGGCGAGTCGGCCCGGCCCAGGAGGATGTCGCGGAGCTGCTCGCCGAGGTGCGTCCCGCCCGGCTCACGGGTCAGGCGGACGACGTGACCGCGCCCCTCGAGGGCAACCGCGAGACGCTCCGCCTGGAGCGTCTTGCCCCCGCCCTCGGGGCCCTCGAGGGTGATGAACCGGCCGGTCCGCGGGGGGAGGCCGGGGATCGATGCCTCGGGCTGCTGCGGCACGGGCCGGAGTGTAGCCCGGCTCCCCGCGTCCTCCCGAACGCCTCTGCTACGCTCCCGGACCCGCAATGCGTGACCTGACCCAGCGCGCCCTCGACACCGCGTCCAGCCTCGGCGCGAGCTATGCCGACGTCCGCGTGGTCCGCCGCCGGGACGAGTCGATCACGGTCAAGACCGGCCGGGTCGAGGGCGTGTCGATGGGCGAGACCGAGGGCTTCGGCGTCCGGGTCCTGGTCGACGGGGCGTGGGGCTTCGCTGCCTCCGGCCGGCTCGATCTCGGCGAGGCCGATCGGGTCGGGGCGCTGGCCGTCCGGATCGCGAAGGCGTCGTCGACGGCCCTCCGCCGGCGGGTCGAGCTCGACGACCGCGGGGCCGTCCACGGGACCTACGAGACGCCCGTCGAGGAGGATCCCTTCAAGGTCCCGCTCGAGGTCAAGATCTCGGACCTCGTGACCGCCGACCAGGCGGCAAGCCGCGTCGCTGGCGTGGGCTTCACCGAGTCGATGTACAACGCCCAGCGCGAGTGGAAGACGTTCGCCGCGACCGACGGCAGCTTCACCGAGCAGGTCCTGACCTCCGTCGGGACGGCCGTCGAGGCGAACGCCATCGCCGGCGACGAGCTCCAGCGTCGCAGCTTCCCCGATGCCGGCGGCGGCTTCCGGGCCGCCGGCTACGAGTTCGTGCGCAGCCTCGACCTGGCCGAGGCAGCGGGCCAAGCGGCCGAGGAGGCCGTGGCGCTCCTGTCGGCGCCGCAGTGCCCGCCGATGACCACCACGGTCATCCTGGACCCGAGCCAGCTGTACCTCCAGCTCCACGAGAGCTGCGGGCATCCGTCGGAGCTGGACCGGGCGTTCGGGACCGAGGCGTCCTACGCGGGCACGAGCTTCCTGACGCCGGACAAGCTCGAAGACGGGTTCCGGTACGGCTCGGACCTCGTGACGATCGTCGCCGACGCGACCGCGCCGGGTGGCCTCGGGACGTTCGGCTGGGACGACGAGGGCACGCCGGCGCAGGCCGTCCCGATCGTCCGGGACGGCATCTTCAGCGGCTACCTGTCGTCGCGCGAGACGGCGCCGCGGATCGGTCGGCGCTCCGGTGGGGCGATGCGGGCGGACGGCTGGAACCGCATCCCGCTCATCCGGATGACCAACGTCAGCCTCATGCCCGTCGGGGGCATGACCCTCGACGACATCGTCGCCGACACCGACGACGGCCTGTACCTCGCCTACAACCGCAGCTGGTCGATCGACGACCGGCGACTGAACTTCCAGTTCGCGACCGAGGTCGCGTACGAGATCAAGAACGGGCGGAAGGGCCGGCTGCTGAAGAACCCCACCTACACCGGCATCACCTACGAGTTCTGGCGAGCCTGTGATGCCATCGCCGACGCCAGTGACTGGGTCATGCTCGGGACGCCGAACTGCGGCAAGGGTGAGCCGTCGCAGACGGCCCGCGTCGGTCACGGCGTCTCCGGGGCGCGCTTCCGGAACGTCCGGGTCGGGGTTGGCAAGTGGTGACCGAAACCGGAGCGGCAGCCCACCCCGGCGAACCTGTCATCGAGACCCCCGAGGCCGCGCTCGCGCTGGCCGGGGATGTCGTCGACCGCGCTCTGCGCGTCGGCGCGACGGAGGCCGAGGCCCTCGTCACGGCCGGGGATTCGGCGCTCACCCGCTTCGCCAACAGCGAGATCCACCAGAACGTCGCCGAGCGGAGCGTGAGTGTCTCCGTTCGCTTCGTCAGCGGCAGCCGGATCGCCGTGATCGGCACGGACCGGCTGGATCCGTCCGGCCTTCGCAACCTCGTCGGTCGCGCGGCCACCATCGCCCGAAGCTGCGAGCCCCTGCCGACGTGGAAGGGCCTGCCCGCGCCGCAGGTGGCGGGCCGGCCGGCACCGGTCGCCTGGGCGTCGGGGACCGCCGGCGCAACCCCGGAGTTCCGGGCGGATGCGGTCCGCCAGGTCATCGCCGAGGCCGACGCCATCGGCGCGCTCGCCTACGGATCGTTCTCGACCGGGTCGGAGATCGTCGCCGTCGCGAGCTCGACCGGCGTTCGCGCCGCGGAACGCCGGAGCGAGGCCCAGCTCCTGACGGTCCAGATGTCGCCCGACGGCGGTAACGGCTACGCCGAGGCCGTGGCGATGGACGCGACGACGATCGATGCCCGCGCGATCGGCCGCGAGGCCGCGGAGAAGGCCCGCGCATCGGACAACCCGATCGAGCTGCCACCCGGCGACTACCCGGTGGTCCTGGAGGAGTATGCGGTCGTCGACCTGTCCGACTACCTCGGCTACCTCGGGTTCTCGGCCCTCGCGGTCCAGGAGGACCGGTCGTTCTTCGAGGCCGGAAAGCGCATGGGTTCCGAGCTCGTGACGATCCTCGACGATGCGTCGGACCCGGCCGGCCTGCCGGCCGGCTTCGACTACGAGGGCACGCCGAAGCACGTCGTGACGATGCTCGAGGCCGGCGTCTGCAGGAACGTCGTCCACGACGCCCAGACCGCATCGCGCGAAGGGCGCGAATCGACCGGCCACGGCCTCCCGGCCCCGAACCCGTGGGGGCCATTCCCGCTGAATGCCGTGTGGTCGGCGGGCGAAACGCCGCACGACGAGCTCCTGGGCGGCCTCGACCGCGGGCTCCTCGTGACTCGCTTCCACTACACCAACGTCGTTCACCCGAAGCTGGCGATCGTGACCGGGATGACCCGCGACGGCACGTTCCTCGTCGAGGACGGGCGGATCGTGGGCCCGGTCCGGAACCTCCGGTTCACGCAGTCGTACGTCGATGCCCTCGCGGCCGTCCGCGCCGTCGGCAGTCGCCGCCGGACGCTGAAGGGCTTCCTCGGCGCGGCCGTCGTGCCCGCGCTCCGGCTCGAGGCCTGGACGTTCACCGGTGCCACCGAGCACTGAGCCCGCGCGGGACGGCCGCGCCCCGGCCGACCCGCTCGCGCGGGTCCGGGCGCGACTCGGCTGGCCGGCGGACTCCGCGACCCACCGCCGGATCCGGCGCCTGTGGCAGCAGCATTCCATCGCCGAGGATCGCCGCGACATCGACGGCTTGGTCGCGACGCTGGCGCCCGACTGCGTGTACGAGATCATGGGCACCGGCCTGCGCTGGGAGGGCCACACCGGCGCCCGCGAGTTCTACACGGAGCTGTTCGCGGCCTTCCCCGACAACCGCTTCGCGCTGACCGACATCGTCATCGGCCCGCAGGGCGTGTTCGAGGCGGTGGTCCTCGAGGCGACCCACCGCGGTCCGTTCGCCGGGCTGGAGCCGAGCGGTCGTCGGGTCCGCCTCGAGCTGGCGATCCTCTTCGGGTGGGATCGGGTCGCGGAGCGGTTCTCGGGCGAGCGCATCTTCCTGGACCGGGGCGCCCTCGGGAGCTGAGGCCCGGCTCCGTGGCCACGCGATCGGCAGGTGATTTGCCCTCGCGGGCGGGCTGCCGGTGCCGCGCCTGTTACCCGGCCGGCGCTTGACTCTGGGCTCCGGAACCCGAGCGAGGAGCGTCGATGCGCAAGTTCATCGCCGACTACAGCCTCAGCCTGACGCTCGCGGCGCTGTTCATCGTGTCGTGGCTGATCCAGTCGGTCGCCGGCTGGTTCGAGTTCGCCTCGGAGCAGGCCGCACACCAGCAGGCTGCCCAGCTGTTCGGTCCCGACGGCTACATCTGGGGCTGGCTCGCGGCGACGTTCGAGAACTGGCAGTCGGAGTTCGTGCAACTGTTCACGATGGTCGTGCTGACAACGTTCCTCATCCATCGCCACAGTCACGAGTCGCGGGACTCGCAGGACAAGATGCAGCAGCAGATCGACGAGATCCTGCAGCACCTCAAGAGCGGGGCGAAGTGATGGCCGAGAAGCGCGCGTCCCGGACATCCCGATCGCACACCGCCGAGCGGAGTGCAGAGCGACGAGCCACCGAGGCCCGCAAGCGGGCGGAGCAGGACCGAGCGGCGATGGACAACCCCGAAGTCGAGGACGAGCCGAGCGAGATTCGGCATGCCGTCTACTTCACGGCGATCCTGGTCTTTGCACTCCTCCTGAACCTGGTCGTCCTGATCGCCGTCTCGGGCGGTCAGTAGACCCGGGCTCCCGTGGGAGCCTCGTCAGGCCGCGCTCAGTGCCAGGACGACTTGGCGGGGTCCGGGTACAGGCGAACGCGACGGTATGGCTCCCGGCCGCGGGAGCGCGACACGAGATTGGCCCGTTCGGCCATCTGGTGCTGGAGCCGCCGGATGTAGGCGTTCTGTGGCGACAGCTCGACCGGCTCGGCCCGCTGCATCACGACCCCGATCGCCTCCTCCGTCTCGCGCAGCGCGGCCTCGCGCGGGTCGACCTCGAGGGCGAAGATCGACGTCAGGCTCGACTGCATCTGAGGGATGGTGTTGGC
>JBQGDI010000051.1:0-10687 GCA_052038965.1 Candidatus Limnocylindrales bacterium | reverse complement strand
CAGCCGGGTTCAGCCGAACGGTGAACCGATCGGGCACGAGGCCCGGCGTACCCGGCCGGCCGCGGTCCGATTCCATCGCCCGCTCGACCCGCCGCAGGACGTGGATCGGCTGGATCCGCGTCCGGAACAGCCTGGCGCTCGGGCGTTCGACGAGCCGCTCGAAGAAGCGCTCCAGGCGCGACATCGCCCGCATGGTCCGGGAGCCTAGCAGAGGGTCCTGCGGTGCCCGCCGACCGCGGCCGTACCCCCGGCCCGGTCGATCGGTACCTGCGGCGCGGGGACGCGCTTGGGCGGCCCGGTATCATCGCCGCGGGCCTGCTTCCGTGGGCCGGCCGCTGCTTGGGGAGCGGATGACCGAGATCCTCACCGAATCGTTTTGCGAGCGCTGTGGCACGCGCTACACGTTCGAGACCGTCGCCCCGAAGAAGGGGGTGGGCTCGATCGGGACGCTGGGCCGCGGGCTTCGCCACTTCCTCACGGATCCCGGTTCGACGCTCGGGGAATCGTTCGCGGTCGCCCGGTCCGAGACCGAGCAGCGAGCCACGGCCACCGCCCTCGAGGCGTTCCATCGGACGTTCAACTTCTGCCTGTCCTGCCGCCAGTACGTCTGCGGCGAGTGCTGGAACGCGGTCGAGGGCCGCTGCCTGACCTGTGCGCCGGTCGCCGAGCCCGAGCCGCTCGTGGCATCGGTGCAGCCGACCATGCTGGCTCCGCTCCCGCCCATCACGGCGCATGCCGCCCCGGCTGCCGACCTCGCGCCACCGCGAATCCAGGTCGAGCCTGGATCGACGGCCGTGGAGGAGGCCGCGCTCGCGGCTCGGCTCCAGGCCCTGGCCGAGCCCGACGTCGCCGTGTGGCCGACACCGACCGAGGAGGGTGAGGCTGCCGAGGAGGCAGCGCCGGCCGAGGAGGCAGCGCCGGCCGAGGCGACCGAGGAGGCCGTGGGCCCGGCCGCGACGCCGCTGGCACCGGCACCGCTGGAGCTCGATGCTCTCGAGGCCGAGATGATCGCCGAGCGCCTTCGGGCCCAGGTCGAGTCGCCGGTCGAGATCGAGCCTTCCGTCGAGCGTGCGATCGAGCCGGAGCTCGAGGTGGCGGCCGGCCGCGAAGGGCTCGAGGTCGCGGCGGGCGAGCCCCCGCTGGAGGCAGCCTCCCTCCAGTTCGAGCCGGGCTGGAGCCTGGACGCCGAGATCGCAGCCTACGAGGAGCGGCAGGCGAAGGTGGAGCCGGCAGCCGAGACGCTGGAGGTCGAGGTCGCCGGGCCCGAGCCGGAGCCGGTCGCGGCCGCCGAGCCCGAGCCCGTGGCCGCCGTCGCGGCTCAGCCCACCCCGGCCCCGCCCATCGCCCCGGAGCCTGCCGCGCCGATCCCGGTCCGCCCGCCCATCGAACCCGTGCGAGCGCCGGCTCCGGCTCCCGCGCCAGCCGAGCGGATCGCCGCCGTGCATGCACCGTCCGCGCCCGCGACGCCCGAGCCCCAGGTGCCGGCCGGGCCGTCACCGCTGGAGTTCCTGCCGCCGCTCATCGGGACCCGGCGCGTCGACCTCGGCCAGCAGCGACCCGCGCCGGTCGTGCACGGGGCCCGTACGTGTCCGTCGTGCGGCCTCTCGCTGTCGGTCAGCGCGCGCTTCTGCCGCCGCTGCGGGACCGCCCAGCAGCAGGCCGGCTAACCCACGACCGCCGCGCGACCGCAGGTCCGAGCGCTACTCGACCGTCGGCCCCAGCACGGGCGCGCGCCGAGCCATCCGGTCGCCGACCCAGGCGGCGCCGATGAGGATCGCGTGGAAGGACAGCGCCAGCCAGGCCAGGGCGACGAAGACCGTCGCGAGCGTGCCGAGCAGCGCCGCCGCTCCGACGAGGCGCGGAGCGATGAACACGAACAGGCGGGCCAGGACCGCGAGGGCGATGCCGGCCAGGACGCCAGGCCAGAAGGCCGTGCCCCAGGCCGGCCTCGGGATCGGCAGGACACGGTAGACGACGACCATCGCCACGACGATCGCGGCGGCCGGGAGCAGGTCGAGCAGGATCGACACGATCTCGCCGAGGACCGGTAGGACGCCGGCCGCCCGGCCGGCATCGATGAACGCCGAGACGCCGGCGAGGATCGTCGCGACGAAGAGCATCCCGGCCAGCACGAGGACCGCGGCGATGGCACCCAGGTTGCGCCGGATGACGCCGCGTCGGCGCGGGCCGCCGATGACGCGGGCCACGGCGTCGTCGAATGCCACGACCAGCCGGCTGGCGCCCCAGACGAGGGCGATGGCACCGAGGATCGAGACGGGCGCCGCGTTCTGCGCCACCTCGAGGAGCACGGCGTCGATGAGGTCCCGAAGCGGCGGCAGGACCGAGACGATCAGGTCGGTCAGCTGCCCCTGCTCCTCGGGATCCGAGATCAGGAGGCCAGTCAGGCCCGCCAGCAGCAGGACCGCCGGCACGATCGCGAACAGCGCCGAGTACGCGAGGCCATTGGCAAGGAGGCCGCCCCCGGCAGCATCGAAGCGGGCGAGGATCCGCTGCCCGGTGGCCGCGGGCGGCCAGCCGGCGATGCGTTCGCCCAGGCGGCGCAGCGACCCGAGCCGGTCCGGGCCGCTCGATTCGCTCAGCTCTCGAGGTCCTCGAACAGCCCCGGCTGCAGGTCACCGGCCCGAACGCGGCGCGGGGGCGTGATCAGCGCCCGGATCTCGCCGCGCCGGACGAAGCGCCGACCCCCGAGCTTGATGCTCTGGACCTTGCCGGCCCTCGCCCAGCCACCGATCGTCGATGCCCGGAACCGGACGTTGGCCGCGGCGAGGATCGCCGCAGCCTCCTCGAGGCTGATCCAGTCGCTCGCCGACGGCGCCATCGTCAGTCGTCCGCGGCCGCGCCGGCCGAGCTCGTCGCACCGGAGGCGCCCTCGGACTTCGCACCGTCCCCGCCGGCGCCGGATCCACCGGTCGAGGTGCCGGAGCTCGAGCTCCCGCTCGACGGCTTCGAGGACGAGCTGCGCTCCTTGCGCGCCCAGCCACCGCCCTTGAAGACGACCGCCGGCGTGGCGAAACCCTTCCGCATCGTGCCCTCGGCTCCGCACGACTCGCAGTACCGCGGTCCCGGGTCGTTGATCCCGTGGATCACCTCGACGAGGTGGTCGCAGGCGCTGCAGCGGTAGTCGTAGATCGGCATTCGGCCTCGGCTCCCTCGGCTACTTCACCATCCGCATGCCGCACTTCGGGCAGTAGACGCTGCGTAGCGTCGCCGCCGCGTAGCCGCAGTGCGGGCAGGTGATCCCACCGCCGCCGACCACCCGGCGCTCGACCGTCACGCGGCCGATCGCGGCGCCGCTCTCCAGGATCGCGTTCAGGATCCGGCCGAGGAGCTTGTTCGCGGTTCGATCCGTATCGCCCCTCGCGCCTCGGCCGCCCCACCCGACGACGCCGCGGAGGATGAGATCACCCGTCGATTCGTCCCAGTGCGCCGCGACCCCGCCGATGATCGCCGCGTAATCCGGGTAGCCCGAGGTGTCGACCTCGCCGTCGAGCAACGCGACCGCGAAGGTGTCGTAGGTCGGGTCGATCGCGTCGAGCGACTCGAGCACCCAGAGCGCGTGGCGGGTGATCGGCGAGCTCGCGCCGTGGGCCTGGAGCCACGCGAGCGCCTCCTCGGTCCGGACCATCGCGGGCGACGCGGAGGCCAGCTCCGGAGGCCGCGGCTCGACGAGCTCGATGTCGCTCTGGGCGATGTCGGCGAGGAGGTGCGGCAGCCCGGCCATGAGCGCCGCGTTGGCCTCCATCCGGACACCCTCGCTCGTCCGCGCCGCGAGGTTGATCCGGAGGACATGCGACTGGGCCGCCGCCTCCTCCTGGACGGGCGTCGACGACGACGCAAGCGGGCCGGTCGGCGCCGGGCGTCCCCCGCCCCGACGTCGCAGGAATTCGAGCGGCACGAAGCCCTCCCCGATCGATGGACGTGAGCCGCGTAATCCTACCGCGCGGGCTCGGGGGCGAGACCCTCAGCCATCGATCGCCACCAGCGCCTCGTGCGGCTCGAGCACGACTTCGGGCTTGAGGCGCTCCCCGGCCGGTCGATGGGTCGATAGGCCGATACCCCAGCCGGCCGCCGACGGGGCGTCTGGCAGGCGGACCCGAACTCGGTCGGGTCCGAAGGCGAGCGTGACCCCGACCGTCTGCCCGGCCGTGCGGCGGATGTAGGCGAGGCCATCGCCGCTGGTGACGGGCACTGGCTCGAACGTCCCCCGCCGGAGCGCGGCCGTCTCGCGCCGCAGCCACAGCAGCCGCCGGTAGAACGCGAGAACCGAGCCGTCCGACCGATCCTGGGCCTCGACGTTGCGGATCTCGAAGTCGGGCGGCGGCGGCAGCCACGGTCGGCCGGTCGTGAAGCCGGCGTTCGGAGCGCCGGTCCAGGGCATCGGCCCCCGGGCCTGGTCACGGTTCCACCACGGGAGCAGCAGGCTCGCTCGCCGCGCCGGCGGGTCAGCGGCCTGGGCGTTGGGGATCCGCAGGTTCCGCAGGGCGATCTCCTCGCCGTAGTACAGGAACGGCGTCCCCCGCAGCGTCAGGAGCAACGTCGCGGCGAGCCTGGCCCGGGCATCGCCAAAGCGAGCGTCATCGAAGCGACTGGCGTGCCGTGGCTGGTCATGGTTGGAGAACACGACCGTCGGCCAGCGGTCCGGCCCGAATGCCCCCTCGCGGCGTCGAATCGCGGCCTCGAACGCCGCGCCCTCCCACGGCGTCCCGAGCAGCGAGAAGTCGAACACCAGGTGGCGTGGCGCGGTGAGCTCGGCGGCCTGGGCGATCGTGCCGTCGAACAGCTCGCCGACGGTCATCCGCCCGGGCTCCAGGTCGACCAGCGCCCGGAGCTCGCGGAGCAGGTCGAGCAGCTCGGGCTGGTTGCGATCGTGCAGGTGGCGTTGCCACGACCACGCGCCGCGGCCGCCGACGCGGCGCGGGTTCGAGCGCAACCGGGCGTCCTTGAAGAAGACGTTGAAGACGTCCAGCCGGAAGCCGTCGACGTCCCGCTCGAGCCAGGTCCGGACGACGTCGAGCAGTGCGCCTCGGACCTCGGGGTTGCGCCAGTTCAGCTCCGGCTGCTGCGGCAGGAAGGTGTGGAGGTAGAACTGGCCTCGGGCCTCCTCCCAGGTCCAGGCCGAGCCGCCGAAGAAGGACCGCCAGTTGTTCGGGGGCCGCGGCTGGCCGCCGAGGCGACCGCTGCCCGGGGCGGGATCGGCCCAGATGTACCAGTCGGCGAAGGGCCCGGTCCGGGATTGCCGCGAGGCCTGGAACCACGGGTGCTGGTGGCTCGAGTGGTTGAGAACGAGGTCGAGGATCACCCGGATCCCGCGCCGATGCGCCTCCGACACGAGGCGGGCGAAGTCGTCGAGCGTGCCGAAGCGCGGGTCGATCGCCGTGTAGTCGGCGACGTCGTAGCCGAAGTCGAAGTCGGGTGACGGGTAGATCGGCGAGAGCCAGATCGCATCGACGCCGAGCGAGCGTGGCGTGCCGTCGTTGAGGTGGTCCAGGCGGTCGATGATCCCGCGCAGGTCGCCGATGCCGTCGCCGTTCGAGTCGGCGAAGCTGCGCGGGTAGATCTGGTAGACGACGCCCTCGCGCCACCACTCGGATCCGGGACCGGACATGGGGCGGCGAATGATAGAGCCCCGGCTCCGCGTCAGTCGGCCAGCCGGGCTCGAAGCTGGTCGACCCGGGCGGCCAGCTCCACGGCGCGCGCTCGGGCGCCCTCGACGATCGCGGGCGGCGCTTTCTGGGTGAATACCGGATCGGCGACTCTGGCCTTCGCGGCCGCGAGATGCCGCTCCGCCTCGGCGAGCTCGCGCTCCAGCCGCGCCCGCTCGCGGGCCATCGCCTCCGGGTCACGGCCCGGCTCGAGCATCGCAACGAGCCCCAGCTTGCCGAGGATGACCAGGCCCCCTGGAGGCTCGACGTCCGCGGCCTGCCCACGAATCTCGACATCGACCCGGGCCAATCGTTCGATCGCCGATCCCATCGCCGCGATCGTCGCGTGGATCGCGCCCGGGGCGACGATCGTGGCCGGGATTCGCACCGGCGGATCGATCCCCTCCTCCGCCCGCCGGTTCCGGATCCGCGAGACGAGGTCGATGATGGCGCTGAGCTCGGCCTCGAGGCGGGCGTCGCGTGCGGCCGGCGTCGGCCAGCGCGCGACGATCAGGAGCTCGGGATCGGCTGGGCCATGCGGGATCGTCTCCCACAGCGCCTCGGTCAGGAACGGCATGACCGGGTGGAGGAGCCGCAGATATGTGTCGAGGGTCTCGACGAGGGTCCACCAGGTAGCCTCGCGATCGCCAGCCTCGAGCGTCGGATCCGCCAGCCGGACCTTGGCGAGCTCGAGGCCCCAGTCGCAGAACTCGGCCCAGACGGCCTCGTGGAGGAGACGTGTGACCTCGCCGTAGTTGTCGTCGCCGAAGGCCCGGTCGACGGCCTCGATCGTCGCCGTCGCGCGGGTCCGGATCCACCGCTCGACAGGGCCGAGCCGGCCGGCCTCCGGCGTCCGCCGGACGCTGTCGGCGGGGATGCTGGCCGGTCGCGCGCCGACGACGTAGCGCGTCGCATTCCACAGCTTGTTCGCGAAGTTCCGGCCGTCCTCGAGCCGCTCGGGCCGGTACTTCTGGTCGTTGCCCGGCGAGGTGCCGTTGAGGAGGGCAAACCGCAGGGCATCGGCGCCGGTGGTCGAGATCGCCTCGAGCGGGTCGACGACGTTGCCCTTCGACTTCGCCATCTTGGCTCCCTCCGGGTCCTTCACCAGCCCGTGGAGGTAGACCTTCCGGAACGGCGCCGCGTCGGTCATGTGCAGCCCGAGCATCATCATCCGGGCGACCCAGAAGAAGATGATGTCGTAGCCGGTCTCCATGACCGTGCCCGGGTAGTAGCGCCGCAGGTCATCCGTCTGGTCGGGCCAGCCGAGGGTCGAGAAGGGCCACAGCCCGGAGCTGTACCAGGTGTCGAAGATGTCGGGATCCTGGGTCAGCTCGTCCGCCGGCCGGTGGCAGACGTCGCACGAGGCCGGCCCGTCGGCTTCCGACGAGACCGTGATATGGCCGTCGGGGCAGTACCACGCCGGGATCCGGTGGCCCCACCACAGCTGGCGGCTGACGTTCCAGTCGTGGATGTTCGTCAGCCAGCTCTCCCAGACCTTCTCGAAGTGGGCCGGGACGATCGTCGTCTCGTCGGACCGGGTCGCCGACAGGGCCGTCTCGGCGAGCGGTCGGGTGCGGATGAACCACTGGGTCTTGAGGCGCGGCTCGATGACGTCGCCGGAGCGCTGACAGCGGCCGATCAGCATGACGTGCGGCCGACTGCCCTCGAGGTCGCCCATCGCCTCGAGCTCCGCCACGATCTGGCGGCGCGCCTCGTAGCGGTCCAAACCGGCGAACCGGTCCCCGACCTCGTTGATCGTGGCGTCGTCGTTGAGGACGTTGATCGACGGCAGGTGATGCCGCCGGCCGGTCGCGTTGTCGTCGCGGTCGTGGGCCGGCGTGATCTTCACGGCGCCCGTGCCGAAGGCCCGATCCACGACCTCGTCGGCGATGACCGGCACGTCGCGCTCGACGAACGGGATCCGGACGCGACGTCCGACGAGGCCCGCGTATCGCTCGTCATCAGGGTGGACGGCCACGGCGGTGTCGCCGAGGATCGTCTCGGGGCGGGTCGTGGCGACGCTGAGCCAGGCGTCGGCGAGGGGCAGGTGATTCGCCTCGTCGATGAGGTGGTACCGAACCGTCCAGAGCGCACCCGTCTCCTCGGTCGGGATGACCTCGAGGTCGGAGACGCTGGTACGGCAACCGGGACACCAGTTGACGAGCGCCTCGGTGCGATATGCGAGCCCATCGTCGTAGAGCCGCTTGAAGCTCACCCGGACGGCCTTCGCCGAGCCCTCGTCCATCGTGAATCGCAGGCGGCTCCAGTCGAGCGACGCCCCGATCCGGCGCTGCTGGCCGAGCATGACCTCGCGGGTCTCGTTGATGAACTGCCACATCCGCTCCAGGTACCGCTCCCGCCCGAGCGATTCGCGGGACTCGCCTTCGGCGGCGAGGATCTTGTCGAGGACGTACTGGGCTGCGATCGAGGCGTGGTCGAGGCCCGGCAGCCAGAGCGTCGGGTGGCCGACCATCCGGGCATGCCGAACCATCGCGTCCTCGATGGTCGTCGTCAGCGCGTGGCCGATGTGGAGCGCGCCGGTGATGTTCGGCGGCGGCTGGATGATGACGAACGGCTCGAGGCCCGGCTCCGGGCGGGCGCCCGCCCCGTCCGGCCCGAAGACGTCCGCTGCCAGCCAGCGCTCGTAGACATCGGCCTCGAAGCGGGCCGGCTCGTAGGTCTTCGGCAGCTCGTGCGTCGGCGTCGTCACTCGACCGTCCTCCGGGCCCGATCAGCCCGATCCAACCAAAACGCCCCGCTCGTCCAGCGGACGAACGGGGTCGTGGTACCACCTGCTGGTTCGAGGTCCTGTCGGAGCGGACATCCCGCCCCGGTCCGACGATGCCGGCTCCAAGGCCTCCTCTCGATGCGCTATCGGGCATCAGCCGCACGGCTCGCGAGCGACCTTCGCGTCCCGGTCCCCGCGCGGCTCACACCATCCCGCGCTCGCTTCGGGGCCGATCGGACGCTACTCCTCTCGGTCGTCGCCGTGAGGGCCGCAGTCTAGCACTCGGTGTCGCCGGCCCGGTTCGTAGGACCACTGGGGCATGGCGCCTGCGCACGGGCTCGATAGCGTCCCTCACGGTCCACCGCGGTCGAGGAACCCCCGCGACCCGAGATGACCACGCTCGGGGAACGACCCTGCCGGCGCTCTCGGAACCCGTCCTCGAGATCTTCGTGTTCGTACTGGGCGTGATCTTCGGCGCTCTCTCGTTCTCATTCGTCGTCGGGCGCCACCGTGCGCGCCGACTGGCGAAGGTCGCCGACCGCCTCGCGCTCGAGGGCATCACGGCCACGCCGTCGGGGTCGATCGGCTACCCGGACCAGGTCCTCCTCGAGGCCTTCGAGCGGCTCGCCTCGCGGATCGCCTCCGTCGAGGCGCTGGCCACGACCGACGTCCTGACCGGCGTCTTGAACCGCCAGGCCTCGCTGAAGGTCCTCGCCGGCGAGATCGAGCGGACCAACCGCTACGCCCGGCCGCTGGCGGTCGCGCTGTTCGACCTGGATCACTTCAAGCGCGTCAACGACGCCCACGGCCACGCGGTCGGGGACCGCCTGCTGTCCCATGTCGCGGAGCTCCTGCGATCGAACGTCCGGAGTGTCGACACGCTCGGTCGGTACGGTGGCGAGGAGTTCCTCCTGATCATGCCCGAGACGGGCACGGATGGAGCGGCCACGTCGGCTGAGAACCTCCGGCGGCTCGTCGCCCGCACCCCCCTCCAGCTGGACGACGGCACCCTGGAGGCGACGATCAGCGCCGGCATCGCCGGCGGATCGGGAGCACCGACCATCGACCTCACTGCGCTCCTCCACGAGGCCGACGTGGCGCTGTACACGGCCAAGGCCCTCGGCCGCGACCAGGTTCACACCTACCGGCCGGTCGATGAGACGAAAGAGGTCCGCCGGGCGACGATCGGGCTCTCGGCCCGGTCGCACGCCGCGCAGCTCGGCCGGGTCGCGTTCGATGCCGCGAACCAGCGGCTCCTCCGCGCCCTTGCCGAGCGGCCGGGCTGGGCCGGCGGCCCGTCCGAGCTCATCGCCCACATCGCCGGCGAGCTCGCGGCGGGCGTCGGCCTGCCGGACGGCGACGTCGAGCGGGTCCGCGCGGCGAGCCTCCTCCACGACCTCGGCAAGCTCGCCATCCCCGAGGAGATCCTCGCCAAGCCGGGTGCCCTCACGCCGTCCGAGTGGCGGACGGTGACCGAGCACCCGAAGATCGGCCAGGTCGTGCTCGAGCAGGCCGGCGCGATCCGGGACGCCGCGATCATCGTCCTCCATCACCACGAGTGGTTCGACGGCCGCGGCTACCCGTACGGCCTCAAGGACACGGAGATCCCGCTTGGCTCGCGAATCGTGGCCGTCGCCGATGCCTACGAGGCGATGATCGCTGGCCGGCCCTACAAGGGCGCGATGAGCCACAGCCAGGCGCTCACCGAGCTGCGCCGCGCCGCCGGCATCCAATTCGACCCCGAGCTCGTGGACCTGTTCATCACGCTCTCCGGTCGGTCGATTCCAGCCCCGCCCGGCCTGACGGCGGCGCGGCGCTCGTAGCCCTCAGGGTCGCCGGCGTGTGGCCGCGCGGGACGCGGCGGCGGCCGGGACGAGGCGAGGGCGCTCCGGGGCGCGCTACGCGCTCGCGGGCTGTGCTGCGAGCCACTCCTCGTAGTTCGTCTCGTCGACGCCCTTGTCGACGTCCGTCTTCGTCAGCAGGAGGGGCAGGCGGCCCGAGCGGATCGTCTCCTCGGTGATGATGCACTTCCGGATGTCGGACCGCTCCGGGATGTCATACATGACCTCGAGGAGCGCCTCCTCGACGATCGAGCGCAGCGCCCGGGCGCCGGTCTTGCGGTCGAGCGCGACCTCGGCGGCGGCCTGGAGCGCGCCGGGCGTGAACACGAGCTCGACCTTGTCGAGCGAGAGGAACTTCTGGAACTGGCGGGCGACCGCGTTCTTGGGCTCGGTGAGCACGCGGACGAGGTCGTCGGCGGTCAGTGCGGTGAGCGTGACGATGACCGGTAGCCGGC
>JBQGDI010000050.1:0-15337 GCA_052038965.1 Candidatus Limnocylindrales bacterium | reverse complement strand
ACATCACGGTCCTGCCGCATGCCCGCCGGAACGGAGTCGGAAGCGCGTTGTACGAGGCGGTCTCGGAGCACGCCCGCGCGACGCCAGTCATGTGGTGCCAGGCCAGCGTGGGCGAGCCGGCCGCGATCGTCAGGCTGGCGTAGCCCACGACCCGTCCGGTCGCCGATTCGACGGCGACCGCGAATCCCCACGCCGGGATCGACGGCTTGTGGACGTCGCGATCGAGGAACTCCCCCTGCGTGCCGGGCGCCTGCGGTCCCTCGCCGGGAATGTCCGGCAACGCCTCGAGGGCCACGTCGTAGACGGCCGCCGCCAGCTCCGGCCGGGCCTCCAGCGAGGTGATCTCGAGTCCCACCGGCGGGTCGATGGCGGGCGGCTCCAGTCCGGCAAGCTCGAGCCGGACGACCTTCATCCGCTCGCGCTCCTCGAAGCCGCGGTGGGCCAGGAACTCGATGCCCTCGGGGTAGTCGTCGCTCGTCCGGCCGACGAGGAACGCCTTGCCGGCGGCGCGGGCGTGCTCCGAGACCGCCTCGTACAACGCGCTTCCGACTCCGTTCCGGCGGGCATGCGGCAGGACCGTGATGTTGGCCCACAGCCCGGGGAACTCGGGGCCGAAGACGTAGACCCGACCGACGCCGGCGGCCCCGACGGGGTCCCCGTCGAGCAGGCCCAGGAAGCGCGCACTCCCGGGGTAGACCCGGTCCGACCAGCGCATCTCCTCGACGCTGACCGGGTTGTCCGGCGTGACGCTCGTGATGATCCGGGCGACGATCGCGAGGTCGCCGTCGCCGGTGGCGCGGCGAATGGCGACGTCAGCCACCCGTGATCGGCGACGGCTCGGCCACGACGGACACGGCACCGGCCGGCCGGGCCAGCGCCGGCGCCATCCGCCGGCCGGTCGTCACGGCGCCCTCGCTCGCCGACGAGACGAGCGCTGCGTACTTCGCCATCACGCCGCCGGCGTATCGCGCCGGGGGCGCGCTCCACCGGGCGCGGCGGTCGGCCAGATCCGCCTCGGGGACATCGAGGTCGAGGCGGCGGGCGTCGACGTCGATGACGATCTCGTCGCCCTCTTCGACGAGCGCGATCGGGCCACCGAGGGCTGCCTCGGGCGCGACGTGGCCGATCATCAGGCCGTGCGTGCCGCCGGAGAAGCGACCGTCGGTCAGGAGGGCGACCGAGCCGCCGAGGCCCTCGCCGACGAGCGCCGCGGTGACACTCAGCATCTCCTGCATCCCGGGCCCGCCGACCGGACCCTCGTAGCGGATGACCACGACGTCGCCGGGCTGGATCCGGCGATCCCGGACGGCCTCGAAGCAGGCCGTCTCCGAGTCGAACACCCGGGCCGGGCCGCGGTGCTGGGTCCGCTCGTGGCCGGCCAGCTTGATGACGCAGCCCTCCGGGGCCAGCGAGCCGTGAAGGATGGCCAGCCCGCCGGTCGCCTTGAGCGGCTCGTCGATCGAGCGGATCACGACCTGGCCGGGCGTCTCCACGGCCGCCGCGGCGATCTTCGCGATCGTCCGGCCGTCGACGTTCTTCTGGTCGCCGTGCAGCAGGTCGCGCTTCAGGAGCTCGCGCATGACGAGCGACACGCCGCCGGCGTCGTACAGGTCGGTCGCGGTGTACCGGCCGCCGGGGTGGAGGTCGGCCACGATCGGGGTGCGCGCGGCGATCGAGTCGAAGTCGTCGAGCGCCAGCGGCAGTCCCATCTCGTGGGCCAGGGCGAGCAGGTGGAGGACGCCGTTCGTCGAGCCACCGGTCGCGGCGATCGCGGCGATGGCGTTCTCAAACGCCTCGCGGGTCACGATCTGCGACGGCCGGATGTCGTGGCGGACGAGCGTCATCGCCAGCTCCCCGGCTTGTCTCGCCGCCTCGTCCTTCTTCGGGTCCTCGGCCGGGATGCCGTTCAGGCCCGCGGGCGACAGCCCGAGGAACTCCATCACCATCGACATCGTGTTGGCCGTGTACTGGCCGCCGCAGGCCCCGGCGCCGGGGCAGGCCGCGCTCTCGATGTCGTACAGCTCCTCGAGGCTGATCTTGCCGGCCCGGTACGCCCCGACGGCCTCGAAGACCGACACGATCGTGAGGTCGCGGCCCTTGTAGGTGCCGGGGTAGATCGTGCCGTTGTAGAGGACGAGGCCGGGGACGTCGAGCCGGGCCAGGGCCATCGCCGCGCCGGGGATCGTCTTGTCGCAGCCGACGAGGCAGACCAACCCGTCGAGGAGGTGGCCGCGCATCACCAGCTCGATCGAGTCGGCCACGACCTCGCGCGACACGAGGCTGGCCTTCATGCCCTCGGTGCCCATCGAAACGCCGTCCGAGACCGAGATCGTGTTGAACTCCATCGGCGTCCCGCCACCGGCCCGGATGCCCTCCTTGACGAACTCCGCCAGCCGGCGCTGGTTGAAGTTGCAGGGCATCGTCTCGATCCACGTCGTCGCCACGCCGACCAGGGGCCGAGCGAGGTCGTCGTCGGTGAATCCGATGGCCTTGAGCATCGCCCGCGCGGGAGCCCGGTCCGGGCCGTCCGTCAGGGCGTGGGAGTGGCGCTTCGCACCATCCGTCGGCCGCCCGTAGGGGAGTGGCCGCGAGCCGTTCGTGTCGGGCATGGGTCGAGTGTAGTCAGGCGTCCGCGGATTCGAGGCGCAGCACCGGTTCGCCGCCGGCGCGAGCCAGGTGGGCCGCCGCGATCTGCTCGGTCACGGCGATCGATGCCGGCCCGGACACCGCGCAGGCGAACGCGTCGGCGCTGACCGCGCGGGCCGTGACGTCGGTCACGGCGGTGACGGTTGCCGTTCGCGGCGAGCGCCGCAGCAGGGCGATCTCGCCGATACCGGCGCCCCGGTCGAGCCGCTGGACGGCGCGACCGGCCACGGACACCTCGATCTCGCCGGCCTCGACGACCAGGAACTCCTCGCCGGGGTCGCCCTCGCGCATGACAACCTCCCCGGCGGCGAAGGACCGCGGCTCCAGCCCCGTCGCGAGCCGTTCGATGGCCGTCATCGGCAGCTCCCGGAACAGCTCGACCGAGCGGAGGAGCTCCACCAGGTCGTCGTCGATCAGGCTGACCCGGTCGGCGCGCCCGATCCGGCTGTAGATCACCAGGGCCACGATCGGCAGGATCGAGCCGGCGACCGCGAGGGCACCCTGCGGCCCGAACGCCGCCAGCAGCACCGGTGCCAGCAGGCTGCCAGTGACCGATCCGAGTCCAGCCGCGCCTTCGAGGACGGAGAACACCGGCCCCCGCTCGTCGTTGGCCGTCCCGCGCTGGAGGATCGTGAACAGCACGACGTCGTAGACGGCGTTCGCCACCCCGATCGCGGCCATGGCCCCGAGCCCGACGGCGGGGAAGGGCAGGACGGCGATCAGGGCGATCGGCGCACCCCAGTACGCCAGCGAGACACACATCGTCCGGATCACGCGATTGCCGCTGGTGGCACCCATCGCGAAGACCACCCCGAACAGCCCGCCGAGCCCGAGCGCCGCGTTCAGCAGGCCGACGCCGGGCTCGCCCATGCCGAGCAGCTCGATGGAGGCCACGACCGCCAGCGGGGCGAGCAGGCCGCGCGACATGACCTGGGCGTAGACGCCGACCATCGTCCAGCCGACGATCGGCCGCCGCCGGAGCGTGGCGAGACCGTCGAGGAGCCGCATGCCGCGGTTGCCGCGCGCCCCACCCGTCGCATCCATCGACTGCTCGAAGCGGAGGCCCCCGACGACGACCGCGGTTCCCAGGCACGCGATCGCGACGACGGCCGCGGCCAGGGATGAAGCCCCTGCGGCGATCAGCAGCCCGACGACGAACGGCCCGGAGAACGTCCCGAGGCCCTCGCCGGTGCTCCAGGCCATGTTCGCCGCGACCAGCTCGCCCGGGCTGCGCGCCACCGCCGGCATGATCGTGATCTCGGCCGGACGGACGAGGGCGTTGGCCATGGCGACGACGGCGGCCAGGACGAACAAGGCCCACGATGGGCCGTCGGTCGCAAGGACGATCGCCACGAGGGCCGCCCCGGCGGCCCGAATGAGCCCACTCGCGACGAGCACGCGGCGGGCATCGAAGCGGGCGAGCGCGGCCGCCGAGAGCATCCCCGCGGCGATCGCCGGGCCCATGCGGAGTGCCCCGAGGATGCCGGCCGCGACGGCCCCATCGCGCACGTACACCGCGACCAGCAGCACGACGACCAGGCCCGCGTCGGCCGCGACGCTGGTCGCCCAGACGACCTCGAGCCGGCGGATCCCGTCGTTCGCGAGCGCCTCCCGGACCGAGGCGACGGCGGCGCGGATCGGTCCGAGGACGCGCATGGGTCCCGTAGCATGCCACCCGGGACCGGCGGCCGGTATCCTCGCGCCGATGGATTCGAAGCTCGACCTGCTCCGCGGCGTGCCGTTGTTCGCCGATCTCGATGATCGAAGCCTCCAGGCCGTCGGCGTGCTCGCCCGCGAAGTGTCGCTCCCGGCCGGCTCCACGCTCATGGCCGAGGGCCAGCCGGGCGACGCGTTCTTCGTCATCGTCGACGGCACCGTCCGGATCGAGAAGGGCGGGCGCCCGATCCGCTCGATGACGGCCGGAGGGTTCCTCGGCGAGATCGCCCTGCTCGACGGCCGACCCCGAACCGCGACGGCGGTGTGCGTGACCGATTGCCGGCTGCTGCGCCTCGAGCCACACGAGTTCGACCGGCTTCTCGAGACGTTCCCGGCTGTTCACGAGAAGGTCCGCGCCGCGATCACACGGCGACTTCGGGGCCCCGAGCCGAGGCTGCTGGGCTAGGGCCCACCGGCCGCCGAGCACGGCCGCGGGCGTCAGGCGCGCCACCCGCGGGCGTCATCCGCGCCACCCGCGGGCGGGTCCGCCTCACACCGCGAGCGTCGCCCGCGCCACGCCGGTGTCATACGCCTGGCGTATGACACAACACCTGAGGACGCGACACGGGCTCCTGGATGCTCCTCGTGTGCGATCTCATACCTGGGACGGATGGCCGAGCACCGGAGGCCCTGCTCCGGGGCTCACTCGCGTACCCGGGTGCTCCTTCATACGTGGGCCGTATCGCCGGCGCGCGACCCAGGGCGGCAAGGGACGTGGGCGAGTTCGCGGCGCCACCGACGCCCCCGGCATAACCCGGGCGGTCGGAGGTGTGGTCAGGCGCCCTCGGCGGCGAGCCAGCGTTCCACGAGCGCGCCCAGGACCGGCAGGCTGACGGCGCCGGAGCCGAGGACCGCGTCGTGGAAGGCCTTGATCGAGAATCTCGCGCCGAGGCGCCGCTCCGCCTCGCGCCGGAGCCGCAGGATCTCGAGCTGTCCCGTCTTGTAGGCCAGGGCCTGGCCCGGCCAGACGATGTAGCGGTCGACCTCGTTGGCGATGTTGTTCGGCCCCAGGGCGGTGTGCGCGGCGAGGAAGTCGATGGCCTGCTGGCGGGTCCAGCCGAGCGCGTGCATGCCCGTGTCCACGACGAGCCGGCCGGCGCGCCAGGCGTCGAACGACAGGACCCCGAAGCGGTCCATGTCGCCCGAGTAGAGGCCCATTTCGTCCGACAGCCGCTCGGTGTACAGGCCCCAGCCCTCGGCGAACGCCGTCGAGCCGAGGTTGCGCTGGAAGGCCGGCACGCCCGGCAGCTCCTGGGCGATCGCGATCTGGAGGTGGTGGCCCGGCACGGCCTCGTGGAAGGCGAGGACCTCGGCCTCATAGCGCGGCCGGGTTTCCGGCGCGTGGAGGTTGATGTAGTAGCGGCCCGGCCGTGAGCCGTCCATGGCCGGCCAGTAGTAGTAGGCGATCGTCTGGTGCGGGGCCGAATGATCGGGGATCGGGACGACGACGCAGGCCGCGCCCGGCACCCGCCCGAACCAGTCCGTGACCGCCGCCGTCGCGCGCTGGAGGGATCGCTTGGCGGTCTCGAAGACCTCGTCCGAATTCGAGAACCGCAGCGCCGGGTCGTCGCGCAGCCGGGCGAGGGTCGACGGGAGGTCCGTCGTTCCCAGCACTCGCCGCCCGAGCTCGACGAACTCGGCGTCGATGCGCGCGATCTCGTCGAGGCCGGTCTGGTGGAGGGCCTCGGGCTCCAGGTCGAGGGTCGTGTGGACCCGGATCGCCGTGCGGTAGGCCTCATCGCCGCCGGGCACGTGTGCCAGACCGGGCCGCTCCGGCGGGCGGGCCCGGGGATGGATCTCACGCTCCAGGACGTCGAGGTACCGCCGGAATGCCGGCACGGCCACCTCGCGCACGAGCGACACGACGTCGCGACGGAAGCGCTCGCGCGCCGCGTCCGGCCAGCCCGCCAGCTCGGCCGTGGCCGGTGAGGCCATCCGCCACTGCTCAGCCGGCTGCTCCTCCAAGGTCCGTAGGACGTCGACGACCCGCTCGACCGGCGCTGCGCACGCCACCCGGCCGTCCGCCGCCGCGCGCCGAAGCCCGTCGCAGAGCTCGTCGATGTAGGTCCCGACGGCCCGCCAGCGGGCCAACAGCGCGTCGCCGCGCTCGGGCGTCTCGAGGGTGTGCCAGTCCACGAGGTCCAGCAGCGCGACCGTCGGGCCAGACAGCGGGTCGACCGTCCACTCATCCATCCGCGTCCGGAGCGAGGCGGCCTGGTTCGCCGCCTCGTCCTCCAGCATCTGGCGGGTGACCTGCTCCCGTTCGCCCAGGGCGGCCGGGTCGATGGCGCGGGCGGCCGTGGCCATCCCGTCGAACCAGGCGATCAGGCGTGAGGTCGCCTCGGGCGAGTGGTCGGGCAGCCGGTCATCGAAGCGGCGGTCGCCGATGATCGTCGCGAAGAGGGGGTAGGCGGCGAGGTAGCCGTCCCAGAAGCGGTCGGCGAGGGCCGCGAGGTCGGCGGTCGGGGTTGTCATGGCCGCCGGATCGTAGCCGCGCCACCTAGCGGATGCAGCGCCCGGTCGGAGCCGCCTGCGTGTCACCGATCGCGGCCTCAACCCGCTCGCGAACCTCGCGCACCGAGAGCGCGTACCCGACGGCTGGATCGACCCTCGACTCGGCGAATACGACGCCCCCGACCCGGCCGTTCTCGAGGACGAACGGGCCGCCACTGTCGCCGGGCACGACCCGGGCCCTGAGCTCCAGGATCCGCCGGGTGACGCGGGCGGACCCGGTCACGTCGAGACCGGTCGCGAAGTACGTCGCGGCGACCGTGGCGGGCTTGACCGTCTCGTTGCCGCCGCCCGGGTAGCCGACCGTCGCGCCCACGACTCCGCGCTGCGGCTCGTCGGCGGCCCATTGGAGCGGCGGCGCATCGACCCGGGACGCGTGGAGCACGGCGACGTCGAGATCGAGGTCGACGAGCACGGGCGTGGCGCTGAAGGAGCCCTGGGCCGTCTGGACGAGGATGCTAGTCGCGCCGGCGACGACGTGGGCATTCGTGACGAGATAGCCGGCGGCGACGACGAACGCGCTGCCGCTCGCCCGGAGCGGGCAGCCGTCGGCGACGACGCGGAGGACCGACGGCGCCGCCCGCTCGCCGATCTCGCGGGCCAGCGCGTCCGAGGGCAGGTCGACGGCCGGCGCGGGCAGCTGCTCGAGCCCGATGAAGACGTTCGGCAGGCCCGAGTCGTCGAGGATCTGGCCGAGCGCCACGACGACCTCGGTCGGCGGCGGCAGGACGGCGTCGACGATCCGGAGCGCGACGGACCGCTGGGCCAGCTGGGCCAGGTTCTGGAACGGCGCCTGGGCGATGACGCCGCCCGCCAGCCACAGGATGAGGACGGCCTGCGCCGCGCCAACGAACGCACCCATGACCCGGTCGAACGCGCCGAGCAGCCCGGTCCCGAGAGCCTGCGATGCCTGCCGCCCCGCCGCCGCGCCAACGCCCTCGCCCAGCCCGATCAGACCGAGCAGGCCGGCGAGCACGACGATCGCGCGGAGCGTCGGCGGAAGGCCGTCGAGGAACGGCGACACCGCGGGCAGGATCGCGAGGCCGGCGATCGCGGCCACGGCCGCGCCACCCAGGCCGAGGAGCTGGGGCATCGCGCCCGACCGGACGCCGAGGATGACCGCGATGACCAGCAGGGCGATCGCGACCAGATCGACCGGGTTCACCGCGGGATCGTGACAGGTCGCGCTCGAGCGCGCGCCGGAGGGGGCGTCACCGCGCCGGCGTCCCCCTGCCGAATGCCGGCCGCCGAGATCGACACCATCTACAAGCGGCCGTGGTACTAGGTGCCGATTCGGTGACTATGCGAGAGGCGGCGGTGGCCGTTGCATGCTCAGTACACGCTCGCGGCCTTTCGCCGAATCGCAAGCGGTGCCCTGAGCTGCCGCCTAACACCACCACCATTTGTATCTGGCACGGGGTGACCGCACAGCGGCGGCTGACCGTCCGTCGGCCGACACGCGTTACGTCCCGACGGGGTTCCTCGTGTCGACGGGTGACGGGTGCCCGGCCTCCCAGGCGGCGATGTCCGCTTCGTGGTCGAGCAGGTAGCCGAGCTCATCCGTCCCCCGGAGGAGCATCAGTCGGCTGAACGGGTCGACCTCGAACGGCAGGTCCTCGTCGCCGGGCAGGTGGACGACCTGCGCCTCCAGGTCGATCGTCAGCTCGACCTCCGGGTTTGCGGCGACGAGCCCGAACAGCTGGCGATGCCGCTCCGGGTCGACGACGATCGGCAGGAGGCCGTTCTTCAGGGCGTTGCCGCGGAAGATGTCGGCACAGCTGGTCGTGATCACGGCGCCGATGCCCCATGCCACGAGCGCCCACGGCGCGTGCTCGCGCGACGAGCCGCAGCCGAAGTTGTCGCCAGCGAGGAGGATCTGGCGGCCTGCCATCTCGGGCCGATCCAGGACGAACCGCGGCTCCTTGAGCGACCCGTCGGCCTCGAATCGCCAGTCGCGGAACAGCGCGTCGGCGAGACCCGACTTGTCGGTCACCTTGAGGAACCGCGCCGGCACGATCTGGTCGGTGTCGACGTTCTCGGCGGGCAGCGGGATGACCCTGCTGGTGAACGTGACGAAGGGCTCAGGCATCTCACCGCCCCCCGATCGCGGCGAGCGACTCGATCCCCGGCAGGCGGCGCGGGTCGGCGATGGCGCCGGCGACGGCCGACGCGGCCGCGGTCAGCGGCGAGGCCAGGAACGTCCGACCGCCCTTCCCCTGCCGGCCCTCGAAGTTGCGGTTCGACGTGCTCACCGCGTACTGCCCCGGCTGGAGCTGGTCGCCGTTCATGGCGATGCACATCGAGCAGCCGGCCTCGCGCCACTCGGCCCCGGCGGCCCGGAAGATCTCGTGGAGGCCTTGACGCTCGGCCTCGCGCTGCACCTCGTCGGAGCCCGGCACGACCATCATCCGGACTCCCTCGGCGACCCGACGCCCCTCGAGCGCCGCGGCCGCCAGCCGGAGGTCGCTGATCCGGCCGTTGGTGCACGAGCCGATGAACACGACGTCGACCTTCTGGCCGAGGATCGGCTGGCCGGGGCGGAGGTCCATGTAGGCCAGCGCGCCCTCGAGGTTGCGCCGCCGCTGCGGGTCGTCGACGCGCTCGGGATCCGGCACGGAGGCGCTGATCGGCAGGCCCATGCCGGGGTTCGTGCCATAGGTGACCATCGGCTCGAGAGACGAGGCGTCGATCGTCACCGTCCGGTCGAAGGTCGCCCCGTCGTCCGTCGGGAGCGCGCGCCAGCGTTCCACCGCCAGGGCCCAGGCGGAGCCATGCGGTGCGTGGGGCCGGCCGGCGAGGTACTCGAACGTCGTGTCGTCGGGCGCGATCAGGCCCGCTCGGGCGCCGCCCTCGATCGACATGTTGCAGATCGTCATGCGCTGCTCCATCGACAGCGCCTCGATCGCCGAGCCGCGGTACTCGAAGACGTGGCCCGTCCCGCCGCCGATCCCGATCTTCGCCAGCAGCGCGAGGATCACGTCCTTGGCGCTCACGCCGGGCACGAGCCGGCCGTCGACCCGGACCTCGTAGGTCTTCGGGCGGCGCTGGAGCAGGCACTGCGTCGCGAGGACCATCTCGACCTCGCTCGTCCCGATCCCGAACGCCAGCGCCCCGAACGCGCCGTGGGTCGAGGTGTGCGAGTCGCCGCAGACGACCGTCATGCCCGGCTGGGTCAGCCCGAGCTGCGGGCCGATGACGTGGACGATGCCCTGGTTCGGGTCGCCGAGCCCGTGCAGCGGGATGCCGAAGTCGCGGGTGTTGGTCTCGAGCTGGGCGACCTGCGCCGCGGCCATGGCGTCGAGGATCGGCAGGTCTCGCGGCGTCGTCGGGACGGAGTGGTCCGCGGTCGCGACGGTCCGCTCCGGGTGGCGGACCCGGAGGCCCCGGCGGCGCAGCCCCTCGAACGCCTGTGGGCTCGTGACCTCGTGGACGAGGTGGAGGTCGACGGCGAGGACGTCGGGTGCACCGGGGCGCGAGGCGACGACGTGCTCGTCCCAGATCTTCTCGACGAGGGTGCGCGGCGACGCGGCGGTCTCCATGTGGCGGGACATTGTGCCCGATGCCGCGGGCCCGGCCCTCGCCCCGATCGTCCTACGCCGACGCCCGACTCCGGAGCACGGCCAGCACGCGCGGGTCGACCCAGCCCGGGGCGGCGGTGCGCTCCTCGAGGTTCTCGACGCCCATCCAGTCGTCGAGGGCGCCCTGCCATGCGAGGTCCCAGCCCGCCGGCAACGGGCGCGGCGTGCCGGTCATCGGGCGCGTGGCGCCGGGATCCGTCGATCCCGCGACGGGCGGCTCGAGGCCGAGGACCTGCCACATCGGCTGGTAGACGTTGCCGAAGGCGCCACCCGGCTGCGCGCCGACGCTCGACAGGAGCGAGCGAAGCTCGGCGGCGAGCGCCTCGTCGACGGCGAGCAGCTCCGCGGGATCCGGGCGATCCAGGTACAGGTGCTGGAGCTCGAGCAGGCGGCCGAGCTCGCCCACGGGGTCATCGTGGTGATCCACCCGGAGGTCGACCCAGCGGTCATTGCCGCCACCGTACCCGCCTGCCTCGCGAACGATCACGAGCGCTGCCGATTCGCGCCCCCGGCGATCGCCGCCGGCCGTCTCCGCCGCTGCGAGGCAGGCAACGAGCAGCTCCGGAAACGGCTTGCCGCCGGCGAGGAACGTCTCGGCGATGGCGTCGACGACCTCCGCCCGGGCGAGGATGTTCCCCTGGGCGGCGAACCCCGGTCCGCTTCGACCGCCGGCCCAGGCGAAGCACTCGCGGCCGGTGTGGCTGGCGCTGCCACCGTGGGCGTCGACGATCCCGGCCTGGCGCTGCTCGCGCAGCGGATCCGCCTCGAGGAGTGCCTCGAGGGCCTGGGACGCCGAGCGGCCGTCGGCCAGCAGCGCGAGTCCGGCCGGCCCGTACCCGACGTTCGCGAAGGCCTGGGTGGCGATCGCGCCGATGCCGGCCCGCGCCCACGGCACGACCGCGCCGACTGCGAGGAACTTCGACTGCGTCGCCACGCCGAGGTCGCCGGTCGCCGGATCGAGCGCGACGATCGAGTAGGTCATCCCGCCGGCGAGTCTGCAGCCGGCCGGGCGTGGGCGTCAACGCGCCGCCCCTCGGGTGCCCTGCCGAATCCCCGCAGTCAGGAGGGTCCACCCACGCCCAGGCGTCCACTGCGAGGCCGTTGTTTCGACCAGTACGCATGGGTCGGTTGCGCGATGGGACCCTGTGCCCCTAGACTGCGCGGACCGTGCGAACCTCGGAGCCCATCGACCGCCGCGCCGTTGCCGTCGTCGTGACGACGGATGGCCGCCGCGTGCAGCTCCCGGTCACCGGTCTCGAGGTACCCCCGCTCTCCCTTATCCGCGCCTTCCTGGTCGGCGTCGAGAGCCTCATCGGGCTCATCATTGCCGGCTCCCGGCGGGAGAACGGAGGGCCACGGCGGAGCGGCCGCGAGTAGCGACCACAGACACCGAGGACCAACGGGACCCTCGCCGGGAGGCGGGGGTCTTTCGTTTGTCCGGCGCAGCTCGACTCGACGAGGACGGACGCGACAGGGCAGGGAAGGGACCAGCACGATGACGCTGACGAAGGACGGGACGGCGAAGCCGCCGAGTCCGGGCGGGGCTGCCCCGGACGCCGCTGCCCCGGACGCCGCCGCCCCGAGGACGCGCCGCAGCCACGTTCCCGGCGCCGGGTCGGAGCACGCCGCCGCGGTCGAACGGGCCCAGCGGGACATGCTCCACGAGGGTTCGTCGACCGTCGCCGTCCGCGCCACGACCGGCCGCGGGAGCCGCCAGCGGATCGGCGCCGACATCGTCTGCGAGGCCCTGATCCGCCAGGGTGTCGGTGTCTTCTTCAGCTACCCCGGCGGCGTGATCCTGCCGCTGTACGACGTCCTGGGCGACTACCCCGAGCTGCGCCACGTCCTCGTCCGCCACGAGCAGGGCGGCGCCCACGCCGCCGACGGCTACGCCCGCGTGACCGGCAAGGTCGGCGTCTGCATGGGCACCTCGGGCCCGGGTGCGACGAACCTCGTCACCGGGATCGGCACGGCGATGCTCGACTCCGTTCCGATGGTCGCGATCACCGGCAACGTCCCATCGGCGTTGATCGGCAAGGACGCCTTCCAGGAGATCGACATCAACGGCATCACCCTGCCGATGACGAAGCACAACTACCTCGTCCGTGACGCCAACGAGCTGCCGCGCGTCCTGGCCGAGGCGTTCCACATCGCCCGGACCGGGCGTCCCGGCCCGGTCCACGTCGACATCACGAAGGACGCGCTCCAGCAGGAGACCCACGCCCAGCACCCGTCCGATGACGAGGTCGTCGCGGGCCTGCCCGGATTCCGGCCGACGATGGAGGGCCACTATCGCCAGCTGAAGTCGGCGGCTGCCGAGCTCGCCGCCGCCGAGCGGCCGGTGATCCTGGCCGGCCATGGCGTCCTGCACGCCGGTGCGGAGGCGGAGCTGGAGGCGTTCGCCGAGAAGATCAACGCACCGGTTGCCTGGACCCTCCTCGGCGTCGGCGCGATCGACGAGCGGCACCCGCTGGCCTACGGCTTCATGGGCATGCACGGCTGGAAGCACGTCAACCGCGCGATCCAGTCGGCCGATCTGCTGTTCGCCGTCGGGATGCGCTTCGACGACCGGGTCACCGGCAACGTCCGGACCTACGCCCCGTACGCCCGGATCGTCCACGTCGACATCGACCCGGCCGAGATCGGCAAGAACGTCGCCGTCGAGGTCCCGATCGTCGGCGACGCGAAGCGCGTCCTGGCCGCGCTGACCCCGATGGTCGAGGCCGTGCCGGCCAGCCGGCGAGCCGCGTACCTCGACCAGCTCGCGCTGTGGCGCAAGGACTCCGAGGCGACGTCCTGGCACGGCTCCGGGGCGTGGCGCGACGGCTACCTCTCGGCCGACTACGTCGTCCAGCGGATCGGCGAGCTGACCGACCACGAGGCGATCTACGTTGGCGACGTCGGCCAGAACCAGATGTGGCTGGCCCGCTACGCCGGCTTCCGCCACCCGAACACCCACGTCAGCTCGGGCGGCCTCGGGACGATGGGCTACTCGGTCCCGGCGGCGATGGGCGCGGCCCTCGGCGGCACCGGCCGCGAGGTCTGGGCGATCACCGGCGACGGCGGCTTCCAGATGACGCTGCAGGAGCTGATGACGCTCGTCCAGGACGAGATCCCGGTGAAGATCGCGATCTTCGACAACAAGAAGCTCGGGATGATCCGGCAGTGGCAGGAGATCATCTACGCCGGGAACTACCACTCGGCGCACCTGCGCGGACCGGACTACCTGAAGCTCGCCGAAGCGTTCGGCATCCCGGCCGTGAAGGCCTCGAAGCCGGACGACGTGGACGACGCGATCCGATTCGCGCAGCGCGTCGATGGCCCGGCGCTCGTCTGGTTCGAGATCGCCGGCGAGCAGAACGTCTTCCCGATGATGCCGGCCGGCAAGGGCCTGTCCGACCTCATCGAGCACTGGGACGGGCCCGAGGAATGAGCCCCGAGACCGCCGCGCCCGCCCACACCGCCCCGCCGCCGCGAGCCCTGCCCGGCGGCGGTGCCCAGCGCCTCCACCGGCTCGTCGCGATCGTCAACGACCGGCCCGGGGTCCTGAACCGCGTCGCCAGCCTGATGCGGGCCCGCAACTTCAACATCGACTCGCTCGCCGTCAGCCGGACCGATCGCGACGGGCTGTCGCGGATGACGATCAATCTCCACGGCGACGACGTCGCCGTCGAGCAGGCGGCGAAGCAGCTGTATCGGCTGATCGACGTCCTGAAGGTCCAGGACGTCACGAGCGAGCCGACCGTCGAGCACGAGCTGGCGCTGGTGAAGGTCCGCGTCTCCGACGCGAATCGGGCCGAGGTGCTGAAGCTCGTCGAGCTGACCCGCGGTCGCATCCTCGACGTCGCGCCGGACGCGGTCATCGCCGAGGTCAGCGGGACCGAATCCGAGGTCGACAACTTCGTGGCCTGCGTGCGCAGCTTCGGGATCAAGGAGCTGGTTCGAACGGGGGCCGTGGTCATGGCCCGGGGCGGTGGATCGATCGAGGAGGCGGTGAAGCGATGACCGCGCGGATGTACTACGACGCCGACGTCGACCCCTCGGCGCTCGCCGGCCAGGCCGTCGCCGTCATCGGCTACGGCAGCCAGGGCCACGCCCACGCCCAGAACCTGCGCGATTCGGGGATCGGCGTCATCGTCGGCCTGGCCGAGGGCTCCAAGAGTCGGGCGCTGGCCACCGACGCGGGCTTCCGCGTCGAGTCCGTGGCCGAGGCGGTCAGGGCGGCCGACGTCGTCATGCTCCTCGTCCCCGACACCGCCCAGAAGGCGGTCTACGACGCGGAGATCGAGCCCAACCTGCGACCCGGCCAGCTGCTGATGTTCGCCCACGGCTTCAACATCCGGTTCGGGCGCATCCGGCCGCCGGCGGCGATCGACGTCGGGATGGTCGCGCCGAAGGGTCCGGGGCACCTGCTCCGGAGCGTGTACACGCAGGGCGGCGGCGTGCCGGCGCTCTTCGCGGTCGAGCAGGATGCCAGCGGCACGGCCCGGGCGCGGGTCCTCGCCTACGCCCGGGCGCTCGGCGCGACGCGGGCCGGGGTCCTCGAGACGACGTTCGCCGAGGAGACGGAGACCGACCTGTTCGGCGAGCAGGCGCTGCTCTGCGGCGGCGTTTCGTCGCTCGTGAAGGCGGCCTTCGAGACGCTCGTCGAGGCCGGCTACCAGCCCGAGCTGGCGTACTTCGAGACGATGCACGAGCTGAAGCTGATCGTCGACCTGATGTACCGCGGGGGCCTCAACTTCATGCGCTTCAGCGTCAGCGACACCGCGGAGTACGGCGACTACGTGTCCGGCCCGCGGATCATCGACGAGCGGGTTCGCGAGACGATGCGGGCGGTCCTCGGCGACATCCAGGATGGCTCATTCGCCAATCGCTGGGTCGAGGAG
>JBQGDI010000049.1:0-12154 GCA_052038965.1 Candidatus Limnocylindrales bacterium | reverse complement strand
CGGCTCGAGGGGCTGCGGGCGTCGCGGGCGGCCGGGCCGGCGAAGCGTCGCCAGGCCCGCGGTCCGGGGGTCGACGGGATGCGCGTCGCCGGCCAGGTGACCCGGGTCCGGGAGGCCGCCCGGAAGGCCATCGCCGAGACCGAGCGGCGAGATGCCGGGGACGATCGCGCCTGACCGATGCCGATCGCACGCGCCCGGTCGGCGCCATGCCCACCCCGGACCGCAAGCCACCCGGCGCGGCAACCCGGCGCGGACCCGGCGGAGCCTCGGCATCGACGAGGCCGGGGAATCGGAACGCGGGGCCGTTCGGCACCCCGCGTCCCGCGTGTGAGGAGAGCCCCTCCGTCGCCTGATCGCCTAGCGGGCCACCTGCCGTCGTGCCGGGCGCGCCTCGAGGTCACCCAGGCGCCGCTCCATGCGCTCCAGCTGGTCCATCAGTGCCTGGAGCGTGGCATCGGTCTGGCCGGGGGTGTCGGGAGTGACCGGCAGTTGCGGTCGCGCCGGGGTGACGACGACCGGTTCGGGGGTCGCGACGGCCGCGGCCTCCAGCGCGGCGATCGCCGCCGCGGCAGCCTCTGACGGCGACGGCATGGGCGGACCGGCCGGCTTGAAACGCCGGTCCACGAACGCCTCCAGGCCCTTCCGCATCGGCGTGAACGTGCTGGCCAGGATGAGCGTCGTCAGCACGATCGCGAAGTCCGACGTATTGCCCGTGACCGCGACGAACATCCGCTGGAACAGCGCGACCGAGGCGGCGTAGATGCCGGTCATCAGCGCGCTCAGGGGCACGTACACCAGGGCGTGGTTGAGGATCAGCTCGATGTCGAACAGCCGGTGACGAAGGATCCCGATCCCAGCCGCGACCGGCAGCAGGGCGGCCGCGAGGATCGTGCTCGTCAGCACGAGCTCGCCGATCCACGGGTCGACGACCAGCCCGTACCGGACGACCATCAGCGCCGTCCCCATGACGACGAGCAGGCCCATCGAGGCGGCGATCCACTGCAGCGGTCGGCGCTCGGCGGGCGTGTAGCTGCGATACCGGACGATCATCGACGCCGTCGTGATGACGACGCCGACCACGACGCTCGCCAGCCCCCCGAGCTGGATCCAGTCACTCGTCTCGGTCATCCAGCCCGGGCCGGCAAACGGGTTCGGGAGCTGCGGGTACCAGAGCAGGCCGCGGGGATCGACCGCAAGGCCCGTGGCCACGCCAAGGGCCCCGATTCCGGCGAAGACGCCACCCCACCACCAGCGGCGCCGCTGTGGGTGACCGTCGGGGAAGGTGATGAAGACGATGACGATGAGGGCGCCGAGCAGCGGCAGGTGGAAGCTCGACACCAGCCACGCGAGGACGAGGGTCAGCGGACCTGGCGACACGAACGAGTTCCCGGCCGCGGCGACCATCAAGTGGACGGCCGGCACGAAGCTGCTCGTCAGGCCGATCGCGATGAAGATCCAGCCGATCGGGTTGCGCGCCAGGCGGGAGGCGAGGATCGCGCCCACGACGCTGTAGGCGAGCGCCATCGGGAACTGGGCGGCGATCGGGCCGGGGCCGGTCATGAAGCTGACCGGCGGGGTCGCGAAGCGCTGGCCCGACCACAGGTAGAAGCTCAGCGCCAGCCCGGCGACCGTCAGCAGCAGTCCGCAGATCGCCACGCCCCTGGTGTGCCCGGCGATGCGTGCCCCGACGGCCGACGCGGCCCTCGAGAGACCGCGGCCGGCCAGGGTCAGGGCGTTGACGACCTGGGCTCGAGGGCTTGTACGGAGTGAGAGTGCCACGCTCATCGCGCTGGGACGGGCTCGTCCGACTCGGCCCGCGGGCCGGAGCCGGCCGGGCCGGTATCGGCGGGCACGGCAAGCCCGTCGACCGGGCCGGTGCCGCCCGGACGGCCCTGGGCCCGGTCCACGGTGGCGAGGATCTCAGCGAGCCGAGACGGGTCGCGGACGTAGCTGATCGTGGCCTGCCAGAACGCCTCGTTCACCGCGTCGGACATCATGTCCGAGGCGTCGAAGCGCACGACCTTGGCGGTCTGGAGCAGGTCCGCCTCGCGGCGAGTGATGTCGTCCGGGTAGTTGGTGACGCCGGCATTGGGCGAGAGGCCGCCACCCGCCGCCACGAGCAGCGACTGGGCCTCCGCGCTGACCAGGTAGCTCATCAGGGCCCGCGCCTGCGGCGTGTCGTTGAACATGCCCACGAGGTCACCGGCAGCGATCAGGGACGTGGGCGCCGCCGGCTCGAAGGCCGGGAACGGGAAGAAGTCGTATTCCCCATCGCGGGCGCCGCTGTTGCCCCGGAAGAACGAGGTCATGAAGCTGGCCTGGTGGAGGAACAGGCAGCCTGGCGGATCGCTGAACAGCGGGGTCCCGGCGTCGCCGAAGTTCGTCGCGAGCGCCGCTTCCTTGCCGCCATGGACGCCGGCCGCGATGATCTCGCCGAACGTCTCGAAAGCCCGCTGGACCTCCGGTGAGTTCCACGACAGCGCGCCGTTGACCCAGTCGTCATAGGCGTCCGCGCCGCTCTGGCGGAGCAGGATGTCCTCGATCCAGTCGGTGGCCGGCCAGCCGGAGGCCTCGCCGGACTCGAGGCCCAGGCACCATGGCTTGGTGATGCCGCGGGTCGCGATCCCCGTCTTGCGAATGAGGTCGTCCCAGCTCGTGGGCACGCCCAGCGTGTACATGTGCGGGTTGAACCAGAACAGGCCCTTGACGGTGCTCTTGATGAACACCCCGGACAGCCGGTCGTCGACCGTTCCGAGCTGGATGAACGCCGGGGCCGTCTCGCGCTTGTAGCGGGCGACGTCGATGACCTCGTTCAGGTCGACGAGCGCGCCAGCTCGAGCGAACTCCTTCATCTCGCCGGGGCCCGGCAGGCCCGCGACATCCGGCAGATCGCCGGTCGCGACGCCCTTCCACAGCCGCCCGCTGAGGTCCTTCGTGCTCTTGTAGACGACCGCGATCCCCGTCCGCTGCTCGAACGGCTGGACCATCGCCATGAAGGCGGCCCGCTCGGGCCCCTCCCACGTGCCGAGCACGGTGACCGTCCCACCCAGCGGGTTGGCCGACGCGGGAGCGCACCCGCCGATGATGACGAGGGCGAGGACGAGGAGAAGGCCGCGGAACCGAATGATCGTGGGGTGCTGCATCGGTTCGTCACGCTCGCTTCGTGGTGCCCGACCTGACGGTCGAATGGCGCCACGATGGCGTGATCGGCGTCCGCGCTCCACGGACGGTGATACGCGGTTGAAATCGACAAACGTCCATGCCAGGCGCCCCGCGGACGTCAATCGGGCGCCGAGAACGTGAGCGGCGGGAACGCGGCCCTAGGCCAGCTTGCGCTCCACCGCGTACAGGGCGGCCTGGGTCCGGCTGGCGAGCCCGAGCTTGCCGAGGATGTTGCTCACGTAGGTTCGCGCGGTCCGCTCGGTGATGAACAGCGCCGCGGCGATCTCCTTGTTGCTCATCCCCTGCCCCACGAGCCGCAGCACGTCGCGCTCCCGCTCGGTCAGCGGCTCCGGCTCGGGGGCGGACTTCCGCTCCCGCATCCGCTGCGCGAGGAGCCGCGCGACGGCCGGATCGAGATGCACCTCGCCGGCATGGGCCGCCCGGACGGCCCGGGCGACCTCATCCGCTTCCGCGTCCTTCAGCAGGTAGCCCGTCGCTCCGGCCTCGAGGGCCGCCGTGACCTTCTCCTCCTCGATGAAGCTCGTGACCGCGATGATCTCGGTCTCCGGCAGCTCCGCCTTGATCTCGCGCGTCGCGGCCACGCCGTCCATCACCGGCATCAGCATGTCCATGAGCACGACGTCCGGCCGCAGGGCACGGGCCTGCACGACCGCCTGGGCGCCGTCGCCGGCCTCACCCACGACCTCGATGTCGTCCAGCAGGTCGAAGAAGGTCCGCAGGCCCGAGCGGACGACCGCGTGGTCGTCGACGAGCAGGACTCGAATGCGTTCCTCGTCCGCCATCTGCCCTCGCGCCGCCCTCCCGGGGTCGGTCGCCGGCTGGTCCGCGGGGACCGAGCCCGGTGAGGCCCAGTCTAGTCCGACGCCGGCGGGCCGTCGGGCTTGGTCGCCACCTGGCCGCGGCCGAGGATCGTGTCGAGCAGGGCCGACGGCCCCTCGCCGAGATCGAGAACGTCGTCGGCACCGGCGAACGGGGGTGTCCCGGCTGGGCGGTCCCAATCGATGACCAGCAAGCGCATCGCCGGTGCGTGAAGGCGCAACAGCGGCAGGAGCGTCCCCTGGGACTGGCCGTTCGCGAGGTCGCGATCGACCACCGCGACGTCCGGCTCCTCGCCGTCGACGAGGCGGAGGGCACCGGCGACATCGCCGGCGGCACCGACGAGCCGGACCTCGCCGCTCGCGGCGAGCAGGCTCGCGAGGCTGTCGCGGACTCGCCGATCGGCGGCGATGACGGCGACTGCGGGTAGGCTGGGGCGCGGTGCCTCGTCGAGCATCGCGGACAGCGTGGCGCACGGGCCACGGGAGTGCATCCGACGAATGCCCGAAGCCCGGACTGGACGGATGACGATGCCGATCGGTCCGGACCGCCCGGGTCAGCGCGGGGCTGGCACGCTGACCGTCAGACGCGTGCCCTGCCCCGGTCGGCTGCGGACCTCGAGCGTCCCGCCGATCCGGGATGCGCGAACCCGCATCCCGTCGATCCCGAGGTGGCCCGTCGGCACTGCGGCCGGTTCGAAGCCGACGCCGTCGTCGGTGACCGTCAGTCGCACCGCCGACACGTCGCGGGCGAGCGCCATCCGGACGTGACGAGCGGCGGCGTGCCGGACGACGTTGTGGAGTGCCTCCTGGGCGATCCGGTACAGGGCCTCCTCGGTCTCGATCGGCAGCCGCGGCGCATCGGCCGGCAGGCTGGACTCGAACTCGATCGGCAGGCCGATCCGGCCCTCGATGGCGCTGGCATGCGTCCGCAGGGCGTGCTCGAGCCCCTGCTCGGCGATCCCGCCCGGTCGCAGCTCGAAGATCAGCGACCGCATCTCGGCCAGGGCGTCGCGCTGCAGGTCGCGAAGCACCGCGAGCTTCTCGCCGGCGGCAGCCGGGTCCTTCTGGAGGAGCATCTCGGCCGCCCGGGTCTGGAGGGTCATCGAGAACAGCGCCTGGGTGACGGAGTCGTGCAGCTCGCGGGCCAGGCGCGCTCGCTCCTCGCTCGCTGCCAGGTCGCCGGCCCGGCGACGGACCTCCCGCTCGAGCTGCTCCCGCTCGCTGAGGTCGCGGGCCGATCCCTGGATCCCGGCGAATCGGCCGTCGACGGCCACCCCGACCGAGTTGATCTCGGCCGGTACGCTCAGCCCGCCCTTCGTCTGGAGCTCGATTCGGAAGCTCTGGATGAGGCTCGGGTCGCCGGCAACGGCCGACCACCGGCTCACGGCATCCGGGAGCGAGGTCGGGTGGATGAGGCGCGAGAAGTGCTGGCCGACGAGGTCCGGCGGCGTCCAGCCGGTCAGGCGCTCGACGCTGTCGCTGAGATACGTGAAGCGGCCTTCGGCGTCGGCCGAGAAGACCACGTCGGGCGCGTTCTCGACGAGGAACCGGTAGCGCCGCTCCGACTCCGCCAGCGCCGCGTCCAGGCGGCTGTTGACGACCGCGATCGCGGCGTGGTCGGCGAGGCTCTCGAGCAGCGCGAGGGCCTCTGGCTCGATGACCCGGGGCTTACGGTACGAGATCGCGAGCGTCCCGACGATGTCGCCGCCGGCCGCCCGCAGGGGGGCCACGGCCATCGCGCCGAGGCCGAGCCGCGCCGCCGTGGCCCGGTCGTCGGCGGTGTGCGGGATCCGGGGGTCGTGGTCGTAGTGCGCGGTCCAGACGACCTCCCCGAGCTGTGCGGCGAGGCCGTTCATGCCACCCGGGATCGGGAACCGGTCGGACTTCAGCCACGAGGTCGTTCGGGCGTCGAGACCGCCGGCGACGACGACCGGCTGGAGGTACGTACGATCGTCGGACATCAGCGTCAGGTGGGCGCCGTCGGAGCCGAGCAGGCGGTGGGCCTCATCGACGATCGTCTGCAGGACGGTCTGGGGATCGCGAACCGCCGCGATCCGGGCCGCGATCTGGCGCAGCGTCCGCTCGGCCTCCGCGCGCCGCTCGACCTCGGCCCGGGATCGCGCCAGCTCGTCGATGAGACGGGCGTTTCGGAGCGCGATCGCGGCCACGTCGGCGAGGGTCGCCACGATCCCCAGCTCGGTCTCGCCGAAGGCATTGCCGCGGCGGCTGTAGAGGTCCAGCACGCCGAGCGGGCCGTCCTCGCCCTGGAGCGGCGCCGCGACCATCGAGCGAATGCCCATCCGCGCCATGAACTCGTCGGCCTCGGCGATGTGGACGAACTGGTCGTCCTCGAGGTACTCCCCGGTGCAGACGATGCCGCCGCGCTGGAGGGCGAGGCCGACCAGCCCGCGATCGATCGGCTGGCCCTCGCGGACCAGGGCGTACAGGTCGGCGTCCTCGATCCCGGCGTCATAGGCCCAGTTGATGTGGCCGGCCTCGCGGTCGACGAGGTCGAGGGCCACGGCGTCGGCGTCGATCAGGCGGGCGGCTTCGTCGACGACCCGCCGCAGGAGCTCGTTCGGATCGCGCTCGCCGGCCAGCTCCGCGCCGATCTCGCGCAGCGCCCGCTCGACCTCCGCCCGCCGCTGGAGGTCGACCCGCGATCGCTCGATCTCCTCGATCAGCCGCGCGTTCGCGAGCGCGATCGCCGCCTGGTGGGCGAGGGTCGCGACGGTTCCGAGCTCGTCCGGTCCGAAGGCGTTCTCGCGCGTCGCCCAGATCGCGAGCACGCCGAGCGGCGCGTCCGTGCCCGGCAGCGGCGCGGCGACCATCGACCGGACGCCGGTGTTTCGGATCCACCCATCCGGTCCGGCGATGTGCCGGAACTGGCGATCGACGGTGTACTCGCCGGTCGCCACGAGCTCGCCCCGCTCGAAGGCCCGACCGACGAGCCCGCGGCCGATCCCGATGTCCAGCGCTCGCAGGGCCCGGCTCGTCGCCTCGTCCAGGCCCGCGTCGAAGGCCCAGCGGATGGTCCCTGTCTCGCGGTCGAACAGCCCCAGCCCGGCGCCGAACGCGCTGAGGAGTCGGACCGCCTCGTCGACGGTTCGCTGGAGGACGGCGGACGGCTCGCGCAGGCCGGTGAGGTGGGCCGTGATCTCGGCCAGCGCCGCCTGCGTCCGGCCGACCCGATCGAGCGCGGCTCGCGCCTGGTCCAGCTCGGCCCGCAGCGTTCCGTCCGGCTTCGCAGCCGGAGGCGGCGGCGTCGGCGCAGGTCGGCGGGTCACGGCCGGCAGAGCATACCGAGGCCCGCCGTCCTACGATTCGGGGCGACCCGTCGATCCGACCGCTGGAGGGCGCCGTGACCCGCTTCGAGCCGAACCTCCGAATCCCCGGCCCGACCGCCCTCCCGCCGAGCGTCCGCGAGGCCGGCGCCCGGCAGATGGTCAACCATCGCGGCGCCGAGTTCGCGGCCCTCCTGGCTCGCGTCCAGGCAGGCATGAAGCCGTACTTCGGGACCGGGTCTGACGTCGCGATCCTGACCTGTGCCGGAACCGGCGGCCTGGAGGCCGCGGTCGTCAACACCCTCTCCCCCGGCGACCGCGTCCTCGGCGTGTCGATCGGGGCCTTCGGCGACCGCTTCGCCAAGATCGCCGAGGCCTACGGCGCCCAGGTGGAACGGATCTCCGCGGAGTGGGGCTGGGCGGCCCGGCCGGACGAGGTCCGCGAGCGTCTGATGGCCGGTGGCGGCGACTACCGCGCCGTGCTGCTGACGCACAACGAGACGTCGACGGGCGTGACCAATCCGATCGCGGAGCTGGCGGCGGCGGTCCGCGGTGCGGCTCCCGACGCGCTCATCCTCGTCGACACCGTGTCGTCGCTCGGCGCCCTGCCGTTCGAGATGGACGCCTGGGGCATCGACGTCGTCGTGACCGGCTCGCAGAAGGCCTGGATGGCGGCACCCGGCCTGGCGATGGTCGCGGCCAGCGAGCGGGCCTGGGCGGCGATGGAGACGGCCCGGATGCCACGCTTCTACCTCGACCTCCGGCGGCACCGCGAGCTGTTGCCGAAGGGCGAGACGCCCTGGACGCCGGCGGTCGCGGTCGCCTTCCAGGTCGACGAGGGCCTGCGGCTCATGAACGAGGAGGGCATGGCCTCGGTGTTCGCGCGCCACGAGGTCTGTGCGGCCGCGACCCGGGCGGGGCTCGAGGGACTCGGCTTCCGGCTGTTCGCCGAGCCGGCCTTCCGCTCGCCCACCGTGACGGCGGCTCTGATCCCCGATGACCTCGACTGGAAGGCCTACAACGGCGAGTTGAAGCGGCGCGACCTGGTCCTCGCCGGCGGCCAGGGCCAGCTGGCCGGGAAGGTCTTCCGGGTCGGCCACCTCGGGATGGTCCGCGTCGACGAGATCCTCGCCGCGATCGGGACGATGGAGGAGGTCCTCGCGGAGCTCGGACGGGGGCCCGCGCCGGGTGACGGGGTCGGGTCCGCCGAGCGCGCGGCGATCGAGGCCCAGCACGGGGTGTCCATTGCGGCTGCCGCCGGGGCCGCGGCCTCGGGGCCGCGCCGGGACTCGTGACGACGCTGACGGAGCCTCGGACGCCGAGTCGCGGGACCGCCACGACCTTGCGGATCCTCGTCGCCGAATCGATCGCGCCGGAGGGGCTCGAGGAGCTCCGGGCGCGCCACGCCGTCGATGTCCGAACGGGTCTCCCGCCGGACGGGCTCCGAGAGGCGATCGCCGACTACGACGCGCTCGTCGTTCGCAGCCAGGTCCAGGTCGACGCCGCGCTCATCGCCGCGGCTCGCCGGCTGCAGGTCATCGGGCGCGCCGGCGTGGGCGTCGACAACGTCGACGTCGATGCCGCGACCCGCGCCGGGATCACCGTCGTCAACGCCCCGACCGGGAACACGATCGCAGCCGCCGAGCACACGATCGCGCTGCTGCTCGCGGTCGCCCGTCGCGTGGCCGCCGCCGACGCATCGCTGCGCGACGGCGAGTGGGCACGGAGCCGCTTCCAAGGGGTCCAGCTCCGCGGCCGGACCCTCGGGATCGTCGGCCTCGGGAAGATCGGGATGGCCGTGGCGGATCGGGCACGCGGCATGGAGATGACGCTGCTCGGGGCCGATCCGTACGTGACCGCCGAAGGGGCCGCGCTCCGTGGCGTGGAGCTCGTCGACCTGGCGACGCTGCTCGCGCGCGCCGACGCGGTGACGGTCCACGTTCCGCTCAGCCGGGCCACCACGGGCCTGATCGACGCGGCGGCGATCGAGCAGATGAAGCCCGGCGCGATCGTCCTCAACGTCGCCCGCGGCGGGATCGTCGACGAGGCGGCGCTCGCCGCGGCGCTCCGCGACGGCCGGTTGGGTGGCGCGGGCGTGGACGTCTTCGAGGCCGAGCCGCCGACGGGCTCGCCGCTGCTCGACGCGCCGAACACCGTCCTGACGCCGCACCTCGGCGCGTCGACTGCGGAGGCCCAGGTTGCCGTCAGCGAGGAGATCGCCGAGCAGGTCCTCGACGTCCTCGATGGCCGGCCGGCCCGCTATGCGGTGAACGCCCCGCTGCTGTCACCCGAGGCGGCCCGGACCATCGGGCCGTACGTGCCGCTCGCGGAATCGCTCGGCCGGTTCATGGCCCAGTTCGCCCGGACCGGCATCAGCCGCCTCGCGGTCGAGCTTGCCGGCGAGCTCGCCGAGACCGACGCGGCGCCGGTCGTCGCGGCCGTCCTGCGAGGGATCCTCGAGACCGGCACGACCGAGCGGGTCAACCTGGTCAACGCCGGCATCCTCGCCAAGGCCCGCGGGATCGCCGTGACCGAGCGTCGCACGCCGGACGCCGGACACGCGGCGGGTGCGATCACCGTGACCGCGACGGCGGGCGGCGAGCGCCTGACCGTGGCCGGGACGGTCGCCGCGGGCGAGCCACGCCTGATCCGGCTCGGCGAGTACCGCCTCGACATGGCGCCGACGAGCATCATGCTCATCACCCGGCACCACGACCGGCCCGGCACGATCGGCCGCATCGGGCAGCTCCTCGGGCGGGCGGACGTCAACATCAGCGCGATGCATCTCGCCCGCTCCGCGCCCCGCGCCGACGCGCTGATGGTCCTCGCCCTCGACGACGACGTCACCGCGGAGCTCGAATCGGCGATCCGCACCGACGAGGGAGTCCTCGACCTGTGGACGATCCGGCTGGGGCCGGCCCACTGAGCCGCCGCGCCGGCGCGGGACCGGCCGCCGGCATCGCGACCGAGCCTCGCCCCGCCGGCGCTCCCGGGTCGGTCGAACCGGCACCCGGCGAGCCGGCGCCGCGGATCGTCCCCGACGGTCTCGACGCGACGCTCCTGTTCGTCCGTCACGGCGAGTCGGAGTGGGTCGCCGAGGGTCGCTTCCAGGGCCAGGGCAACCCGCCCCTCTCGAGCCGGGGCCGCCGCCAGGCCCGTCTCACGGCGCGGCGAATCGCGCGCCGGGGCCGGCCGCCGGCGCTGCCGCTGCCCGCCGGCGGCCCGCTTGGGATCGTCCACTCGCCGCTGCGGCGGGCAGCCGAGACCGCGACCCTTCTCGCGAGCGAGCTGGCGCGCGCCGCCGGCGAGGGCGTGCCGATCGCGTCGGATCACGGCCTGCTCGAGATCGGCCAGGGCGATTGGGAGGGACTGCCCGGTGCAACCATCGCCGAGCGCTGGGGCGACGTCCTCGCCGCCTGGCGACGGGACCCGCTCTCGGCCTGGGCGCCGGGCGGCGAGTCGCTGCCCGAGGTTGACGAACGCGTCCGGGCGACGCTCGGCCGGCTCCTGGCCGACCTGGTGACCGCCGCCCCGCCCGGAACGGCCCATCGGTCCCAGGTGCTCGGCTACCACGAGCTGCCGTCCGACGAGCCATGGACGATCTTGGTCGGCCACGACGGCGTCTTCAAGATCGCGCTCCTGGCGCTGCTCGACCTGCCGCTGGCGCGCTTCTGGACGCTGCCGTTCGCGCTCTGCGGCCTGACGGTCGTCGAGCTCCGCGGCGGCCGCCCGCGGCTCCGGCTCCACAACGCCACGGACCATCTCGCGCGCCTCGAGGACGAGGCCGCGCGGGCCCGCGACGCCGAGCGCCGGCGATCCGGCGCGCTGTAGGCCCGGGCGGTCGCCTGCGGCGGCGGTCGCGGTGGTGGTGCTCGCGAGCGGCGGCGCCCGCGCCGCAGCAGGCGCCGGATCGCGAACCTCACGAGCGCGCATCGCAGCCGCAGCCAGGCCTCGGCGATCCGGCGGAGCCGGTCCTGGCCGAGGTCACGGCGCCCGTACGCCACCTCGACCTTCGCCCGGGCCAGCGTCGTCAGCTCGACTCGCGCTGCCGGCAGCTCGTCACCGAGCGCGCCGGCGTACTCGTAGACCGTTTGCGACGGTCGCGGCCCGAGTCCCAACCGCGAAGCCCAGCGGGCGAGGCTGCCCCAGGCGCTGTCAGGATGCATCGGGTTGCGCGGCGTCCGCTTGAGCGCCGCGAAGGCCAGCGCCGCGAACCCGATGCCGAGGATGAGCGTGATCGCGATAAAGGGACCGATCGTGCTGCCAGGCCCGGTCGGGGGGAACGGACCCCCGCCCGGCGTGGGCACCGGCACGTCGCGCTCGGTTGGAATCGGAACGCTCGGGCGCGCCGTCGGGACGCCGACGGAGCCGGACGGGATCGGCTGGACCTGGCCCACGCCGCCGCCGGTCGGATCGAACTCGACCCAGCCCGTGCCCGGGAAGAAGACCTCGACCCACCAGTGCATCCCCCAGCCGCCCACGATCTCGAGGCCCGTGGTGTCGCGCTCGCCGGGCAGGAAGCCGTAGGCGATCCGGGCCGGAACGCCAGAGGCGCGCAGGAGGACGGCCATCGTGCTCGCGTAGTACTCGCAGTAGCCCTGCTTGATGACCGCGAAGCACTCGACGGTCGAGAGCCCGTCGCACGCCACCCGGGACACGTCGCGGACGTCCGTCTGGTAGTCGAAGTTGGCCTCGGACTGGAGATACCCCTCCATCGTCCTGGCGAGGTCGTAGGCATTGTGCGCGGGGACGTCGGCCGGGGGGTTGACCGCGGCCCGGATGTCGGCCAGCAATGCCTGGGTGCGAGGGTCGTCGATCGCGTCCGGGGGCAGCTGGGTGTAGAGGCGGACGAGCTCGTCGGGGTACTCG
>JBQGDI010000048.1:0-7518 GCA_052038965.1 Candidatus Limnocylindrales bacterium | reverse complement strand
ATCACGACGAGACCGATTCTCATCAGGCTGGCGCACGGCGAGACGATGTGCCAGGCGCGGCCCGGGCGCCCGGTGCCGAGCTCGCCGGCGACCATCGGCACCAGCGCCGCCGCGACGGTGCCCGCGGCGACGAGCTGGAAGATCAGGTCCGGGATCCGGAACGCCGCGAAGAACGCATCGAGCTCGGGCCCGGCACCGAGGGCCGAGCCGATGACCACGACGCGGACGTAGCCCAGCACGCGGGCGCCGAGGTAGGCAACGGAGACGACGAGGCCCGCCCGGGCGAGCGCCATCCCGCCGCCCGTGGGCGCGGCGACCACCCCGGCGGACTCGGCGGCGTCGGGATCGGTCAAGCGGGCTCCGTCGACGGCTCGCCGCCCAAGCGCCGGGCTCGTGGATGCGCCCCCTGGTACGCCGCCTGGAGGCGCGCCGGAGAGACGTGCGTGTAGACCTGGGTGGTGGCGAGGCTCTCGTGGCCGAGCAGCTCCTGGACGATCCTGAGGTCGGCGCCGCCATCGAGCAGGTGGGTCGCGAATGAGTGCCGGAGCGTATGGGGCGAGACGCCCTCGGGCAGGCCGGCGGCCCGCCGCAGGCGATCGATCCGCAGCCGCAGCCCACGGACGACGATCGGCTCGCCGACGTGGTTCAGGAAGACCGCGTCGGGCTCGGGATCGTCGCGCCCCGGGCCGCGGCCGGCCCGGCGCCGCTCGGCGAGCACCGGCCGGGCCGCATCGAGATATGCCTCGAGGGCCGCGATCGCCGGCCGGCCCAGGAGCCCGACCCGCTCCTTGCGACCCTTGCCGAACACGCGGACCTCGCCGCGGCGGAGGTCGAGCTGGCCGAGCGACGCCGAGGCCAGCTCGCTGATCCGCAGACCCGCGGCATACGCGACCTCGACGATCGCACGGTCGCGGAGGGCGATGGCCGCCGTGAGCGCCTCGTCGGCGACCTGTCGGCGCCTCCCCGGTGGCGCGGCGGCCGGCTCGTCGATCGTCGCGAGCAGGCGCTCGATCTGGTCGATCTCGAGGACGCGCGGCAACCGGCGCGGCAGGCGCGGCGTCGCGATGCCGCCCCACGGATCCCCCTGGGCGAGGCCGCTCCGCGCGGCGAACCGATGGAACGAGCGGATCGCCGCGAGCCGCTGGCTGACGGTCGTGCGTGCTCCCGTTTCGACGAGCCTTGCCAGGTAGGCCCGAAGATCGGCGCGGGCCGGCGCCCGCCAGTCGGAGCCTCGCGCCGCGAGCCAGTCGAGGTACGCCCCGACGGCGTGCTCGTACGACCGGATCGTGTGGGCCGACGCGTCCCGGGCGCGAAGGCCGAGCAGGAAGCGCGACAGCGCCTCCGGCCGGGCGCTCATCGCCTCGCTCACGCCCCGGTCGCGGCTCGACTCGAACGCGTCGTCCGGCGCCGGGAGCCGGACCCGCCGCCGGTCGCGCCGCGACTCGACCCGCGGCCACGGCCACCTCTCGTTCGCGCCGCTGGGGCGATGGCGGCCGGGTCCGGCGGTCCACCGGGCAGACGGAGGCCCACCACCGCGCCATCTGCGGGCACCTCGATCGCGGCTCCGCAGCGCAGGCACAGCTGGCCGTCGCCGCGCTTCGCGACCGGCCCGTCGTCGGCGTCGTGGAGCGCCCCGACCGGTTCGAAGTTCGTCGTGTAATCGCACTTCGGGTAGTTCGAGCACCCCCAGAAGACGTTCCCGGTCCGCCGAGCGCGCCGCGCCACGAGGTGGCCGTCGCGGTTCTTCGGGCACTCGACCGGGAACGGCAGCGGAGGCGGCGGCCCCGGACCCTCGCGCCGGATGTAGCCGCACTCGGGATAGCGATCGCAGCCCACGAACAGCCCGAACCGGCCGCGCTTCGCGACCAGGGTTCCGGTGCCGCACTCCGGGCAGGTCTCGCCGGCGCCCTCCAGCGGCGGCGGCTCGTCGCCCGGGAGCGGCCGGGTCTCCTGGTGCTCGGGGTACGTCGAGCAGGCGAGGAAGCGACCGTTCCGGCCGAGCCGGATGACCATCGGATGGCCGAGTGAGCAGACCTCGTCCGTCGGCTCGGTCGTGAAGTCACGCCGGCGGGTCGTCTTGCGGACCTCATCGACCCGGTCCCGCAGCGGCGGATAGAACGCCTCGAGGAGCGGGACCCACGGGCGCGCCCCGCGGGCGACCTCGTCGAGGTCCTCCTCCATCTTCGCGGTGAAGCCGATGTCGACGTAGTCGGCGAAGTGCTCGACGAGCAGGTCGGTCACGATGTTCGCCACGGGCTCGGGACGGAGTCGGCGGTCCTCGACCCGGACGTAGCCGCGATCGGTGATCGTCGAGATCGTGGCGGCATACGTCGATGGCCGGCCGATGCCGTGCTCCTCCAGGGCCTTGATGAGCGAGGCCTCCGTGAAGCGGGACGGCGGCTCGGTGAAGTGCTGCGCCGGCGTGACGTCACGGACGGCCGTCTCGTCGCCTCGGGCGAGCTCGGGCAGCCGGGCCTGATCGTCCTCGTCGCCCTCGCCGCTCGTGTCCCGGCCCTCGGTATAGATCCGCGAGAAGCCGTCGAAGAGCGTCCGGGTGGCCGACGCCCGCAGCTCGTATGGCCCGGCCTCGAGATCGACGGTCGTCGTCTCGAGCTCCTTGGCCTCCATCTGGCTGGCCAGCGCGCGCTGCCAGATGAGCCGATACAGCCGAAGCTCCTCGGGCTTGAGGTGGCCGGCCAGCGAGTCGGGGTCGCGCCGGAAGCTCGTCGGGCGGATCGATTCGTGCGCCTCCTGGGCGCCCTTGGTCTTCGTCCGGTAGGTGCGGCCCTTCGGTAGCGTGTACGGCGCGCCGAAGCGCTCGCGGATGACGTCGCGCGCCTCGCCCATCGCGACCCCGGCCATTGCGACCGAGTCGGTCCGCATGTAGGTGATGAGGCCGAGGTGCCCGTCGGGCGTGTCGACGCCCTCGTACAGTCGCTGGGCAACCGACATCGTCCGCTTCGGGCTGAAGCCGAGCTTGCGGCTCGCCTCCTGCTGGAGGGTCGACGTCGTGAAGGGCGGAGCCGGGCCCCGCTTCTGCTGCTTGATCGAGACGGCCGTGACCCTCGGTCGAAGCGCCCGGAGGCTCTCGGCGTGGTGCTCCGCCAGGGTTCCGTTGTCGATCTCGATCGGCGCGCCACCGATCCTCGCGACGTCGGCCTCGAAGGTCTCCCCCGTGTCGGTGGCGAGGACCGCCCGGAGCGTCCAGTACTCCCGCGCGACGAACGCCTCGATCTCGCGCTCCCGCTCGACGACGAGGCGGACGGCAACGCTCTGGACCCGACCGGCCGAGAGGCCGCTGCGGACCTTCCGACCGAGCAGTGGGCTGAGGGTGTAGCCGACGAGCCGGTCGACAATCCGCCGCGCCTGCTGCGCGTCCACGAGGTGGCGGTCGATGCCTCGCGGGTGCGCGAACGCGGCGCGGATGGCCGGAGCGGTGATCTCAGAGAACGTCACCCGCCGGGTCTTCGACTCCGGTACACCGGCCGCCTCGGCAACGTGCCACGCGATCGCCTCGCCCTCGCGGTCGAGGTCGGTCGCGAGGAAGACGGTGTCCGCGCTCCGGGCCGCCTTGGCGATCGCATCGACCTGCTTGCGCCGGTCGTCGGCCACGACGTACTCGGGCGCGAAGCCGTGCTCGACGTCGACCCCGAACTTGCCCTTGCCGGGGTTCTCGGGGAGATCTCGCACGTGGCCATAGGAGGCCAGGACGCGGTAGTCGTCGCCCAGGTATCGCTCGATCGTCCGCGCCTTGGCCGGCGACTCGACGATGACCAGGTGCTTCGACATCCGGGGGAGTATAGCCACGGCCCCTTCACCGGCCGTTCGCGGCCACTCACCTTGCGCTTACTCGCCGAGCAGCCTCGCGACCGGCACGAGGCCGCCGTTCGTACGCTCACGAAGCTCACCAAGGACGGTCCGGGCGCAGAACGGGACCCGAACCGGCGACGCATCGCCGACGGACCCGACGTGCGTGCAGCACTGGCGCAGCCGCTCGACGTCAAGGGTCCACGGGTCCATGAACGCCCGGACCGTGAAGCGCTTGACCCGCCGCGTCGCCGCCTCGATCCCGTCCCGCCGGCCGAGCACCGATCGCCCCAGGACGCGGACGAATCCGCCGAGGTCAAGGCGGCACGTGTCGGCGAGGGTCGAGATGTGCCGAATCAGGTCGGGCCGGCTGACTGTCATCGATTCGCTGAACAGCCCGGCCAGCGCGGCCCACATCCGGTCGTCGGGGACCAGGCGGTTTCCGACCAGACCGAGGTGCGCTCGGAGCGCGTCCAGCCCGACGAGGTCGGGAATCGATCGCCAGTCCCCGCCATCGAGGCGGACGAGGTACGTGATCAGCGTGCAGTCGGGGTGGCTGCACGGCAGGCCGATGAAGTCCGCGGCCTTCAGCCGGCCGCCGGTCTGCGCCTCGAGCCGGCGCACGATGCCCGTCGCGGTGATTCGATCGAGCGGGTCGACATCGACCCCGAACCGGGGCTGGAAGACGACGCCGCCGACGTAGTCCGTCGCCAGGGCCAGCTCCGCGACCGCCCCGACATCGGCGTCGTTCACGCCCAGGTCGACGGCCATCGCGAGCGTCGTGAAGACGCGGGCCCGAGCCAGGCGCGCGACCGCCTGCTCGCGCACGCGGGTGAGATCGGCCCCCCGCAGGGCCAGCGACGCGTCGGCCGACGGACCGTCGTGCTGGAGGTAGACCTCGACCCGCTTCCGATTCCGCCGCAGGACCTCGAGGAGGGCGTCGTCACGGGCAACGCGGATGCCGTTGGTGTTGACGATCACCCGGGTCACGGGTCGCTCGAGGATCTCCTCGAGGACGGACGCGAGGGCCGGGTGGAGCGTTGGCTCGCCGCCGCTCAGCATCACCAGGTCGAGCTGGCCGCCCTCCCGCTCGAGCGCCCGATCGACGGTCGCGAGGACGTGCTCGGGCCTGGCATAGCGATCGATCCCCGGTCGAGAGCCCGCGAAGCAGATCGGGCAGCTGATGTTGCAGTCCTCGGTGAGGTCGACGAGGAGCACGCACGTGTGCTGCTCCTGGAGCGGCCCGAGACCGTTGCGGTAGCCCATCGGGATCGGCGCCGGGTCGTCCGTGTCGGGGTTGAGCGCGCGTGTCGGGACCCGCCAGGCCTGGAAGCCGCGCCACAGCTCGGCGTCCTCCTCGTACAGGCTCACGATCTCGCCGTGGCCGCGCCGGCAATGGCGTCGGAGGAGGATGCGGCCGTCCTGTTCGACGAGCGTTCCCTGGAGCACGTCGAGGTCGTAGTCCAGGCGGCGGCCCGGCTCGCCTGCGAAGCACCGCCCGCAGACGGCCAGGGCGGACCTGGCGAGCCGATAGGGCCGGACGTCCGGGCCGGGCCCGACGGGCAGCCTCACCGGGCGAAGGGGTTGACGGTGGCGACGCACAGACCGGTGATCGCGAACCAGAAGATGAACGGCACGGTCAGGGCGCTGACGAGCGCCCCCTCCACGCCGGCGGCGAGCTTCCGGTGCCCTCGGACGTACGCGAGCGACAACAGGAGGACGATGCCGAGCAGCACGCCGAGGATCATCGAGGCGATCTGGCCGACCCCGTACATGTCGTCCCGCCCCAGCAGGAGCAGCGTCAGGATGAGCCAGGTCCCGAGGAAGGTCACGACCAGGATCGCCGTCGCCCGGTTCCGGAGATCGCGGTTCGACGCGGCGCCCTCCGGTCGGTCGAACTCGAGCATGGCCTCGGCCACGACCGACTCGGCGTAGCCGGCGATGCGGAGCTGGTCGGCGATCGCGTCGTGCGTGTATCGGTCGCGCTGGTCGCGAACGTAGGCCTGCGCGTCGGCCAGGCCGCCGTCTCCCGTCGGCGCGGGCTGGGGAGTTTGGCTAGCGGTCATCGAGCACCCTCCGGTGATAGCTCGGCCGTGGCCGGTCGAGGGGCGGTGGGAACGCGGAGTCGTCCGTCTCGCACCTCGCGCGCGAAGTGCGCGACGAGCAGGCCGAGGAGCGGCACGAGGACGAGCTGCGGGGCCGTCAGGCCGAACGCCGGCTGTGGGTTGGCCCGCACGAACTCGAGGAAGAACCTGAACGTGAATGCGGCGAGCAAATAGAGCTTCAGGACGTCGCCCTGGACGACGACACGGTGGCGCCAGCGCACGATCGCGCCCGCGGCCGCAATGCTGAAAGCGACCTCATACAGCATCGCCGGATGCATCGGGCCGTCGCAGCCGGCGCAGGGTGAGAAGGCTGCGGCGGCCTCGGCCGGCACGGTCACGCCCCAGGGCAGGTCGGTGGGCGTGCCGAGCGGCAGCTCCGACAGGAAGCAGCCGACCCGCCCGATCGCGACCGCCACCGGGATCGCCAGCGCATAGCAGTCGCCCGTCGAACGGCGGTACCCGAGAACGCGCTTGGCGGCGACGCCGGCGACATACCCACCGACGATTGCCCCGATCAGGCTCTTGCCGCTGTGCTCCACGATCCAGGTCAGCGGCAGCCCCTCGCTCGACCCGAAGTACTCGAGGTGATCCCAGGCCAGCAGCAGCCGCGCCCCGAGCGCCCCTCCGGCGAGGACGGCCATCGAGATCGCGAGGATCGGCACGCCGAGGAGTCGACGAGAAGCCAGCGCCCGGTAATACAGGACCAGGCCGACCGCGACGCCGAAGATGGAGAACGCGTCGTGCGTTCCGACCCGCAGCCCCGCGACGTCGAGGTACGGGATCACACCGGGATCTCGCCGCGGCCCTCGTCCGGGCGGCGCGAGAGCGGCAGGGGCAGCATCCGGTGGGGGACGGCGCGCATGTAGGCCTCGTAGGCGGGATAGCGATTACGCAGCCAGGCTTCCTCGACGCGCAGCTTGAAGCGGTCGAGGAACGCGGCGACGACGACGCAGCCGACGAGGCCCGCCGGCGAGGCGGCGAGGATCGACCATCCCGCCAGCAGGACGACCTGCGCGGTGCAGATCGGGTGCCGGACCCAGCGGTACGGCCCGCTCGTGGTCAACCGCGCTGCGTCGACGGGGACGTTCCAGACCGAGAAGCTCCGCCCCAGCTCCCGGGCCCCGATCCCGAACAGCGCCACCCCGGCGACGACGAGGCCCAGGCCGACCAGCACGAGGGAAAGCCGGATGAGACCCTCGGTCGGGACCGACGTGAGCGGGGCGCCCACGAGCACGGCGAGCTCGAGCGCGACCTGGATGCCGATCCAGCCCTCGCCGCGCGGGCCGAGCGGCCGCAGACCGAGCCCCGGGACGCGTTCGGGTCGCGAGGCCGGACCGCCCATTGCCGCCTCCAACCGGTCGTCGCCGAGTCCCGCCGGCATCGACCTCAAGGCCGTTGAGGATCGTCCAGCCCGGGGCCGCGCGACAGGTCGGATCGTCGGCTTCGACGAGGGCCGAACGGCACCTGTGTGGCCGCGGGCTCAGGCCTCGCGGATGCGGCGCAGGAAGTCCTCGTCGATCTCCAGGTCCTCCTGCTCCGCCGCGGCGGCCGCGGCCGCCGCGGCCGCCGGCCCCGCCCCCGCCCGCGGGCGCTCCCGGGCCCGGAG
>JBQGDI010000047.1:0-13926 GCA_052038965.1 Candidatus Limnocylindrales bacterium | reverse complement strand
CGACGAGCAGCCAGGAGGTGTCGGACGGGCCCGAGCTCCCGCCACCGATCGTGTTCGTCGGCGGCTCGGTCGGGACATCGGTCTCACCGCCCGTGTCCTGCGTGAACGTGGTCGTGGTCGTCGTGGTGGTCGTCGTGGTCGTCGTGGTGGTCGTCGTGGTCGTGGTCGTGGTCGTCTCGCCCGGCTCGCACACGATGATGTGGCTGATGCCCTGCGAGTCGCCCTCGTCGTACGTGCCGTTGCCGTTCGTGTCGGCGAAGACGGTCTCGTCGGCCGCGACGTCCTCGAAGATCGTGTTGTCGTAGATGATCCCGGGGTTCGGGGCGCCCTGCTTGACGACGACGAAGCCGTAGGCGACGCCGAGGGAGGCCGAGCCGTCCTCGTTCATCACCGCGTCGAGATCCTCGCCCTCAATCTTGCTGCAGTCACCCTCGTCCAGGCCGAACCGGTCCTCCCAGAACCCCGTGTCGTTCGACCCGTCGCCGCCCTGCGACGCGTACCAGTCGTCGGGCGTTGCCCACTTGATATCAGCCGACACGGTGCCAGCCAGCGCGAAGACCAGCGCGCCAGCCGCAACCACGGCTCCGAGCTTCTTGATGGTGGTCATCTTCCCAGTTCCCTCCGTGACCTAACCGAACCGTATGCCGAGTGCTCCCGGCAGCCGCAACTGCCCCCGATGGAGCCTCACAACCCCTGTTCCGGATCGATCGGGCCCGTAGTGTGCATGACGGGTCCCACGGCGTCTAGTACTTCTGGAGCCTACGGATTCATACCTATCTACTCACCCCACCACCGCAGCCACACCGAAACTGGTGCGTTCGGTCACAGGTCCCGAGTCCTGGTCAGGGTCCTAGTACCGGACTCCGGTCCTATGCCGCGTCACCACTCCGGGCGCGCCGGCAACGAGCGTCGGCGCCCTGTTGCGAGTTCTCGCGCGGCAGCGCCGCCAGGCCCGTCGCGCCATGGGCCCCCGATACCATGACCGGGTGAGCGAATCGACGGCATGAGTGCGATGCCCACCCTGCGCGAGCAGGTTCGACGCGCGATTCGGCAGGCCCTCGACGACGCCGTGCGCGCGGGTTCCCTGCCCGCCGCCGATGCCCCACGCGGGGTCGAGATCCAGCGACCCGCCAACGCCGAGCACGGCGACTTCGCGACGAACGTCGCGCTTCAGCTCGCCCGACCGCTGCGGATGCCGCCCCCCGCGATCGCCGCGGCGATCGCCGAGCGACTGGGGAGCGCCGGTGGCGTGGTCGGCGCGGCAGATGCGGCCGGGCCGGGCTTCGTCAACGTCCGGGTCAGCGATCCGGCCCTCGAGGCGGTGGTCGCCCGGGCCCGGGCCGACGGCGAACGCTGGGGTCGGGTCGCCGCCGCGGCGGGGAGCGCGCGCCGCCACGTCAACGTCGAGTTCGTGTCCGCCAACCCAACCGGACCGCTGACGGTCGGCAATGCCCGTGGCGCCTTCGTCGGCGACCTGCTGTCGAGGGTCCTCGAGGCCGGCGGGCAGCAAGTGACGCGCGAGTACTACTTCAACGACTCGGGCGCGCAGGTCCGCAACCTTGGCGCGTCGGTCGTCGCGATTCGCGCCGGCGCGGCGATTCCCGACGACGGGTATCACGGCGACTATGTCGTCGCCCTGGCCGGCCAGCTCCCCGACGAGCTCGCGGCCGCGCGACCGGGCGAGGACGCCGAGGCCCGCGCCTGGGCCATCGGGCGATGGGCCTCGAACCGGATTCGCGAGGGCATCGAGGGGTCGCTCGAGCGGCTCGGTGTCCACTTCGACGTCTGGACCACCGAGGGCAGCCTCCTCGAAGCCGGCTGGGTCGACCGCGCCATCGAGCGGCTGCGCGCGGCGGGCCAGCTGTACGAGCAGGACGGTGCGACGTGGTTCCGTTCGACGGCCTTCGGCGACGACAAGGACCGGGTCGTCGTGAAGTCGGACGGCAGCCTGACGTACTTCGCCTTCGACATCGGCTACGTCGTCGAGAAGTTCAGCCGCGGCTACGACCACCTGATCTACATCTGGGGCGCCGACCATCACGGCACGGTCGCGCGGGTCCGCAACGCGGCCGAGGCGATGGGCTTCGACCGTGCCCGGGTCGAGATGATCCTGACCGGCTGGGTCCGTTTCATCCGCGACGGTGTCGAGCTGTCGATGTCCAAGCGGGCCGGGACGTTCATCACCCTCGATGAGCTCCTCGAGGACCTCGGCGTCGACGCCGCGCGGTGGTATTTCGCGAGTCGCGGCGCGAACGTCAACATGGACGTCGACATCGAGCTCGCCCGGCGGCAGTCGAGCGAGAACCCGGTCTACTACGTGCAGTACGCCCACGCCCGCATCGCGTCGATCCTCCGCAAGGCGGCCGAGGCCGGGATGTCGGCCGCTCCCTCGGTCGAAGGCCTGCTCGGCGAGGTGCCGGATGGCGTGCTGGTCCGGATCGTGGCTCGCTTCCCGGAGGTCGTCGAGGACGCCGCGGCGGCGCAGGAGACCCAGGGCGTGACGACCTACGCGACCGAGCTGGCGACGGCCTTCCACGCCTACTACCGCGACGCCCGGGTCATCGACGCGTCCGAGCCGGCGCGGTCCGCGAAGCGGCTGGCGCTCGTCGACGCCGCCCGGGTCACGCTCGCCAACGCCCTGAGCCTCCTTGGGATCTCCGCGCCCGAAGCGATGTAGCGCCGGCGGCCGGCGCCGCCGGGTCAACCCCCGAAGAACACCGGCGCGAGGTCGTCGGCCCGGTCGCCGAGCGCGACGTAGACGGTCGGCAATCGCTCATCGAAGACCACCCGCCCCGTGACCCCGAGCCCGCCTAACGTACGCTCGGCGGAGGCGGCGAACTCCGCCGCATCCTCGAGCGCGTCCCAGGTCGTGACCAGCAGGGCCGCGTGGGCACCGCCGGGTCCCTCGAACAGCACCACGCGGTCGCCACCCCAGCCGCCGGCCGCGGCACGAGCCTCGGTGCTGCCGAGGCCACCCGCCCGGAGCCAGGTCCGGAGGTACAGCTCACCGAGGGTGTCGCGGCCCTCCTCCCTCCAGCCCGCGCCGAGGAGGCTGCCGGCGCCCTCCGGGACGACGACCTGGAGCGGCGCCTCGCGCGCGAGGTACTTCTCCGGGTGGATGACCTGCTCGGTCGACGACGGCAGGTCGTCGTACGCCGCGTTGACCGAGTCGAATCCGCCGCTCGTCGCGAGGAACGTCGCGAAGCCGAGCCCCTCCCGGTACGGGAACAGGGCGGTCTCGCGGAGGACGAGCGGGGCTCGCTGGAGCGCCGCGAGGCCCTCGGGGTCGAGCGATGCGCGGACGATCTCGCCGAGCTCCGCGGGAGTCAGCGCCTCCTGCATCCACGCCTGCTGGGTGATCGAGGCGTCGCCCTCGATGAGGGCGAGCCGCGCCAGCGACCGATCGCTCTGGTCGATGGCGTCGAGGCCGAGGCCGTCGAGGTCGAAGTTCTGGTCCTGGAGCTGGTGCGTGTACTCGTGGGCGTAGGTGGCCCACTCGACCGGGCCGATCCCGCCGGAGCGACTGACGACGTACAGCTCGTCGCGATCGGGCGAGTAGTAACCGGCGACCTGGCCGGCCTGGAGGTCGAGGTTGAGGTCGCGCAGCGACGCACCCACTTCGAGCAGCCCGAGGGTTGCGAGGAGGTGCTCGGTCTTCTCGAGCTCGGCGGGCGGGTACTCGGCGTCGTACTCGGCCTGGAGGTTCCGCCGCAGCGTGGCCTCGTCGATCACGACCGGCGCCACGGCCCCGCTCGGCTGGAGGCCCCGGATCGCCGCGACGGCCGCCCGGATTTGGGGCAGGATCACGCCCGCGTCGGGGCGGGGCGTGCCGGACGGCTCGGTCGTCGGCGACGGCCGTGGCGAGGGGACAGCGGGCGATTGGCCGGCCGATGGCGGAGGCCCGCTGGGCGCAGGTCCGCAGGCCGCGGCGAGGGCCGCCGCCAGGGCGATGGCGGACCATGGGTAGCGGCCGCCGGGCCGGCGGCGGGTGGGTGGTGAAGCCATGCGCGCGGATCGTACAGGGGTGCCGGACGCGATCCCCGAACGGGTTCGCCGCATTGGCGTTTCTTAACCGGTTGCGGCCTTGGCTCGCAACACCGGCCGCCTAGTCTCCTCCTCGGACCGAACCCTTCGAGGTTCCATCCTCCCTCCCTCCGACCGGGGGCGCCGATTGGGCAGGCGCCTCCGGTCATTTCATGTGCGCGCGTCGATCGGCGGTCGAGGCGGCTGTGCCAGAATCCGGGTGATGGAGCTGACCTGGTACGGGCAGACGTGCGTGCGGATGCGGGGACGGGATGCCGTCGTCGTGGCCGATGCGTACCAGTCGATCGTCGGGCCCACGGGACGTGGAATTACCGGCGACATTGCCACGTACAGCCATCCCGACGACAACCCGCTGCCGCGCGCCAAGGGACGGCGCACCCGCGACGGGAAGACCGTCCTCCCGACCAGCCTCGAGGCGGCGTTCTCGCTCGACGGGCCGGGCGAGTATGAGATCAAGGACGTCCTCCTGACGGGCGTCCGCACGTACCGCGACGACGAGAAGGGCGCCCGGCGCGGGCGCGGGACAGCGTTCGTGGTCGAGCTGGACGGCCTGCACACGATCCATCTCGGCGACGTCGGCCACCTGCTGACCGAGGAGAAGCTCGGGGACATCGGCTCGATCGACATCGCCTGCGTCCCGATCGGCGGTCCGCTGACGGCGACGAAGGCCGCCGAGCTGGTTGCGCAGCTCGATCCGAAGATCGTCGTCGTGATGCCGGTCTGCCCCGACGAGCGGGATTGCGAGGATGCCCTCAAGAAGTTCCTGCACGAGATGGGCGAGGAGCCGACACCCCAGCCGAAGCTGACGGTCTCGATCTCGACCCTGCCGCAGGAGACGACGACCGTCCTGCTGGAGTCCCGCGGCAAGACCTAGTCGGGCGGGGCGGTCAGCCCGGCGCGCGCTCGAAGACGACGCGGCCCTTCTTGATGACGGTCCGGGCCAGGGTCGCGCCTGGCCAGTACGGGATCTGGCGGTGCGTCGGGACGTTCCAGATCACGAGGTCGGCCTGTCGGCCGCTCTCCAGCGAGCCGAGCTCCTCGGCCAGGCCGAGAGCCAGCGCGGCGTTGATCGTGCACGCCGCGAGCGCCTCGGACGGCGTCAGCCTCTGCATCAAGCAGGCCACGGTCATGACGAGAGGCAGGCTCGCGGTCGGCGAGGTGCCGGGGTTGAAGTCGGTCGCCAGGGCGATCGGGACGCCGCGATCGACGAGCGCCCGGGCCGGCGCGTAGTCGTCGTGCATCAGGAACCACGTCGTCGCGGGTAGCAGCACCGCGACGACCGGATGACCAGCGGCGGCGGCGACGGCGAGGGCCTCGATGCCCTCGGGGGACGGGGCCTCCAGGTGGTCGGCCGAGAGGGCCCCGACTTCGACCGCCAGCTCGGCTCCGCCGCTCGGCGCGATCTCGTCCGCGTGGAGCCGCGGCTGGAGGCCCAGCCGCGCAGCCTCGAGCAGGATCCGACGTGACTGCTCGGGCGTGAACACGCCCCGCTCGCAGAAGACGTCGGCGAAGCGCGCCCGCCCCTGGGCGGCAATGCCCGGCAGCTGCTCTTCGAGGAGGTGGCGGACGTAGGCCTCGGTGCCACCGGGGCGGGTCCGGTACTCGAGCGGAACGGCGTGCGCGCCGAGCCAGGTCGGCAGGACCTCGACCGGCCCCTCCTCGCCCAGGCGGTGCGCGATCTCCAGGAGCCGGAGCTCGGTCGGCAGGTCGAGGCCGTAGCCGGACTTCGCCTCGACCGTCGTCGTGCCGTGGGCGAGCATCTCGCCGAGCCAGCGCCGACCGTGTTCGAGCAGCTCGTCGGCGGTGGCGGCGCGCGTCGCCTCGACGGTCGAGAGGATCCCGCCGCCGGCGGCGAGGATCTCGAGGTAGCCCGCGCCACGCTGGCGCAGGACGAGCTCGCCCTCGCGGGAGCCCGCGAACAGCAGGTGGGTGTGGGGGTCGACGAGGCCCGGCGTCACGGTCCCGCCGGCCGCATCGAGACGCGTGAATCGCTCGAGCGGATAGTCGCTGCCCTGGAGGGCGGTCAGCAGCTCGTCACGAGGACCGGCGGCGAGGATGCGCCCCTCCCAGATCGCAACCGCCGGCGCACCGGACGAGCGCGGATCGCCGTCGGGCGCAACGAGGGCCGCGGGGTCGTCCAGCCGCGACCCGGCCCGCGGCCCGCCGGCCATCGTGACGACTTCGGATGCGCCCTCGACGAGCAGGCCGGCGGGTCCGTCCGGCGCTCGGCCGCCCTGGATCAGGCGAAGGCCCATTTCACTCACCGGTTGACGCCCGGGCCGCCCCGAGCCGAAGCTCGAGGGCCATCGACGGATCGGCGTCGCGGAGCTTGAGGTAGGCGGCAGCGGCGGCGAACCGGGCCTCCACCGGCGCCCGAGGGTCCGCCGCGGCGTGCGCGGCGACGTCGTCGAACGCGGCGAGTGGCGCGAGACCGATCAGCTCGGACTCCCGAACGCCGACCCCCGCCTCGGCGGCGAGGCGGTTGACCTCGTCCCAGGCGCGCCACATCGGCGTCGTCCGGAAATCGAGGAGGTTCATCGAGACCTGGGCGCAGCCGAGCTCCTCGATCATGAAGCCGTTGCCCTGGACCGCCGGCAACCCGCCGCCTGATTCCCGGACGCTGCGCGCGATCCGCTTCGCGACCTCGACGTCGGCCGTCTCGAGGTTGACGTTCCACGCGATCAGGAAGGGCCGCGCGCCCACCGCCACCGCCCCCGCCCGGGGATGGGTCCGGGGCGGCCCGAAGTCGGGCATTCGGCCGCCCGCACCGGCAGCGAGCTCGTCGCGCAGGCCCTCGTAGCCGCCGCGCCGCACATCGGCCAGCCTGACCCGGTCCGGACCGGTCGCGGCGCGGGCGTACAGGTATACCGGCAGCTCGAACCGCCGGGCGATCCGCTCACCGAACTCCCGCGCGAATCGCACGCAGTCGTCGATCGACGTCCCGCCCAGCGGCACGAACGGGATGACGTCGACGGCCCCGATGCGCGGGTGCTCGCCCTCGTGGCGCTCCATGTCGATGGCCCGGATCGCCACCTCGATGGTGGCCTCGAGGGCGGCCCGGACCGCCTCGTCGTCGCCGGCGATCGTCAGGACCGACCGGTTGTGCGAGGGGTCGCTCGTCCGGTCGAGCAGGTATGCGCCCGGCACCGAGGCCGCGGCCGCGGCCAGCCGGTCGACGACCTCGAGCCGTCGCCCTTCCGAGTAGTTCGGGACCGACTCGACCAGCACGCCCGAATCGTGACACGCATCCGGCCAGCGCGGACGCCGCCCCGGGCGCCGCCTCGGTCACCGCCATCTCGCGGCCACCGAGATTTCGGTTCTGCAATGTGCCACTTGACAATATACCGGTCAGCTTTCCATATTTGACATCACACAGCACAGTACGAAAGGTCAGGATCCCGATGAGCCTTCCGCAGGCCAGACCGCCGCGCCCCTCGACGCCATTGGCCACCCGCGACTTTCGGCTGCTCTGGGTCGGCGAAGCCGTCTCGGCGCTGGGCGACCAGTTCGCCCTGATCGCGCTGCCGTGGCTGGCGCTCGTGCTCACCGGCAGCTCGCTCGCCCTGGGGGGCGTCCTGGCCCTGATGGCCGTTCCTCGCGCCCTGCTCATGGTCGTCGGCGGGGCCTGGGTCGACCGGCTCTCGCCGCGGCGGGTCATGCTCGCGTCGAACGCCGTCCGCTTCGGCGCCGTCTCGGTCCTCGGCGCGGTGGTCCTGATCGGCCAGGTCCAGCCGTGGATGCTGTACGCCTTCGCGCTGGTGTTCGGCGTCGCCGACGCCTTCTTCTACCCCGCCCAGATGTCGATCGTCCCGTCGCTCGTCGAGGAGGACCAGCTCCAGCGAGCGAATGGCATCGTCCAGGGCACCGCCCAGGCGAGCCTCCTCATCGGCCCCGCCATCGCCGGCGCCGTCATCGCCGCCTTCGCCGGCTCGGCGAACGCCGCGCCCAGCCTGGACGGCATCGCGATCGCGCTGTTCATCGACGCGGGGAGCTTCCTGGCCTCGATCGTCACCTTGCGGTGGATCCGCGGCGGTTCGCGACGCCAGCGCCCGACCGAGACGTCCGTCATCGCGGCGATCCGCGAGGGCATCGCGTTTTCCTGGCGATCCCCGGCCCTGCGCGTCGTGATCCTGTTCAGCCTTGCGGTGAACCTGCTGATCGTCGGACCTTTCGCGGTCGGCCTGCCCGTGCTCGCCTACCGGCACCTCCCGGAAGGGGCCGCGGCGTATGGCATCGTGATGTCGGCCTTCGGTGGCGGTTCGTTGCTCGGCCTGGCGGTCGGCGCGCTGCTGTCCGCCCCGCGGCCGGCCATGCTCGGCCCGATCGTCATCCTGGCGATCGGCGTGGCCGGAGCGGGCCTCGGGCTGCTCGCCTTCGTCGACTCGACCGTGGCGGCGGCCGCTTTGGCCGTCATGAGCGGCGCGTCGCTGGGCTACGGCAACCTCGTCTCGCTGACGTGGCTCCAGGCCCGGATCCCGCGCGCCTTCATGGGTCGGGTGATGAGCATCCTGATGCTGGGCTCGATGGGCCTCGTCCCGATCTCGCAGCTGGTCGCCGGCGCCGCCGTCCAGGTCAGCCTCCCGGGCGTGCTCCTCGTGGCGGGCGGCGGCACGGCCGCGCTGGCGCTGGGCTCGCTGGCCTTGCCGAGCATCAGGCTGCTGGGCCTGACGCCGGTCGTCGCCGACACCGCGCCAGGCGCGGCTCAGTCGCCGGCCTGACCCGGCCCGTCGCGCATCGGAACGCGCACCCCGCGCTCCTCGGCCACCTCGATTGCCCGCTCGTAGCCGGCGTCGGCGTGGCGGAGGACACCCATCGCCGGGTCGGTCGTGAGCACCCGCTCCAGCTTCCGGGCGGCGAGATCCGTGCCGTCGGCGACGACGACCATCCCGGCATGCTGGCTGTACCCGATCCCGACCCCGCCGCCGTGGTGGATGCTCACCCACGTCGCGCCCGCCGCCGTGTTGACGAGGGCATTGAGGAGCGGCCAGTCGGCGACCGCGTCGGTCCCGTCGCGCATCGCCTCGGTCTCGCGGTTCGGTGACGCGACCGATCCCGAGTCGAGGTGATCGCGCCCGATCACGATCGGCGCGCTGACCTCGCCGGAGCGGACCAGTTCGTTGAACGCGAGGCCGGCCTTCGACCGCTCGCCGTAGCCGAGCCAGCAGATCCGGGCCGGCAGGCCCTGGAACGGGACTCTCGCCTCGGCCATCTCGATCCAGCGCCGGAGCGAGGCGTCATCGGCGAACAGCTCCAGGATCGCCCGGTCCGTGCGGAGGATGTCCTCGGGATCACCCGACAGCGCGGCCCAGCGGAACGGCCCCCGGCCCTCGCAGAACTGCGGTCGGATGAAAGCCGGGACGAAGCCCGGGTACGCGAAGGCGTCCTCGACGCCGGCATCCCTGGCCTGGGCCCGGAGATTGTTGCCGTAGTCGAAGACGACCGCGCCGCCTCGCTGGAACGCCAGCATTGCCCGGACGTGCTCGGCCATCGAGCGCATCGAGCGGCGGACGTACTCGCCGGGTTGGGTCGAGCGCAGGAGCAGCGCGTCGCCGAGCGCGATCTCGGACGGGACGTAGCCGGCCAGGGCATCGTGGGCCGACGTCTGGTCGGTCACGACGTCGAAGCGCTCGTCGGCCTTCGCCCACGCCGGCTCGATCTCAGCCGCGTTCCCGATCAGCGCGATCGAACGGGCCTCGCCGTCGACCGCCCAGCGGCGCGCCGTGGCCAGCGCTTCGGCCGGATCCTCGGTGACGGCGTCGACGTAGCCGATGTCGTGGCGTCGCCTCGCCCGTGCCGGATCGACCTCGATCGCCAGGCAGACACCCTCGTTCATCGTGACCGCCAGGGGCTGCGCGCCGCCCATCCCGCCGAGGCCGGCCGTCAGCGTGACCCGGCCCCGGAGCGTCCCGCCGAAGTGCTGGCGGGCGAGCTCGGCGAAGGTCTCGTACGTCCCCTGCAGGATTCCCTGGGTCCCGATGTAGATCCAGGACCCGGCGGTCATCTGGCCGTACATCATCAGCCCCGCCCGCTCGAGCTCCCGGAAGTGGTCCCAGGTGGCCCACCGCCCGACCAGGTTCGAGTTCGCGATCAGGACCCGTGGCGCCCATTCGTGGGTCCGGACCACGCCGACCGGTTTGCCAGACTGGACGAGCAGCGTCTCGTCATCGCCGAGGCGCCGGAGCTCTCGGACGATCGCATCGAACGCCTCCCAGGAGCGCGCCGCGCGGCCCGTGCCGCCGTAGACGACGAGGGCATCGGGGTTCTCCGCGACCTCCGGGTCGAGGTTGTTCATGAGCATCCGCAGGGCCGCCTCCTGCCCCCAGCCCCGGCACGACAGCTCGGGGCCGCGAGGGGCGCGGACGGGTCGCGCGCCGGGCAGGGCCTCGGTCATGCCGGTCCCTCCCGCGGCCCGCGCCGGAGCACCCCTACGACCGCCACGGCGACGACGAGGCCGACCGTGCCCAGGACCAGCGCGATCGCGATCGTCGCGAGATCAAGTGGTGCCTCGTCCGGTGGCGAGGTCTCGTTGGGCACGATGCCCGGTCCAAATCGCGCCGCCGCTCCCGCCAGCATCTGCTGGCCCTCCATGCTCTCGACCTCGGCGTGCGGCGAGCAGGCGCTGGGCGTGACCACGTCGTCCGCGCGGTGAGCCGCCACGACGAGACGAGTCCCGGGGACGAGCTCCACGCCGCAGGTGTTCGTGACGAAGCTCCCGTCGGGCAGCCGCTCGGTGGCGGAGCGCATCCGGATCGTTGGCTCGGTGCCGCCGTGGAACCAGCGCTCGACGGCAAACGCGAACAGGCCGCCGCCAACCTCGGCGCCAACCTGGCCGACGACGACGGCCTGGTCCGGGCCGTCGAAGTCCGCGACCCCCGGCAGCGGCGCCGCGCAGGAGCACGCCACGGCGAGCTGGGGCATCGCAAGGTGCGCGCCGCTCGCGGCAGACGCCAGGAGGCCCGCAATCGCGAGGGAGCGGGCGATCCCGCGCATCGTCAGCCCTCGAGCGCGCATCGTCAGCCCTCGACCCGCAGGTCCGCCATCAGCTGTTCGCCGAAGCGGCCCTCGCCGAGCGACCAGGCCGAGATCAGCAGGTCCGCGTCCGCGATCAGCACGTGATACGTCCGCAGGCCTCCCTCGCACGTCCCGATGTAGACCGTTCGGCCGGCGATCTCCGCCTCGGCGTTGCCGACGACCATGCCCGCGGCCGAGCAGGCCCCCTGGTCGTAGGTGTCGCGCCAGTCGCGGAACGCCTCGTCGCCGATCCCCGCCTCGCGCAGCCGGACGACGAGCGCGTAGACCAGGTTGGCGTTACCGGTGTCGACCGCGACGGCGGCGTCAATCGCCGACGCGACCTCCTGGAGGACCGGTGAGCCCAGGGCCATCGTCGCCTCGTCGAGCGACTCGGTCACGGGGATGCCGGCAACGTCCGGGGGCAGGAACGCCAGCAGTGCGGCGTCGATGGCGAGCGGGCTCGTGCCCTCGTCGGGGGTCGGGCTGGGCGGTGGCCCGACGCTCGTCGGCGGCTCGAGCGTGCCCGTCGCGCCCGGTGGCGCCGTCTGCCCGCCGGTCGGCTGCGTCGTCGGGACCGGGCTGCCGCAGGCCGCGAGCGCCAGGACCACGACCGTCAGGGCGAGGAGCGTGCTGGGGATGCGGCCGCTCACAGCTCGCGCCGCACCACGGGGTAGCGGGCATCGTCGACCGCGAGCGCGAATCCGCAGGCGACCCAGAACGACGGGAACGCTGCGCTGGTCGAGTCGGGTCGGGCATTCGGCTCCGGGTACGACTCGACGGCGGCGAACCCTCGACGGCCGAGGTCTGCGACGACCTCGAGCACGAGGCGCTTGGCGAGGCCCTGGGCTCGCGCTTCCCGCGTCGTCGCGATGCAGGTGATGATCGCCGGTGCCGGCGAGGCCGGCAGCTGCGGGTAGAGCTCGCGGACGCGCTGCGCTCGCGGGTAGGCCGACAGGGGCCCGAACTGGCAGTACGCCGCCGGCTCGCCGTCGACCTCGAGGACCTTGGCGTACGAGCCGAACACGGCGAGGCCCCGACCGAGCAGCTGGAGCTTGCGCGGGGCGTCGGCCTCGACCTGCGGCCCGCGCTCGCGGCGCGGGGCGAACGGGTTGTCGATCGCCGCATCGTCGTCCTCGCCGGGCAGCGCGAACGGGTTGGCGCGCCCGCCCGCGCCGCCTCGCGGGTCGAATGGGTTCACGGCCGGGCCGCGCTCGGCCGGGGCGAACGGGTTGCCGGCCAGCGTCGGGCGCGTCGTGGTCGCGGGCGGGGCCGCCTCCAGCCACGCTGCCCGGGCGGCCTTCGAGCCACGGTGCTCGTCCTCCCAGTAGTCGCACGTCCGGTGGTCGAAGCCGGGATCGGCGCACCGCGGGATCAGGCCGAACCCGGCGCGGTCGACGACGTCGACGATTCGGACCGGGGCGCTCATCCGCTGGCGCTCACACGGGACCCGAGAACAGGCAGGCGAGCGCCCCCTCGTGCACGAGCCCCGTGATCGCCTCGAGATCCGGGCCCGGCTCGCGATCGCCGGCCCATGCCCGGGTGACCGCCCGCACGGCCGCGAGGGCCTCGGCGACACCCGCCCCCGGCGCTGCCCCAGGAAGGCCCGCGAGTCGCAGCTCGAGCGCGCGGGCGGCACACAGGAGTTCGATCCCGACGATTCGCTCGACGTGCTCCAGGACGCGTCGGGCAGTCCGGCCCGCGATCGGACCCATCGAGACGTGGTCCTCCTGGTTGGCGCTCGTGGGGATCGAATCGACCGACGCCGGATGCGCGAGCAGCTTGTTCTCCGAGGCCAGGGCGGCGGCCGTGTACTGCAGCAGCATCAGGCCGCTGTCGAGGCCGGAGGTCGAGCCGAGGAACGGCGGCAGGCCGCCGTTCAGGTGGGGATCCTGGAGCAGGGCGATCCGCCGCTCCGAGATCGAGCCGAGCTCGGCGAGGGCCAGCTTCGCGAAGTCCAGCGCCAGCGCGACGGGCTCGCCGTGGAAGTTGCCGCCCGAGATCACCCGGCCGCCGCCCGTCGCGCGGGCGCCGGCGTCGACGGCACCCCCGTCCGGGAAGATCAGCGGGTTGTCCGTCGCAGCGTTCATCTCGATCGCCAGGACCCGTCGGAGGTGGTCGAGCGCGTCCCGGACCGCGCCGTGGACTTGCGGCGCGCAGCGCAGCGAGTACGGGTCCTGGACCTTGTGCGGCGAGGCGTGGTGGGCGGCCTGGACCGTGCTGCCGCGGAGGAGGTGACGGAGCTCGCCGGCGACCGCGACCTGGCCCGGGTGTGGTCGGACGCGTTGGTACGCGTCGGCGAAGGCGACGTCCGTGCCGAGCAGCGCCTCGACGCTCATCGCCGCCGCGACACTGGCCGTCGCCAGCAGCCGATCGGCGTCGGCCAGGAGGAGCGCCCCGATGGCCGACATCAGCTGGGTCCCGTTGAGGAGGGCGAGCCCCTCCTTGGCGCCCAGGGTCAGCGGCTCGAGTCCCAGCTCGCGGAGCGCGACGAGGGCGGGCATGACGTGGCCGCCGAGCTCGACCTGGCCCCGCCCGATGAGCGGCAACGCGAGGTGGGCCAGCGGCGCGAGGTCGCCGGAAGCGCCGACCGAGCCCTGCGACGGCACCATGGGGTGGACCCGCCGGTCGAGCATGACCAGGAGTCGCTCGGCCACCTCGGGACGGGCGCCGGAGTAGCCGAGCGCCAGGGTGTTCGCGCGCAGCAGGAGCATCGCCCGCACGACGTCACGCGGGAGCGCCTCGCCGACGCCGGCGGCGTGACTGATCAGCAGGTTCACCTGGAGGCGCTCGGCGTCGGCGCGGCCGATCGACCGGGCCGCGAGCGCGCCGACCCCCGTGGTCACGCCCTAGACGACCGCCACGGCGGCGCCG
>JBQGDI010000046.1:0-18333 GCA_052038965.1 Candidatus Limnocylindrales bacterium | reverse complement strand
ATCGCGGCCGCGGCGAGGGCCGCGTCGCCAGGGTCGGCGGAGGCGCGCGGCAGGTCGGCCATCGCCAACCCGACCGAGGATGCCCCATTGCAGCCGACGATCATCGCGGCGATGACGATCATCGCGAGCCGTGGCCAGATCTGCCGCCCGCTCATGGCTGGACCCTCCTGTAATGCCGCCGCACAGACGCCCGGCGCGCGCGCCGGGTGCCGCGAGTCGCGTGGCTATCCTCGCGCCGTGGACGCGACGCGCCAGGGGCTTCCGGATCCGCGGTTCTCGGCCGCCTGGCATCGCTGGTTCCCGATTCAGTACCGGCTGATCCGCCTGCTCGATCCGCTCATCCGGGTCGTCTGGCGGCGCGTCGGGCTGGGCAACGTCGTGGAGCTTCGAGTCGTCGGGCGCCGGACGGGTCGCGAGCGCAGGGTCCTGCTCGGCCTGCTGCGCGACGGCGAGCACCGGTTCCTCGGCCATCCCAACGGGCCTGCCGAATGGACCCGGAACCTCGGGGCCGCCGGCGGCGGCGAGCTTGTCGGGCGCGGGGCCGACCCGGTCCCGATTCGCGCCGCTCGCCTGGCCCACGGCCCGCTCCGCGATCGGGCCATCCTCGCCACCCGGCAGCACCTCTTCCCGGGCAGCCTCGTCTATCGCCTCGCCCGGCGCCACATCCTGGCGGCCGGCGAGTACTTCGAGATCCGCGGCGCTGACGCGGGAGACGCCGTGCAGGCGAGGCGCGACGGGGACTAGCCTGTGGCGGCGGCAGGGTCCCCGACGCCGCCGACACCGCGGAGGTCCCTCATGGCCGACCGTCGGCCCCGTTTCCAGCTCCCCAGCCGGCGACAGCTACCGCGCGTCGACGCGTCGGTGACGGCGCCCGAGGTCTCGATGGAGGCCCGGCCGGAGGACGTCGTCGAGCCCATCGAGGGCAGCGTCGTCGATGCCGGCGTGTACGTGGCGGGACAGCGCGTCGCCAGCCCTTCGACGGTGGCCGAGACTATTGCCGAGCTTCGAGAGCGGCCCGGCTCGATGGCGTGGATTGGCATGCTCCGGCCAACCGAATCGCAGTTCCGACCGGTCGCGGAGGCGTTCGGCCTGCACGAGGTCGCCGTCGAGGACGCGATCGTCGCCCACCAGCGCCCGAAGCTCGATCGCTACGGCGAAACGCTCCTGACCGTGCTCCGCGCTGCGACCTATCTCGACGACGTCGAGGAGGTCGAGTTCGGCGAGATCCACGTCTTCGTCGGCCCGAACTTCGTCCTGACCGTTCGCCACTCGCGGACGCCCGACCTCGGCGTCGTCCGGCAGCGCATGGAGCAGGACCGCGAGCTGCTGCGGCTCGGTCCCGAGGCGGTCCTGTACGCCATCTTGGACCGCGTCGTCGACGGCTACGCGCCGGTCGTGGCCGGGCTCCAGAGGGACATCGAGGAGATCGAGATCGAGGTCTTCCGCGGTGATCCGAAGGTCTCCCGGCGCATCTACGAGCTGTCTGGCGAGGTCCTCGAGTTCCAGCGCTCGACGCGGCCACTGCTGGGCGTGCTCGCGGCCCTCGAAGCCGGCTGGGACAAGTACGGCACCGACGAGGAGCTTCGGCGCTACCTCCACGACGTGGTCGATCACGCCACGACCGTCGCCGAGCGGGTCACGGGCTTCCGACAGAGCCTGTCGGACATCCTTGTCGTCAACTCGACGCTCGTCGCCCAGGCCCAGAACGAGGAGATCCGGCGGCTGACGATCGCGAGCTACGAGCAGAACGAGGAGATCAAGCGGATCTCCGCCTGGGCCGCGATCATCTTCGCCCCGACGCTCATCGGCACCGTCTACGGCATGAACTTCGAGAACATGCCCGAGCTGGGCTGGGCGTGGGGCTACCCGTTCGCCCTCGGGCTGATGCTTCTCGTCGCCGTGGGCCTGTGGGTCGTCTTCCGCATCCGGGGTTGGCTCTGAAGAGTGCCCTTCACACCGCCTGCCAATGGAACGACCCCCCGGAGCGATCCGGGGGGTCCTGTGCCGCGTCGAGGGATTGGATTCTCTTGGCCGCGCCAGGCGAGCCGTTCGGTCAGCCGCACCCCGGCGTGGTGAGCAACTCACCCGACGGATCCCGCGTTTACCCCTCAGGTGCCTCGAACCTTCAGGACGAAGGCGCCGGCTCCCACAGTCCACGGCGGTTCGTTGTGGAACGTGCCGGCAAACGAAACGTCGAAGAAGCCGTTCTCCGAAATCGTGGTCGTCCAGAACTCCACGTAGTCGGGAGTCGCCGGGTCAAGCACGTCCACGAAGTGCCCTGTGAAGATCCGGTACGCGGGATCCGGAGAACCGACCTCGACCCCGTTGAACCAGACTTCGTTGTACGTGTCGTTGTGGTAGTACGCGGGTTCGCTGATAACACCGGTGTTATGCCACGTGGGGCCGTCGAATACCCACGTCCCGGGCGTACTGCTGTCGGCAGGAATCCGCGCCGTGATGTGCCCCACGAAGGCGCCGTCAAAGAGGACGTCGAAGTCGCCATTGAAGCTGCTCTTGGCCGTCGGTGGTGCGGCCACTGCCGAGGCCGCCAGCAGGGCGGTCAGCACGAGACCGGCCAGAATGGATATCGCGCGTCGCATGGCGGGCTCCTCCATGGGACGCATGAAGGCGAAGCTGGCCACGCGCCGGTGCGTTCGACAGCCTTGGGGAGGCTCCGTGGTCGCGTGGTCAAGGCCCCGCGAACTGAATGACGCGACGATAGACAGGGCGTTACACCATGCCTAGAGCCGTTCGCCCCGTTTCGGCGGCTTCACTCCGGCTCGCAATCGAACCTCCACGCCGCTCGCTGCCCTCGTCGAGCCTCCACGCCTGCAATACGCGGAGCTTGGCCTCTAGCTGGCACTCGCCCCGCACGCGGCGGGGCCCTCGTCAAACCCACGTTGATCCGGCGCACCACGTCGAGCGGGGCCTCGGGGTAGCCGGGCGGCGTCGGGCCATCTGTCCCGCTCGACCAGCCGCGCGGGGCGGCATGATCAGAGGCCTAGGACGATTCGCGCGACCTCGAAGTAGATGATGAGCCCGGTCCCGTCCACGAGGGTCGAGATGAGCGGGGCCGAGACCACCGCCGGGTCGACCCCGAGCCGGCGGAGGAGCAGCGGAAGTGCCGCGGCCACGGTCGCCGACCAGGCGCAGATCGCAATGACCGTGATCGAGACGGCCGTCGCGATGTCCGACGACACCCCGAGGAACCACGCCTGGCCGACGGCGGCCACGCCCATCACCAGGCCCATCGCAAGCCCGACACGCAGCTCCTTGAAGACCAGCCAGGCAATGTCCCGCATGGCGACCTCGTTGAGGGCCATCGCGCGGACGACGAGGGTCACCGTCTGGCTGCCGACGTTGCCGCCGGTGCCGATGAGCAGCGGGATGAAGAAGCTCAGCGCGACGACCGCGGCCAGCTCGCCCTCGAAGTTCTGGAGGACCGTTCCCGTATAGCCCTGGGCGATGAACAGCAGCATCAGCCAGCCGACGCGCTTGCGGACCAGCAGGGGCACCGAGGCCAGCCGGTACGGCAGGTTCAGTGGCTGGGAGCCGCCGAGCCGCTCGATGTCCTCCGTCGCCTCCGCCTGCAGGACGTCCGCCACATCGTCCTCGGTGATGATCCCGAGCAGATGGTCGTCGTCGTCCACGACCGGGATCGCGAGCAGGTTGCGATCGGTGAGGAGGCGCGCGGCGGCCTCCTGGTCGGCCGAGGCACGCACGCGGACGGTCGACGGAGCCATCAACTGCGTGACGGGCGTGTCGTCCGGGCTGAGCAGCACGCGGTACAGCGACAGGACCCCGAGCAGGTGGCGCTCGGTGTCGACGACGTAGACGTAGTTGACGGTCTCGGCCTCGTCGACGAGGCGCCGGATGGCGGTGATCGCCTGGCCGGTCGTGGCGTCGGCGTTCACCGCCACGTAGGCGGGCGTCATGATCCCGCCCGCGCTGTCGGGCTCGTACTCGGACAGCGCCCGAATCTCGCGGACGTCGGCCGGCGACATCCGGATCAGGATCTCGTCGGCGGCCTGCTGCGGCAGCAGGTCGACGACATCCGCCGCGTCGTCGGGATCCATGTCGCCGAGGAGCTCGCCGGCCTCCGGTGCGGACAGGGTCCGGAGGATCTCGGCCGCGACGTGTGGCGCGACCTCCTCGAGGAGCCCGGCGGCCTCCTCGTCGGGCAGCCACTGGAGCAGGACCGCCACCTCGGCCGGCTCGAGGTGCGGCACGAGGTCGGCCCACTCGGCCGGTCCGACGCGCTCAGCGAGGCCTCGAACGCCCTCTTCCTCGCGCTCCCGGATGAGCGCCTGGACCTCGGCCAGAAGATCCGTCGTCTCCTGGGTCGTCATGGCATCACCTCCGGGGCATGAAGAAGCCACCTCGCCGGGACCGCCGACGGGTGGCTCCGCGCTCGCGCAGGTTGATGCGCTAGCCGGTCATCGCCTCCCGGCGGCCAATGCTGGTCGCCGCGCCTGGGACGCGCCGACGTTCGGGACCGTCGCTCACGTGGGGTTGCTGGACCTCGCTTGGAATCGGCACGTTCGATCGCCAGTCGGCTCGTCGCCGCCGTTCGCGCCGAAGGCAGGCGGATGGTAGGCCCGGCCCGAAAGCGAGGTCAACCCGTCCGCAAGACGGTCGAAACGGGGTCCGTGGCGCCTGTGACCGCCGAGTCGGGTAGTTCGACCGATCGTGGTGGCATGACCGAACGACGAGACCGACCCGACACCCGCGCCGAGGTCGACGCCGACGTTGCGCAGCTCCTCGGCCTCCGGCCCGCGGACGCCCAGAGCATGCCGACCGAGGACGAGCTCGATGACCTCGGCGAGATCACCGCCACGCGGATCGACGAGGGCGAGCTCGAGAGCCGGGCGCCGGACAGCGACCAGCCCGACGAGACCGCGGCCCAGAACCTCGAATCCCCGGCCCCCGACGAGTTCCGCGAGGGCGAGACCGACGACGCCCGCGAGGCCGCCGAGGAGGGTCTTGCCTGGATCCCGCCGACGGACCCGCCGGTCGGGACGGACGAGCGAGGCAACGCGGAGTTCGCGGCCGGCTTCTCGACGAGCGCGGGCGACGAGCCGTTCGATGCAGATCACCATGGCGAGGCGCTGCCCGCGGTCGACGAGGTCACTGCGCGGGTCCTCGAAGCCCTGGCGGCCAACGCCTCGACGGCCGGGTTCGCCGACAGCCTCGATGTCGAGGTCGACGGCGACCGTGCGATCGTCGGCGGGGCCGTCGACGACCTCGATGACGAGGAAGCCGTGATCGCGGTGGTTGAGGCCGTGCCTGGCATCGCCGAGGTGGTCAGCCGGCTCGGCGTCGAGGGCTTCGCCGACCGGCCGTCGGGCTGACTCCCCGGCTCGATACCGGCATCGGCTCTACCCTCGTAGGCGTGAGCTCGAAGTCGCACGCCCCGGACCCATCGCCGGCAGGGGAGCCGCCCGTGGCCTCCATCGAACCCGACGAGCATCCTGCCAGCCGGCTCGCCGAGACCCTGCGGCGTCTACCCGCGTACCTGCGGCTGACGCGTGCCCTGATCGGCGATCGGCGCCTGGGTCGGCTGCGCAAGGGCGGGCTCGCCGCGGGCCTGGCCTATCTCGCCTCGCCGATCGATCTCGTGCCCGGGATCGTCCCGGTTCTCGGCCAGCTCGACGACCTGGCCGCGGTCCTGCTCGCCATCCGGTTCGCGCTCCGTGGCCTGCCCGGCCCGGCGGCCGACGCGATGCTCGGCAACGTCGGGCTGTCGCGAGAGCTCCTCGCGCGGGACCTCGACAACGTCCGGGTCGGGGGCGTGTGGGCCGCGAAGGGCGCGGCGCGGACGGGGGTGCGGGTCGCGCGAACGGGGATCCGGGCCGCCCAGATGGGGGCTCGGGCCGCCCGTCGGTCGCTCGGCGCCGCGTCGCGGAGGGCCCGGAGCGCGGTCCGGACGATCGGGGCGCGCCGCCGATGATCCGCGTCGAGGAGCAGGTCGAGGTCGGGCGCGATCCGGCGACCGCGTATGCGTTCCTGAGCGCCGTCGAGCGCTACCCGGACTGGCTCCCGGGCGTGATCTCGGCCGCCCAGACGTCGCCGGGTCCGGTCGGACCGGGCACGACGTTCCAGCTCCGGCTCACCGGCCCGAGCGGACCGATCGAGGCCCAGGGCGTGGTCGTCACGGCCGAGCCCGGGCATCGGCTGGCGATCCAGGGGACGGCGCCCCAGGGTCGGGTCGAGGGCGCGCTCGACCTCGTCCCGGTCGAGGCTGGGACGATCGTTCGGATCGGGATGCAGGTCGACCTCGCCGGGATCTACCGGTTCGCGGAGGGGCTCGTGTCGGGCGAGCTCCGGCGCGGGATGCCGGGCGTCCTGGAACGCGTCAAGCGCGAGGTGGAGGAGGAACGCGCGCCGTAGGCGCCGACCGACCCGCAAACCGCCATCACGAGCCTCCGACGATGGGGGCGACGAAGTCGATGCCGGTATCCGTGAGGACGAGCTGCCCGGCGGCAACACCGCTCATGACTTCGTCGACGCTCGTGTAGGGCATGGCCGCGACGTTGAACGCGACACCAGGGGTTGCCAGGACGATGCGCCACGTGCCGGTGTAGCCGGCTGATCCCGGGATCGCCGATAGGACGTGATCGTGGCGCAGGGTCCCGTCAGGGCACGCCACCTGTGACGCGCCGGGCGCGAGGATCACGTACAGGATCGGGGCGCTTGCCGCACGGGAGCTCCGCGCGAGGTCCGGGCCGAGGGCGAAGCAGGCGAAGTGTGCCTGGTGCGGGTTGTGGCTCTTCGCCGACGGGATCTGGATGACGACCTCGTTGCCGTCGAAGTACGACGGCTCGTATTCGAGCGTTCCCGGCGGCGCGAGCGCCAGGGCCGGAGCAACGAAGACGAGGAGTGCCGTCACGGCGACGGCGGAGGCGATGCGAGGCTTCGGGGCGAACATCGTGCGAGCTCCTTTCGCGGGTCAGGGCACCCACCGAGGCATCAGTCGAGGACGACGAGGTCGGTGCGGACCGGGACCGGGTAGGCCAGGATGTCGCGGACCGGCGAGGTGTCCTGGACGTACTGGCACAGCTCCTCGAGCTGCGCGGCCGTCGCGTTCGGCGAACGGACCCAGCTCCTCGCGCGGATCGTCGAGAAGCCGGCGCGTGGACCACCGAGGCCAAGGAAGCGACGGAGGTCGAGGTCGCCTTCGATCTCGTAGCGGAGCTCCTCGATGTCGATGCCTCGGGCTGCCGCGTTGTACGCGAAGCCGACGCCGTAGCAGAAGGCAAGGGCCTGGAGGACGAGCTCGACCGCGTTGGGCCCGGCGTTCGTCCCGAGCAGCACGGGTGGCTCGTCGCCGACGAGCTCCAGAGCAGTCGGTCGGTCTGTCGTGGTCGCGCCAGCGTGCTCGAACTCGCGGATCTCGCCCTTGTTGCGCCCGCCCGTTTCCCACGAGCTGCGCGCACGGAACGTGAACTGCGCGATGTTCGGATCGTTCTGGACGGCACCGATCGTCGCCACCAGGCGATCGACATCAACGCCGTTGCGCGTCGTCGCGGTCACCATCGCTGTCCTCCTTGCCGACCGGGTCGGCTGCCTTGAGACTGGTCGATGGCTGATGACGCCCGCCGGGCTGAAGTTATTCCGGGCCCACCGGGCGGGAATATTCCGGCGACCTGGATCGTCCGGTAGATAGGAAGCTGTGCCAGGAGACAGCCGTGGCAGCCGAACGGTGATGGAGGCAGGCGAGCTTGCGGTGGCGCGGACCACCCGTCCGGGTACCCCTACGGCCGTCAATCGCGGCCCATCGTTCGCCGTGGTTGCCCGGGACCATCTCGACCGCCTGTATGGGTTCTGCCTGCGACTGACGGGTGACCCGGTCGACGCCGAGGATCTCGTCCAGGAGACGCTGCTCCGGGGGCTGCGCGCCTACGAGAGCCTGCGCGACCCCTCCCGCGCAAAGGGCTGGTTGTTCGCGATCGCGGCGAACGTCTGGCGCGACGGCATGCGAGCCCAAGGGCGCGAGCCGAGGACGACCTCGCTCGACGATCTCCGCGATGACCCCGACGACTTCTCGCTGTTCCAGACCCTGGCGATCGAGGATCCCTACCCCTACTCGGATGAGCTTCATCTGGACTTCCTGCGGCTGTTCCGGGACGACGACGTGCGGGCCGTGTTCGGGTCGATCACCCCGGCCTTCCGGCTGCCGATCGTCCTCACCGTCGTGCACGGCTTCTCGTGCAAGGAGGCCGCGGCCATTCTCGGCATCCCCGTCGGGACGTTGCTGTCCCGACTTCACCGCGGGCGCAAGCAGCTCGAGCGTGGGCTGTGGGACTACGCCACGACAAACGGCCTGGTGACGACCACCGAAGAGGATCGACCATGATCGACTGCCGAGAAGCCGTCCGCCGGATGTGGGCCTACCTCGACCATTCGCTCGGCGACAAGCCAGTCGAGGAGTTCGAGGCCCACCTCGAGACCTGCCAGCGTTGCTGCGGCGAGCTCGAGTTCAGCCGGCACCTGCGCGGGCTGGTGGCCGACACGGATGCGGCGCCGGCGATGCCGCCCGAGCTCCGGTCCCGGGTCGAGCTCCTGCTGGCCGACAGCGAGACCCACGCCGAAGGTCGGGCGTGATGGGCGTCGAGCTCCATATCGAGGGTGGCGATCTGCTGTCGCAGGATGCGATCCGGTCGATCGTCCGCAACACGTACGGCGCTGTCGGTCCCACGGACCGGCGCGTCGCCGAGCGCTTCTACGCGCCGGACGAGCTGGCCGGCCTCCCGGACGAGACGGTCCGGATGGCACTCGGTGTCGGCAACCCGGTACGGCATGCCGCATTACGCCTGGGCGACACCGTGGTCGATCTGGGGTCCGGGGGCGGCATCGACTGTCTGCTGGCCGGACGGGCCGTGGGGCGATCGGGCTCGGTCATCGGGGTCGACTTCCTGCCGGACATGATCACGCGGGCAGCGGCGGCCGCCGCGACAGCCGGAGTCACCAACGTTCGCTTCCTCGAGGGTCTCATCGAGGATCTCCCGCTCGCCGACGAGAGCGTCGACGTCGTCATCAGCAACGGCGTGGTGAACCTGTCGCCGCGGAAGGTCCGGGTCCTCGCCGAAGCGTTTCGCGTCCTTCGGCCCGGCGGCAGGCTGGCGATCGTCGACCTCGTGCTGGAGCACGACTTGCCGCCCGAGATCCAGACCCATCCCGCTGCCTGGGCCGGCTGCCTGTCGGGCGCGCTGTCCGAGGTCGCGTTGTACAAGGGCCTCCGCCGCGCCGGGTTCCGCGAGGTCGCGATCGAGCCGTTGGAGCCGTTCGGGATCGCCGAGTGCGCGCTCTACCCTCTGTTCGGCGACGAGCTCCTGGCCATGCTTCGCGCACGGGTGCCGCCCGGACGCCATGACCGGATCGCGATGAGCGTCGTGGTCCGCGGACGCAAGCCGGCGAGCGACGAGCGACTTCCCGGTCGCGCGCGGGAATAGCCGACGGTCCGCTCGACGTCTCGGCTGACGAGCACGGGCGTCCGTGCCGCCAGCGGGAGAGCAGCGAGATGTCCGAGACCCTCGAGACACCGATCGTCGACGTCGATCGGCTGCGCGCTTCGATCCAGGCGGAGTACGCCGCGGTCGCGACCGATCCCGGCCGCGGGTTCCACTTCCACACAGGAGCCCGACTCGCGGCCATGCTCGGATACCCGGCCGGCTGGATCAAGGCGCTGCCGCCCGCGGCCGTGGCCTCGATGGCCGGGACCGGCAACCCGTTCTCACTCGGCGGTATCGCTCCCGGGGAGCGCGTCGTCGACTGTGGCTCCGGGGCCGGAGTCGACGCGCTGATTGCCGCTCGGCTGGTGGGCCCGATCGGCCGGGTGATCGGCATCGACATGACACCGGAGATGCTCGCCAAGGCCCGTGCATCCGCCGCCGAGGCGAACCTGACAAACGTCGAGTTCCGCGAGGGCGTGCTGGAGCAGCTGCCGGTGGAGACGGGCGGGGCCGACGTCGTCATCTCGAACGGAGTCCTCAACCTCATCCCGGACAAGGCGGCCGCTCTGGCGGAGATGCACCGCGTCCTGCGCCCGGGCGGGCGGATCCAGCTCGCGGACATCGTGCTCGAGCGCCCGGTATCGGACGGCTCGAAGCAGGATGTCGACCTGTGGACCGGGTGCATCGCCGGCGGGCTCCTCGTGGCCGAGCTCCGAGAGCTCCTCGTGGCCGCCGGCTTCTGGGACGTCGAGCTCCTGCCCGGTAGCGACGTATTCGCCGGCGCGCCGCAGCACTCCAACGCGGCGGCGTTCGGCACGCGCGGCGTGGGCATCCGTGCGAGGCGGTAGGGCAGCGATGTGCGACGAGCGCCGCGACCTGATAGCAGCGTACCGGGCCACGCCCGTCACGCTCGGCTTCCTACTTCGCGGGCTCGACGATGCCGCAGCCGCGGTCCGGCCAAGCGACGAGGAGTGGTCCGTCTCCGAGGCCGTTTGCCACCTGCTCGACAGCGAGCAACGGACGTACGAGCGGGTGCTCCGGATCAGGGACGAAGAGCGGCCGACCTTGCCGCTCTTCCCAGACGACGAATACCGTGGTCGCTCCCTGTCGCGGGCTCTGGGCTCGTTCGGGGCGCTCCGACTCGCACATGTTCGGCTGCTCGACGAGCTGGAACCGACCTCGTGGTACCGAGGTGGCATCCATGAAGCGGCGGGCGAGGTCTCGATCCTGGACATTGTCCGGCACAACGTCGCGCACGATGCGGAACACCTTGCCCAGATCGCCAGGGCGACCACCGCGACCTAGCGACAGGACTCGTTAGCCGCCCACCCTGCCAAGTCGCTTGGGGATCTGGAACGGTCCGATGACATGTGGATAGAGTCTTACGCTCCGCGAGCGTAGTGGCCACCGATTCCGTGCCTGGGAACCTGCCCTGACCGATCTCCGAAGCTCAAGCCCAAGGGCTATCTGAGCCCGAATCGGTATGATCGTGGTCCGCGCGCCTGTAGCTCAGTGGATAGAGCGTCGGCCTCCGGAGCCGAAGGTCGCAGGTTCGAATCCTGTCGGGCGCGCCATTTCCAACCTTTGCGGGCAGCGCGAGCGCCAACCCGTGCGCGTAGGCGGCCTGGGTCAGCCGGACACCGACGATCTCGGGGCCGGCGACCGTGATCCGGTCGTAGACGGCGTCACTCACGTCAGCCATCTCCTTCGATGCGAGGGCGTACCGCTCGAACAGGCCGACGCCATCGGCCTCCGCTCCGCGCGGGCGCCGTCGAGGGTCACGCCCTCCGGTTCAGGCGAAGAACTCTTCCAGGACCGGAGCCATGACCTTGGGGCTGACGCCATGCGTCTGGCGGGCGAGCGTGCGAAGTTCCGCCTTGGGGATAGCCTCGCTGATCGCCTGAGCGGCATCGCGCATCGCCGGCGAGCCGGCGCCGCCGTGCATGACCAGGGTCGGCGTCGTGACGCGCGCCAGGAGGGTGGCTGGCAGAACGTGCCCCTCGCCGAGGACCTCGCTGTCGTACCGCAGCGTCGGGGCGAGCTTCTCCAGCCCGTTCCACATCGGCATCTGTCGCATGGCCTGGATCTGGTTGTCAGACACCCCGACGGACCGGACGAAAAGGGCGACGGCATCGCCGTTGCGGCCGGCCGAAAGCGCGACCTTGAGCGCCGCGAAGTACTCCGTGGCAGCCTTGCGCGCGCCTTCATCCAGGGCGTAGGGCGCCTCGTAGACGGCTAGCTTGGCGACCTGCATGCGCAGGTTGACCGCGGCGGTGATCGCGAGCGCCGCGCCTGACGAATGGCCATAGAGGTAGACCGGCGCCCCGATCGCCTCGATCAGCGCCGCGATGTCCTCGACCTCGCGGTCGGGCGAATACGACGCGGAGTCCTGGCTATCGCCCCGTCCTCGTCGGTCATAGGTCACGGCCCTGAACTTCGACGCGAGCAGCTTGGCGAGCTTCGTCCCCGATCTCCGCGAGTTCAGGGCGCCGAGGACGATCAGCACCGCCGGCCCATCGCCCCATGCTTCGTAGGCGATCCTGGTGCCATCGTTCGAGGTGGCGAACTGGCGCATGCCGACCCCTGCTCCGGCTCTGCTTCCGCGGTCCTGCGGCTGCCGTCCATTCTGCACATGGCGGCGAGACTCTCCGCGCGGTGTTCGTCTTCTATCGCAACCGCCAGGCCTCGGGCCCCTTATAGTCGTGGGGGCGCAGGGTTGTCCGTGACGCCGCTGCTACCTATCTCGCTGCCCGACATCCGGGGTCGGCGCGTCGCGCTTCAGGAGCGGGGTTCCCTCACGCTGCCCCAGCGTCGCGTTTCGCTTCCGTCGCGATGACATTCGGGTCGTACGCCCAGGGGGCGAGCCCTCGGAGCGCACCGGGCGTTCGGGCCGTGTGCCTCTGGTCCGGTGCCAGTCCGCCGCCGACAATAGCGGCAGGCGGGAAGCGACGCCCGACCCGTGCATCGGCCGCCGCGACCGTGCCGAGCCGCTGGCGGGCCCGACCCGCAGGGTTGAAAGGTGATCAGTCATGCGCACGCTCGCGCGAGCAGGCCTCGCGGCCGCCGCTTTCGCCGCCGTTGGCGGCGTCGTCCTGCGAATCTCCGGGCTCTGGGCCCGGATCGTGGCCCAGGGCAAGGCACCCAGCGGTCGACTGGGACGGATCATGGCTTGGACGTTTGTGCCATTCGTCGGGATCCTCCACCCTAGCTACGCTCAGGCCTTGGCCCTCCAGCCCGAGGACGAGGTCCTCGATGTCGCCTGCGGCTCCGGGGTCTTCCTCAAGAAGCACGCCTCGCACGTACGCAGGATCGCCGGGCTCGACCACTCGGAGCTCATGATCGAGGAGGCGCTCAAACAGAACCGCGAACGGGTGGCAGCGGGGACCGCAGAGTTCGTCGTCGGTGACGTGACGGCCTTGCCCTGGCCGGACGGATCGTTCAGCGTCGTCACGAGCAATGACGTGGACTGCTACCTGGAGAAGGCCCGGACGGCGCTCGAGGAGATGTGCCGAGTGCTGCGGCCGGGCGGGCGCGCCCTGGTCCAGGGCGACCGTCGCGGGATGATGGAGGCCGCCGGCTTCACGCAGGTGTCGACCCGACGGGTCCTCCTCGGGTACGACACCATGACTTCGGGCTTCAAGGCGTAGCCGGCCGCGGGTTCTGCGTGGCCGTTGCCACGGGTCGAATCGCACGGGGTCGCCGATGCGGCCGCCTGGCGGGGGGTCCTCCGCCTCTCCACGGCCGGAGCTGACGCGCCCCATCGTGACCCGATCACGGTATGCGGAGAGGTGGCGGGAGATGCAGGGAACGGAAGGGTTCCTCGAGCTGGCGGGGATCGCCGGCGTGTTCGTCGGTTTCGGGGCGCTTATCGCCGTGCGGAGCGGTGGCGCCAGCGATGCCTTCGAGGTGGTGTACGTGCGCCTGGTGGTATGGATCGGGATGCTGACGGTCGTGGCGGCCCTCGCCCCGGTGACGCTCGGCCCATATGGCCTTGGCGAGCACCTTGTCTGGGTGCTGAGCAGCGTCATCGTGGTGGCCGTCTACCTCGGAATGGGCGTCGTCAACGTCCGGATGCCCGAGCTGAAGGCGGACGCCGTGGCCGATCGGAGGCGTCAGGTACGGGAAGCCGCGTTCAGCTTGATCCTCGCTGTGCCGGTGGTTGTCGCCATGATCGTCATCTCGCTCGGACTGCGAACGGACCTCGATGCGGCTCTCTACCGCACGATCATCGTGTTGTTCCTCGTCGGCGCGGGCGGAACCCTGCTGGAGCTCGTCTACTCGCAGCGCCGGCCGGCGAGCTTGTGAGGCAGCTGCGACCGCCTGAGCCAGTCGCAGCGCGCTGGCCGCCGCACCCGCCGCACCCGCCGCCCGCCCGGCGGCGTCCGTCGAACGGGAGCGCGCGCCAACGTCATAGGGGCGTTCGCCTCTGGCCGTCCCGCCCCGGTGGGGGCATGCTGCGAGCGGCCGGGCGGGCCGTTTGCCGTGCGGGGAGGTGCCGAGAGATGCAAGACGCCGATCTGTTCATGGAGCTGGCGGCGATCGCCGGCGTGTTCGTCGGCTTCGGCGCGCTCATCGCCGTGCGGAGCGTCGGCCCGACAGACGTGTTCGAGGTGGCGTGGATGCGCGGCGTCGTGTCCATCGGGCTGGTGGCCGTCCTCGCGGCCCTCGCCCCGGTGGTCATCAGCCGCTACGGCCTCACCGAGCATGAGGTCTGGACGCTGAGCAGCATCCTGTTCCTCGTCGGCTTCATCGGGACCTTCCTGATCAACAACCTGTCGCCGGAGGCGAGAGCGGAGGGGGCCGACCCAGTCCGACGGAGCCTCAAGATCGTCCGCCTCGCCGTCTGGCTGCCCTCGATGGCCTTCCTCTTCCTCGCCCCGATCGCCATCGCGCTGGACCTGGCACCGGGTCTCGAGGAGGCGCTCTACTTCACGCTCGTCGCGCTGGCCCTGGCCTGGTGCGCAATGGCCCTCATGATGCTGGTCTTCACCGGGCGACGCCCGGTGAACGCGTAAGGAGTCCCTCAGGACTCGGGCAGCCTCTCCGCCAGGATCCACTTGCATCCGGTCCAGACGCGCGTATAAACTGAACCAGATGGTTCAGTATCCCCAAGGCCGACTCGATGCCTCCTTCGCGGCGCTGTCCGATGCGACCCGGCGTGGCGTCCTGGAGCGACTCGGACGAGGCGACGCGTCGATCTCGGATCTGGCCGAGGCATTCCACATGACCCTCACGGGCATGCGGAAGCACGTCGGGGTGCTGGAGCACGCCGAGCTCGTCACGACCGCGAAGGTCGGGCGGGTGCGGACCTGCCGGCTCGGCCCGCGGCGACTCGAGGACGAGTCCGCGTGGATCGAGCAGCAGCGCCGGCTGTGGGACGCCCGGTTCGACGTGCTGGAGCAGGTCGTCGCCGAGCGACGACGGAAGGAGCGGAACGATGGACACCCGAAGCGAAGCTGAGGCCACCACCATGATGGATCGCACGACGATCGAGCGGACGTCCGAGCAGGACCTGGTCGTCACCCGGACGATCGATGGCCCGCGGGACGTGGTGTTCGAGGCTTGGACCGATGCCGAGCTGTTCCGGCAGTGGTGGGTCCCGGAGTCGGTCGGCGTCAAGCTGCTGTCGTGCGAGATCGATGCGCGGGTCGGGGGCGGCTACCGGCTCACCTTCGACACCGGCACGGCTGAGCCGATGGCGTTCTTCGGCCGGTACCTCGAGGTGACCCCGCCGACGCGTCTGGTCTGGACGAACGACGAAGGCGACGATGGCGCGGTCGTGACGACCGTGACGTTCGAGGACCACGGCGGCGGGACCCGGCTGGTCGTCCACGACCGCTATCCGTCGAAGGAGGCGCTCGACGCCGCGATCGCGTCCGGGGCGACAAGCTGGAACCCCGAGACGTTCGACCAGCTGGACGAGCTGCTCGTCAAGCTCGGCTCGAGCACTCGCTCCGGAGCCTGATGGTCGTCGTCCGCGGCCGGGTTGGCGCGCTGGTCGTCCCTGCTCAGCCCGCCGCGAGGCCCCTTCTGGCATCCGCGCGCTCAACGCCTGTCGAGCGCCCAAAGCATCCACGTCGCGGCCAGCGAGCCTCACCCGGCCGCGCGCGAGTCTGCCGATCCGCCTGACGCCAGGAGGTGGTCCAGGCCGTCGAGGATGAGACCCAGACCGAACTCGAACGAAGCCGCGACGTCGTAGGGCCGCAGCGCGAACTCGCCCGCGACCCGCTCCAGGGCCGGGTACGCATCGAGCGACGCGGCCATCTGCACCGACCTGGCGGCCGCCGTTGTGTCAGCTCCGCCTTCCCCGAGGTTCAGCTCGGTCCGCTGTCGCTCGAACCCGTAGATGTAGCTGTCGAGCGCCATGAAGGCGTTCGCCGCCGCCTCGGTGGTGAAGCCCGCGCCGAGGAGGACACCGAGCACTCCGTCGACATAGGCGAGCCGAGCTGGCCCCAGCTGCGCGCGAGAGTCGATCAGGCCGCTCGCCCACGGGTGTCGCGAGAAGACGTCGAGGGCGGACGTCGCGCGGCGACGCATGGCGTCCTTCCAGCCCGCACCACGGGTGGGTACGTCGATCTCACCGACGACGAGATCCGTGATCCCGTCGAGGAGGTCGTCCTTGCCAGTCACGTGGTTATAGAGCGAAGCCGCCTCGACTCCCAGCCGTCGACCGAGCGCGCGCATGGTCAGCGACTCGATGCCGCCCTGGTCCGCCAGGTCCATGGCTGCGCGCAGGACGCGGTCCCGATTGAGCGTCTCGCGGGTATCCCGTCCGCCGCGTGCTCGGATGATCGCCTGCCCTCCTGGTGCCCTTGACAATGCTAACACCGTTAGCTGATACTAACGTCGTTAGTACCACGAGCCCGACCGGCGGGTTCACGGCCGAGGATATCGGCGCAGGTTCGGAGGGAGTCAGTCATGAGCACGGTCGATTCGGGGAGACGGAACCGGCTCTCGTGGATGTGGGTGTTCGTCGGCCTGAGCATGCTCTTCGCCGACGTGTTCTCGTTCATGAGCCCCGGGTTCCTGGGCCAGGTCATGGACGGCCAGGCCGGCGGGATCGCCGTCACGCCGCTGTTTCTGCTCGTCGCGGCGATCATCACCGCGATCCCGATCGCGATGGTGGCCCTATCGCAGGTGCTGCCGAGGCGGGCGGCTCGGTGGGCGAACGTCGTCGTCGGCGTTGGCACCGTCGCCTACGTCTGGGGCGCGGGCGCACTCGACCTGCCGCACTACGTCTTCTTCGCGAGCCTCGAGACGCTCGCCTGCCTGTACGTCGCGTGGTCGGCCTGGCGATGGCGCGGCGCGAATGCGCCAGCCCCGGCACGCCAGCCCGCGCCGGCGTGACTCGCCGCAGAGGCGCGCCCAACTGCACCGACGACAGTGAGACCGGCGCGGCACGGAGGCATGGGCGCGGTGCGAGCCTGCCGGCTGAGCCCGGCCGGCGCCGCTGTCAGGCGGCCGCCAGCGACGCTCGGAAGTCCCTCGTGAGGGCCGCCTGATCCGAGGTGTCGAGGAACGTCGATGCGATGCCATCGACGGCCACGTCGGCGAGCTCATCAGCTGACCAGCCGAACGCCTCGCCAACCGCGCCGTACTCGCGTCGGAGGTCCCACTCCATCATCGCCGGATCATCGGTGTTGATCGTGACGAGGACGCCGGCAGCACGGAGCGCCGGGAGCGGGTGCTCGCGGAGGGTACCGAACCGGTTCGCGATCACGACGTTGCTCCACGGGCAGACCGTCAGCGGGATCCGCTCGCCGGCGACGCGCCGGAGCAGCTCCGGGTCCTCGGGCAGGGCGACGCCATGATCGATCCGCTCGACCCCGAGGACGTCGAGCGCGATGGCAATGTTCTCCGGGCCACAACCCACCGCCTCACCCGCGTGGGACGTCCGCCGAAAGCCGTGGCGACGGGCGGCCTCGAACGCCGGCGCGAAGGTCCCCAGGTCCACGCCGAGCTCGGTCGAATCGGCGCCAATCGCGATGACCCGTTCTGCCCGGCCGCTCCGGCGCAGCGCGGCCAGCCCGTCGACCAGCTCCAGGCCAGCGGCCGGACCGTAGGCACGATCGATGTCGGCGATGAGGAGGCACCGGACGCCGGTGTCCCGCTCGGCAGCGGCGATCCCCTCGGTCAGGCCATCCACGATCGAGGCGAGGTCCTGCCCGGCGGCAAGGTGGCGGGCCGGCGTGAAGAACATCTCCCGGTAGCGGAGGCCGTGGGCAGCCGCGTCGACGAGCGATTCATAGGCGATCCGGGACCAGTCCGCCGGCTCGACGAGGACCGACTGGACCAGCCAGAAGACAGCGAGGAATGAGTCGAGGGAGTCGTAGCGGTAGAGGTCACGCGGATCGTCGACCGGGAGCGGTTGACCGGCCTTGCGAGCCAGCTCGACCACGGTTTCCGGTCGGACCGTACCCTCGACGTGGCAGTGCAGCTCGACCTTCGGGATGCGAGCGATCGGGTCTGCCGCCGGGTTGACCATGGTCTCGTTCCCTCCGGAGGCCCCGGATGGTCGACGGCCGCAGTATGCATCGGGGCGCGGAGCGAGCGTCAGGCGATGCCGCGGGCCTTCTCGAGGACGATCTGGTAGTCCTGCGTCAGGCCGGTCGCGAAGCCCGCCTGGCTGATCGACAGGTAGTAGTCCCACATCCGGACGAAGCGCTCGTCGAAGCCGAGCGCGCGGACCTCGGCGAGGTGGGCGAAGAAGTTCGAGCGCCAGGTCGCCAGTGTTCGGACGTAGCTCGCCGCGATGTCGTCCACGCTCCGGATCAGGAGCCGGGTCCCGTGCAGGGATCGCTCGATCTCTGCGAGCGACGGCAGCAGTCCGCCCGGGAAGATGTACGTCTGGATCCAGTTCGCGCCGCGCCGCTGCGGGAGG
>JBQGDI010000045.1:0-27310 GCA_052038965.1 Candidatus Limnocylindrales bacterium | reverse complement strand
CCAGCCGCGGCCGCGAGGGTCCGGATGGTCCTGGCCGCCCCGCGCCGGAGCTCGCGAAGCTGGGCGGCGTCGATGACGCCGGACGGCGTCGGCGAGGCGAGCGCCGGGGTCGGGCGCGGCCCCGGAGCGTCGGTCGCCGCGCCGACGGCCGTGGTGGCGATGGGAGCCGGGGAGGCCGTGGCGGCGCCGGCAACCGGACCCGGCGGCCGGTTGAGGAGCGCGATCGCGCCGCCGAGGGCGACCAGGGCGACGATCGCCACGAGCGCCGGCCCGGCCACGGCGACCCCGACGCCGCGGGACGAGGGCGCGAGGATCGGCGGGCGCGCCGGGGAAGCGGGGCGCGGCGGGGGAGTGGCGGCGCCGAACGGAGCGGGATGAGCTTCGGGGGCGCGCTTGGGCGGCACCGGGCCGCGGCCTGGCGCAGCGGTCGAGATCCGGCCACCCCGCCAGGTCCACGGCGCCAGCAGCAGCTCGAAGTCGGCCCGCGGGAGGAGATCCCGCAGCGCGATCGCGCCGGCGACGTCCGCGACGATCAGCCCCACGTCGGCCGCGAGCGCCGACCCGTCGAGCTTGCCGCGCACGACGACCGACGCGGCCTGCCGAGCGAATCTCGCCTCCGAGAGCCGCTCTCCAGCGGCAACCCCGTCCATCGCCCGCCGGGCCGCGGCATAGGCGACCGCATCGACGGCGCGCCGGCCTTCGCGGACCTGCCGCGCGCGAGCCTCGTCGAGCGCCCGGAGGTCGGCCAGGAACTGGCGCACCTCGGTCGTGTTCGGCCCGAAGCTCGGGTCATCGGCTGCCGACGGGCGGGATTCGGTCGCCGGGTCCGGGCCCACGGCACCTCGTCGCCCAGCCTTGTCGGCGGCGGCGGGCGCCTCGGCCGGCCCGCTCGCCCGACGGACCGTGCCCCGGCCGGCCCGCGCCGGCCGCGGTGGCAGGCCGCGCCCCAGGGCTGCGTCGTAGCGGCGGCGTCGCGACAAGTCGGTCAGCCACTCCCGCGCGACGTTGAGTCGCTTGATCCGCTCCGCGTCAGCCGTCGAGGCGACGTCGGGATGGTGCCGCTTCGCGAGCGTGCGATAGGCCGCCTCGATGACCTCGGCGCTGGCGGCGGGCGAGACTTCGAGCTCGCCGTACAGGTCGAAGGCCGGGATTCGTTCGCGGGTCACCGACGGTCAGTGTGACACGGCCGGCACGCCCGACGAGCGTGAGTTACGACACGCCCTGCGGCGCGGAAGAACAGGTCAGCGGGGGCGTGCGAAAACGCAGTCCCCGCCGAGCGCAGTTCGGAGGGAAGCTAGTCGGCGGTCGCGTCGGCGGCCTTGAGCCGGCCGGGCTCGGACGCGGTGGCGCCGTTCGCGGACCCGGCGTCGGCCCTGGCCTGGCCCTTGGCCTTGCCCTGCGCCGCCGCATCGCCGCCCAGCTCGCGGGCCGCGGCCGAGACGAGGGCTCCGTGCTGCTTGGCAAGTGCCGAGACGGCCTCGCCGCGGGACTTGCCGCTCACGTAGTCGGCGGCCCTGGCCACCTCGGAGACGGCTTGACCGTGGCCCTTGGCCGGGACCGGGGGATTGGCGAAGACGACGCTCGCGGACAGGGCCAGGAGCCCGATCGCTGCGCCGGCGGGGATGATCCTTCGTGTCATCGAGACCTCGTGCGGGTGCCACGGACTTGCCGATTCCTACAACGGAATCATCGCGCCTCGCGTTACGGGCGTCGAGGGCTGCAAACGCAGGTTCGTTTTGCGCGGTGCCGAGTCGCGCCGGTCGTGGCCGGACCGGCTGGACCTCGGAGCCCGTCCGGTCGACAATGCGGCGGCCTTGACCCTGCCCTCCCGGCTTGCCGTGCCGCCTCTCGTGCGCCCGCTCGGCGCCGCGCTGGTGCTGCTCATCGCCCCCGCCCTGGCCGCCTGCGGCGCGCCCCGCGCGACGGCCGTCCCGGGCTCGCCGACGCAGCCGGCCAGCCCGGCTGCCAGCGCCGCCTCACCGACGGCCTCGCCCGACGGGTCGCCGGCGCCATCGGTCGGGCCGGCGGGCTTCGAGTTCGATGCCGAGTCCGTCCGCCTGTACTACGCCAGCCTCGGCTATCGCTGCACCGATCCGGTCCCGAGTACCCAGGCTGCCGACCATCTCTATCGGTCCTGCCAGATCGTCGACGAGGTCGGCCGGACGCTCGTCGTCGGGCTCGTGACGGACCCTGCTGGCGATCTCGCCGATGCCTTCGCGAGCGTGCAGGCGCCGGCCGGCGAGTCGTTCCTCGACCCCGTCGTTGCGCTCGATCCGCTGGCCGCGTTCCTGGGCGCGATGCTCGGCGAATCGCGCGGCGAGGCAATGCTCTCGTGGCTGGCCGGTCACCTCGGAGATGTCTACGCCTCGACCGCCCTCGGCCAGCTGGCGATCGCGACGTACACGGAGTCCGAGACCGATCGCTCGAAGCTGTACGTGGAGATCGCGACGCCGGGCTACCTCGAATCCCCGACGCCTGCACCGAGCTGACGCGCGCGCGAGCCTACTGGCCGATCCTCAACGGTGGTCCATCCGGATGCTCGAATGTCTCCAGCAGGATCGCGCCCCAGAGCATCGAATGGTCGCTGACCGAGAGTCGCGAGCGGCTCCGCCAGCCGCGTCCGTGGGCATCGACGACCTCCCAGAGCGTGCCGTCGCGCTCGACCCCGACGCGCATCCTTTCGAGCTCCTCGGCAGCCCCCGCGCGATCGACCTCGCGCAGCAGGCTGAGGTACATCGACCCGAGGCTCGTCCAGGCCGTCGTCGTCTGGTAGTCGGCCGAGTAGAGTCGGAAGACGAGCATCAGGTCGTCGTTCCGGTGGCTGGTCACGAACCGCAGCGGGACCGGCGTGGCGTAGCCCTCGCGCCGGAGCGTCGCCAGGGCAGCCGCCAGCATCTCGCGGTCCTCGACGACGCCGGCGAAGAATGGCCAGACGTTTGCCTCGCCGCTCGTCTCGTTGCTCCCGATCCGGTCGCGGAAGCGATCGCCGGCCCAGAAGTGGCGCCGCAGCAGGATCGACCAGTCGGGTGTCGCGCCCGCTCCCTCGCGCAGCGCCACGCCGCCGACCGCCGGTCCCCACCCGGTTGCCGCCACGGTCTTCGCGAGGAGCGCCAGCATCGTGTTGGCGTAGGCCGTCGAGGCGTTCCGGAACGTATCGCGATGGGCCGAGAAGTGGCGGTCGGACCGCACGAGGCCGGTCCCCGGATCGACGACCGTCTCGACGTAGTGCTCGACCTCTTCGGCCAGCCAGTCGCGGTTGGCCTCGACCAGGTTGCGCGCCCGCCGGGCAATCTCCGGTGGCGCCGCGACCCGCAGCGACCGCAGCGAGGCGAGCAGCAGCGGGAGCGAATCGACCCCGAAATCGAACAGGTCGACCGGCGCCCGGAGCAGGGGATTGATCGTCGTCGTGACGTGCGACCGGCGCTGGCGCCAGATCCCGATCGCCCACGCCAGCGTCTCCAGCAGCCGCTCCGGCCAGGGCCCGCCGAGGCGCACCAGCGCCGGTGCCGCGAAACCGGTGTCCCGCGTCCAGAACTGGCGGTAGTGGCCGGGGCTGGCGGTCAGGTACCGGCCCGACCAGCAGCCCTCGAGGCCGGCCCGCAGGATCTCCTCGGCCGTGCCGCCGTGGCGCGGGTGACCGCGCAGCGCCCGCGCGAGGCGCACCCGGGCGACGTGCGCCGCCATGCCCAGCGACGCCGGGTGGAGGAACGCGCGGATGGCCATGAGCGTATGGTGCGCCTGACGGCGCATGACGCGACTGCGGGGGGTGCTGGGAGCCGTCGAGGGAGGGAGCGGCCGTGAACGAGCGCACGCGGACCGGAGGTAACTGGCTGCTGGGAGGCGTGATCGGGCTCGCCGTCGGGGCGGCGGCCGGGGTGTGGTGGACGGCCCTCTACTCGTCCAACCCGCAGGACATCACGTCACCGTCCCTGACGGCCGCCGTCCTGATCGTGGTCGGGATCGTCATCTTCGGGGCGGCGGGCGTGTTCCTGGCCGCGATCCCGTCGACCCGTCCGCTCGGCCGGCAGCTGCTGTTCGCCGTGGTCGGCAGCGCCATCGGCGCGTTTGTCGCCGGCTTCATCGGTGCGGTCGTGCTGGGGCCGGGCTCCTAGCTCACGCCCGGCAGGATCGTCGGAAGGGTCGTCGCGGCCGGGATCGTTTCGACAGGCGTGGCGATGGGGCTCGGTGTCGGGCTCGCCCCGGCGCCCGCCGCGGCCTCGTCCAGCCCGGCCGCCGCGCCGATCAGCAGCACCACGCCCAGCAGGACGAGGGTCACGCCGTAGCCGGCCGGCGATCGCAGCAGGTCCGGCAGCTTGCCGACGATGCCGAGGAGCAGTTCGCCGAAGCCCATCCGCACCTGGGTCTGCTCGAGCGTGCCTCGGACCGAGGTGTCCACCTTGGGCTTGATCTCGAAGGTGCGAGCCAGGAGCTCGATCAGGGCGGGGATGAACGCCGCTGTCAGGAGGATCACGCCGAACCGAACGAGGTACGCGCCGACAACACCGCTGACCGAGGCGAGGCTGTCGCTCGGCTGGGGGATCGCCGGGAACGGCACGAGGACCGCCAGGATCGCGATGCCGCCGAGCACGACGGCCGCGAGGACCAGGAACTCGAGGAGGTTGGTCTGGACTGGCGGCCGCTCGATCGTGACACTGATCCGGGCCGGCGGGTCCGACGCGCCGTCCATGTTCTTGCCGGCGATCAGGTAGTCGTACTCGCCGGCCGGCACCTGGTCCACGAGGCTCGTGACCGATGCCGGCAATGGCTCGAAGACCTTCGTCCCGCTCGGCCCGCGGCGGTCGATGAGGTACTCGGTGGCCGTCCCACCCCCGGACGCGGGACCCCAGCTGAGGTGGACCGTCCCACCCTCGACGGTCACGCGCAGGTCGGTCGGCGTGCCGGGCTTCGCCATCGCGATGTCCTCCCTCCGTCGACCCCGCGGCGGGGTCGCAGCCTCGGTCGCCCTACCGTAACCGGGAGGCGACGATCACCGCAAACAAAGGGGCTCGGCCCACGCGAGCTGCGCCTGTGCCCCGTTGACAGTCGTCGTTCGGCCGGTATTATCCCAACAGGTTAATTAACCGGATGGAGAAATGGCGTCCCAGGCCGCGCAGCCCGACGTCCTCAGCGAGACCTTCGGCGCCCTGGCCGACCCGACCCGCCGCGCGATCCTTGCCCGGCTGGCGAAGGGCGAGGCGACCGTGACGGAGCTCGCTGCGCCGTTCGACCTCAGCCTGCCCGCGATCTCGAAGCACCTCAAGGTGCTCCAGCGGGCCGGGCTGGTCGAGCAGGGACGCCAGGCGCAGTGGCGACCGTGCCGGCTTCGGCCGGAGCGACTCCGCGACGTCGCGGACTGGATCGGCCAGTACCGCAGGCACTGGGAGGCGAGCTTCGATCGTCTCGACGCCTACCTGCGCGAGATCCAGGCAGCGGAAGGAAGGAAGGACCAGCAATGACGGCAGTGCAGCAGTTGGGCAACGACCGGACAACCGCCTACACCGATGGCCCCGAGCTCGTCATGGAGCGGATCTTCGACGCCCCGCGCGAACTCATCTGGAAGGTCATCACCGACCCAGCCCGGGTCACCTTCTGGTGGGGCCCCCACGGGCACTCCGCCACGGTCGAGGAGATGGACGTTCGCGTCGGCGGGCGATGGCGCTGGATCGGCCACTCGCCGGACGGCTTCGATGCACCGTTCAAGGGCGAGTACCTCGAGGTCGCGGCGCCCGAGAGGTACGTCCGGACCGAGATCTTCGACGTCCCGCCGTTCAACGAGGACCCGAATGGGGCGGCGATCGAGACGATGACGCTCGAGGACCTCGGCGACGGGCGGACCAGGATGGTCTCGCGCAGCCGCTTCCCGTCGGTCGAATCGCTCGAGGGCGCGCTGGGCACGGGCATGATCGGTGGCGCGCTGCAGTCGTGGGATCGACTGGCCGCGGAGTTCGCCAAGGGCTGACGCATGCGGACGCGGGCACTCCCGCGCGATTCGTCGCGAAATCAGTCGTTCCCGCAACACGGCCCGCCGGGCTGCGCGCCCGGCGGGCCCTCCGGTTCTCCGCGCGTGGTCTCCAGCGCGCGATTCACGCCTCCTCGGCGGTCTCGGCCGATCCGGCGCCGGAACCCACGCCCCGGGCCGTCGCGATCATGTCCTGCGCGAACCGTTCGCTGAACCCGGCGAGGAACGCCAGGCCGCCGAGGAAGTAGAGCCGCTGGCCGGCGTCGCCGGGCACGTCCAGCGGGATGATCCCGCCGAGCGTCAGCAGCAGGATGGCGACGGCCATCACGGCACCGATCGCCGGCCGGAATGCGCCGAGCAGGATGCACACGATCTGGCCGTTGTCGAGGCTCGTGCGCAGGCGCCCGCGCGTGAGTCGCTGCATCACGCTGACGATCGCACCGAGGCCGCCCAGGAAGAGCGTCGTCGGAATCGTGTCCATCCCGGCGACCAGGCCCGGCGCTCTCACGAGGTTCGCGACGATCCAGGTCACGAGGCCGACGACGAGGACGCCGCCGACCATGCCCCCGAGGTACAGCAGCTGGGATCGACGCCGGATGGCGCTCTCGGTGTAGTCGGTCGCAACCTTGAGGTCGGCGGCCACACGCACCTCGGTCAGGTTGCGAAGTGCCGACTTCTCGTCGGCCGTCAGCTCGTCATCGGCGAGCCGGTCGAGCCCGTCGAGGACCGTCGCCTTCACGGCGAACAGCTGCTCGAGCGAGTTCCGCTTCATCGGGTTCCAGAGGAGGTCCTGCGCTCGGCGGGCCATCCGGTCGATCTCGGTCATGGCCTGCGCGAGGTCGAGATCGGCCTTGGTGCCAACCGCGTTTCCGGCCGAGTAGTACCGAGTGCGGCTGGTGAGGATGGCCCCGGCTCGGACGTTGGCGCACCAGGCTTGACTCTTGATCGTTCCTTCCGTGGCCTCCGAAGGCCGCGAGCATCTCGCGGAAGTTGGCCTGCCGCGCGAGGCGCTCGGAATCTGGCTCCTGTCCCGGTTCGAGGCCCTGGTAGGCATTGCAGTAGTGGTCCAGCAGGTCGTCGAAGTAGACGCTGCCGTGCTCCCGCGTCGCCGTCATCGCTCCCTCCCGCAGCTCGGCGTGTCGGGGGCGATCATCGCCCGCGCCCTCGGCGCGTCAATCGGCTGGATGACCTAGCGCACCCACTGCGCCCGAGGCCGACCGCGCTAGCGGCTGCCCGACTCCACCGCGCGCAGCACGAGGCGAACGATCACCGCGCCAAGGATCGCGAACACGAGAGCGCTGACGAAGCCACTCGGGTCGCCGAAGCCCATCTCGCGCGCCAGCCAGCCACCCACGATGCCGCCGAGGATCCCGACGACGATCGTCGGCAGGCAACCCTGTGCGCTGCGCACCCCGACGAACCAGCCCGAGATCGAGCCGGCCAGGAACCCGATGACGATCCAGCCGAGTACATCCATCCGAGGAGTATCGCGGAAGGCCGGCTCGCGGATGCGACGCGATGGCGGGCGACGCTAATAGCGACGGTGGTCAACCGTCCATCTCCGGGCTGCTGCTCGGGACACGGCGGTTCCGACCGGCTCGAAACGGCGTCGCCGATCACGAGCGTGTCGGCCGCGCTGCGGTTCCGCCGCCCGCGACGCCTCCTTCCTCGCCGGATCCGACCTGCGGCGTGGCCCGGTTGCGGTCAGGTGCCCGTTCCCGGCGGATTCGCGATCTTCCCCGCGATGCGTGTGGACGCATGAGGTCGAGGCGTTCGAGGGCTCGCCGAGCTCGTGCTTGTCGGAGTCGTTCGGCGAATGCCCCTCGCTCGGAGAAGGCGTCGGCCAGCTGTTGCCAACCGGGTCGGTCGGCCTCCGTCCATGTGGCAGGCACGAACACGTCATGCCGTTCGAGGCCGGCCAAGATCCGCGCGAGGGCCAGGATCTTGAACCCTGGTGCCCTCCCGCTTTCGAGCCGCGAGATCGTCGACTGGTGAACACCGCTCCGCCACGCGAGCACCCGCTGCGATAGCCCGTGCTCGCGACGGAGTTCGCGCAAGACGGTGCCGAGAGCTTCGAGCGCCTGCTGGCTCAGCGGGTCGATCTTCCGAATGACGTAACCCACGCACGAAGCCTGCACCCGAGTCCTCACCTGACGCTCACGCGAGGATCGATGCCGACGAGGCCGTCCATCAACGGCGGCTCACCGCCGAGCAAGCCACCAAGGCCTCGGGGCGGGTCAGCCCTCCCGGCCGTCGGTCATGCGACCACGCGCATCGGTCGGCGGTCGTTCGGTCGCCCCCTTCCGGCGCGCTATGCCTCCACACGCATCGCGCAGGTGGTGAAGATTCCGCGGCGAGCCCGGGGCCGGTCACAGCCCCTGGCCGCCACGCCCTCCCGAAACCGACGGAACCCTACCCGGCGACGAAGCTGAGACGGAGCGTCCGTCGCGGGTTGTCCGCGTTCGTGTCGAGGAGGGCGATCGACTGCCAGGTCCCGAGGGCGAGGCGTCCGCCAACGACAGGGACGGTGATCGAGGGCGGGGCGAGGAATGGCACGACGTGGTCGGCACCGTGGCCAGGCGTGCCGTGTTCGTGGATCCAGCGCGAATCGCGCGGGAGCAGCCGTTCGAGCGCCGCCAGCAGGTCAAGGTCGCTACCCGCGCCCAGCTCGATGATCACCAGCCCAGCCGTGGCGTGCGGCACGAACACGTTGAGCAGCCCGTCCCGGCGGTCGGCCGACGCGGACGCCGTCGTATCCGCCACAAAGCGCTGGCACTGGGCCGTGATGTCGAACAGGCCACGGCGGCTGCCTGTCTCGATGGTGAGCTCGGTCGTGCGCATCGTCGGCTACCGTAGCGCGACCATGTTGCGGGCGCGCACTCGGGGTCGGGGAGTTGGGGCGGGCGGCCACGCATCGCCGGGTGGCCACGTTTCGCCGGGTGGCCACGCCTCGCCGGGCGGCCATGCCGCACCAGTCAGCCTCGCGCCCGGCCCGCGCAGCGGCCTGCGCCGCGGCCTGCTCCTCATCTTGCTCGGCGGCACGCTTGCGGCCTGCGAGGCCGTCCCCGGCTCGTCCACCACAACGCCGACCTCGCAGCCGTCGGCCCCGCTCGGCAGCATCGCCCCGGGCGAGGCGGTGCACCTCGGCCGGCTCGGGCCGGGTGGGCGCCTGGATGCCAAGGCCCTCGTCATCGACGAGCCATCCGCCTCGCTGGCCTACAGCTTCAACGTCGACGAGGGCATCGAGCTCATCCGCGCGGGCGTCGATCAATCGGAGCGTGACACGTGCGTCGGGCTGCGGTTGATCGATCCGACAGGCCGCGCGGCGCCGGCGGGAGCCGCCGACTGGCCCGGCTACTGCCCGGACGACGGGCGACGCAACCACGTCTTCAACCTCGAGGCGAGCGCCCGCGGACCGGAGGTCGGGCGGTGGCGAGTCGAGGTCGTCGCCGAGGGCGTGACCAACCTCGACCTGCGTCTCCGCGTGCTGGCCGAGGCAGCGGCCGGGCATCCTGCGCCGGAGCCCGGCCTCCTCCTCCCGAACCTCGTGCCGTGGCTGCCGTGGGAGTTCGACTTCGTCGCCCCCGGCTCGCCGAATCCGGGCACGGCCAACGATCTCGACAACCTGCCCGGCGATCCGACCGTGTCGTGCCATAAGGAGGAGGAGCCCGGCGCGACCCACTGTCTGCGCTTCTCGGCTGGCGTCCACAACGTCGGTGACGGCCCGCTGTACGTCGCGTTCCAGGGCGATGACGCGATCCAGCACGTCTACACGCCGGACGACACCCCCGGCGACTACCGGGACAACGAGGCCGCGGGCCGGTTCGAGACCTCGTCCGCCGGCCACGGCGAGTTCCACGACTTCCACCAGCACCGGCACGTCGGCGACTTCGTCCTCTACGAGCTTCTCCGGCTGACCGACGAGGCAGCCGGGACCCTCGAGCCGATTGGAGCCGGCGACAAGCACGGCTACTGCACCTTCAGTCAGCAGCTGTCCGAATGGGACGGGCCGGCGGCCCTCGAGGCCGACCACCAGTTCGCCTCGTACGTTGGCGACGGCTTCTGCCGCGACCACATGACCCTCGAGCGGGGCTGGGGCGACGTGTACCGCTGGCAGCGGCCCGGCCAGTACGTCAGCTTCGCGCCGATCGCCGAGGCCGACGGCTCAATGCCGCCGGGGAGGTACGTCCTCCGGTTGACCGTCGACCCGGATGGCCACGTCCGCGAGACGGACGAGACCGACAACGTCGGGTACGCGCTCATCCGTATCGTCGACGCTGACCCGCCGAGTCCCGGTCGGGTCATCCTGTGCCGCCTGGGCTCCGGCCAATCACCGTGGTACCCGGGCAGCGTCGCCGTCAACGGCCGCTTCGACTGGAACTCCGCCGGCCTCGGCCGGACCCACCCGACGGACTGCCCAGCATGAGGTCACCGATGTCGATCACTACCGGCTCCGCGCGCCCGAGCTATCTCAACCACCTGATCATCGGCCTCGCCGCCGGCATGATCGCGCCGTTCACGGCGTTCGCCTGGCCGTTCGCGGTCCTCACCGGGATCGTCATCGGGAGTGCCCAGGTCGATGCCGCGCACGGCGCCCAAGGCGGCGGGTCCCTCGCCGCGATCCGCCTCCTCGGCGTGACCGGCGGCGTCCTGGCGATGCTGTTCTTCGGCGCGATCCTCGGTGGCCTGATCGCGTTCCTCATCGTCGCCCTGTTCGCGCTCTCGGAGCGGGCCGCCGCCGACACCTCACCGATCGACCGGATGGTCGTGCGGATCCTGGCGATCATCGTCAGCGTCGCGACGTGGGCGTTCGTGGTCCTGGTGCTGCGGATCCAGCTCCAGATCACGATCGGCGGCGCGGGCGGCTGACGGGTGCCGCCCCGCGGCCCGCGCGGGGCGGTAACGGCGCCCGGCCGGGCGCGTCGAATCGACGTGACCGATCGCAGCTCGAGCCCGTCCGGCCTGCCCTGGGCGCGCATCGCGGCCATGGGCGCAGGCCTCGTCGTCGGCGCCATCCTGGGCGCCCAGTACGGCTTCGCGGCCAGCCAGCCGTGGTCCGGGTTCTTCCCACCGACCGTCCCGCTCACGCTGACGATCATCGGGCTCGTCGGCATCCTCGGGATCGTCGGCCTGGTCATGGCCATCCCGCGCGGCACGCGGCCCTCGGCGCCCACCGTCCTCATCGCGGCCGGGATGGTCCTCGCGGGCCTGCCGATCGGCGCGGCACTCGGCCCCACCTGGCAGGCCCCGCGAACGATGACCGGCAGCGTCGAGCTCTCGCTGGCCGCGCCGGTCTCGGTGACGCTCGCCGCGCCGGCCCGCTGCGAGACCGTCGCCAACGGCGACTCGATCGGCTCGATCACGGCCGATCTCGGGCGCGTCGGCATCGACCACCTCGAGCTGTTCGCCTCGTTCTGGGCGTCGGGCTCGTTCGTGCGCCTGACGGTCAACAGCCTGGCCGGCTACGAGGGCTCGTTTGCGCTCGATGCCCTCGATGGCGGCTCACGAGCGGGAGGGGCCCCGGCATCCGGTGAAGGTCAGCTCGCCCGCCTGAGGTCGAGCGGCCTCCGGATCGGCGGCCCGAGCGGTCCGTCCGAGCTCGCCGCCACCCTGGCCTGGCGCTGCGACGAGCCAGCCGTCGCGCCGAGCTTCGGTCACGGCTACGACACGGAGACCGCCGAGCTGCAGGGCTGGTTCAGCCTCTCCGGCATCGTCGACTACGACCCAATGTCCATCGAGAATCCGACCAGCCCGCTCCTCGGGCGGGCCGACGCGGTCTGCCGGCGCTCGGTCGACCTGCGGGTCGACCAGGTCTCGACGGTCGTGCCGTGGCTCGATGGCGCCCGAGCCCGCCTCGACCTGGCCTTCGACCGCCGGACGGGCAGGCTGACGGTCACGCCCGACGATGGCGGCCCGGTCGAGCGGGCCACGGCGCCCGTGACCGTCGAGGAGCGGACCGGCGGTGGGGTCGTGAGGGACCGGACGCTGACCGGGGTCTTCGACCTGCCGTCCGGGCGCCTCGTGCTGGGCCTCGAGTGGTCCTGCAGTGACAACGTGGAGCCTCCCGCCACGTCACGATGACGTGCTGCGCTGACGAGACCGGGCGGTCTCGTCACGCAATCGAGGGGCCGGCCGGCTTCCGGGGCGCGGCTCGCTACCATCGCCTCGATGCCACCGATCGCCGCCGGCGCGGACCTTCTCGCCGCTGCCGAGCGCCTCCTGCCCGACCTCATCCCGATTCGGCGGCGGCTCCACCGCCGGCCGGAGATCGGCCTCGACCTGCCGGAGACGCAGGGGCTGATCGTCGAGCAGCTCCAGGCCCTCGGCCTCGAGCCGCGCCTCGGCCGAGGGCTGAGCTCGGTCGTGGCGATCGTCGAGCCAGTGGATCGCGCGCGCGACGGCGCGACCCGCCCGACCACCCTCCTGCGGGCCGACATGGACGCCCTGCCGCTCCAGGAGGTCACCGGCCTGGAGTTCGCCTCCGAGCGGCCCGGCGTCATGCACGCCTGCGGGCATGACGAGCACATGACGATGCTGCTGCTCGCCGCCCGCCTCCTCGTCGAGCGGCGCGACCAGCTGCCTGGCCCGGCGATCCTGATGTTCCAGCCCGGCGAGGAGGGCTCCGCGGGCGCGAGGGTCATGATCGACGAGGGCCTGCTCGACGGCCTCGATCCCGCGACGACGCGGGGCTTCGCGATCCACGTCCGCTCGACGCTTCCCGCGGGCGAGGTCCACATCAAGCCCGGCGCCCAGCTCGCCTCCGCCGACAGCTTCCGGGTCACGATCCGCGGGCGTGGGGGGCACGCGTCCACGCCGTGGCTGGCCCTCGATCCCGTGCCCGTCGCGGCCGAGATCGTGACCGCGCTCCACGTTGCGATGAGCCGCGAGGTCAACATCTTCGATCCGGCGGTCTTGACGATCACCCAGGTCCACGCTGGCACGACCCACAACATCATTCCCGAGACGGCGTTCCTCGAGGGCACCGTCCGGACCCTGTCGCCGGCCCGCCGCGACGCGATGCTGGCCCTGATCCCGCGCGTCGCGAGCGCGATCGCCGGCATCCACGGCCTGGCCGCCGAGTTCTCGCTGGACGAGCTCTACCCGGTCACGATGAACGACCCCGACGTCGTCGACCGGGTCCAGGATCTCGCCCGTGACCTCGTCGGCGCCGACCGGGTCCACGCCATGCCGGCGCCGTTCATGGGCGCCGAGGACTGGTCCTTCGTCCTGCAGCGGATCCCGGGCGCGATGGCCTTCCTGGGTACGCGGCCGCCGGACGCGGATCCGGCTACCGCGCCGGACAACCACTCCGACCGGGTGGTCTACGACGAGCCATCGATGGCCGTCGGCGGCGCGCTGTACGCGGCGGTCGCGCTCGACGGCCTCCTGGGACGGTGACGCCCGTCCGCTTCGAGGCGCGGCGAATCGGGGTCATCTCGACCCGCCTGTCGGGGACGGACGGCGTCTCGCTCGAATCCGCCAAGTGGGAGGCGACGTTCGAGCGCCACGGCGCGACCTGCTTCTACTTCGCCGGCCAGGTCGACCGGCCCCCCGAGCGCAGCCGCGTCGTCCCCGAGGCGTTCTACCGGCACCCCGAGATCGACGCCATCAACGCCGTCGCCTTCGCCGGCAGCCCCGAGGTGACCGAGGCGGCCGATGCCGAGCATCCGCTCGTCCACCGCCGCGACTTCTTCTCGCCGTACGTCCGCCCGCCGACGATCACCCGCCGGATCGAGGAGCTGAAGGTCGGCCTGAAGGCCGAGCTGTACCGCTTCATCCACGACTTCGACCTCGACCTCCTGACCGTGGAGAACGCCCTCGCGATCCCACTCAACATCCCCCTTGGCCTGGCCCTGACCGAGGTCATCGCCGAGACCGGGATCCCAGTCCTGGCGCACCACCACGACTTCGCGTGGGAGCGCCAGCGCTTCGCGGTCAACTGCGTCAGCGACTACATCGGCGCGGCCTTCCCGCCGAACCTGCCCTCGGTCCGGCACGTCGTCATCAACACCATCCAGGCCCAGCAGCTGGCCTGGCGCCGGGGCCTGACCGGCCGCGTCGTGCCGAACGTCGTCGACTTCGCGACGCCGCCACCGCCGCCCGACGACTATGCGAAGGGCGCGAGGGTCGCCCTCGGCGTCCCGCCGCTGGAGAAGCTGATCCTCCAGCCGACGCGGGTCATCCAGCGCAAGGGCATCGAGCACGCCATCGAGCTGACCCGCCGGCTCGGCATCCCGGCGACGCTCGTCATCTCCCACGCCGCCGACGACGAGGGCACCGAGTACTCGCAGCGGGTGAGGGAGTTCGCCGCCCTGCTCGGGGTCCACGTCCGGTTCGAGTCGGACCTCGTGACGGTCGAGCGCGGGACGACGCCAGACGGTCGGCCGACGTACACCCTGCACGACGTCTACCCGCACGCCGACCTCGTCACCTACCCGTCGAGCGTCGAGGGCTTCGGGAACGCCTTCCTCGAGGCGGTCTACCACCGGCGGCCGATCGTCGTGAATCGCTATTCGGTCTACGAGACGGACATCAAGCCCCGCGGCTTCCGGGTCGTCGAGATCGAGAACTACGTCACCGAGGAGGCCATCCGCGACTCCCGCCGGCTCCTCGAGGAGCCCGGCCTCGCCGAGGACTGGGCCCACACGAACTACGAGCTGGCCCGGCGGCACTTCTCGTTCGACGTCCTCGACCAGCGCCTCGGCGACCTGCTCGCGGAGTGCTTCGCGGGGCCGGCGTGAGCCCCGCCGCCGGCCCGGCGGCGGGCCGCCGCTCGATCGCCCTCGTCCACTACGCCGCGAGCCCGGTCATCGGCGGGGTCGAGCAGGTCATCGGCGCACACGCCCGGTTGATGGCGGCCGACGGGCACGAGGTGCGAATCGTCGCGGGGCGGGGGAGTGGCGAGGGCACCGGCGCGGCGGTGACGACCGTGCCGCTCATCGATCCCCGGAACCCGCGCATCGAGGCCGTCCAGGCCGAGCTGCGGAGCGGCCGCGTGCCGGCGGGCTTCCGACCACTCGTGGCCCGCCTCCGGCGGGAGCTCGCCGCGGCCCTCGACGGGACGGACGTCGTGATCGCCCACAACGTCGCGTCGCTCAGCCTGAACCTCGCCCTGACCTCCGCGCTCAGGGTCCTCGCCGACGCCGCCGCCGGCACGGGCCGTCGCGTCATCCTGTGGCACCACGACCTCGCGGCGGTCGCGCCCGACTACCGCGCCACGCTCCATCCCGGTTACCCGTGGTCACTGCTCCGCGAGGCCTGGCCCGGCGCGGTCCAGGTCGTCGTGTCCGAGCAGCGCCGTCGCGACCTGGCTTCCGTCACCGGCCTCGCGCCGGAGGCGATCCACGTCGTCCCGAACGGGATCGACCTCGCCCGGACCTGGAAGCTCGAGCCCCAGGCCGCGCCGATCCTCGAGCGGATCGAGCGACTGGGCATCGAGATCCTGCTGCTCGTCCCGGCCCGGGTCACGCCGCGCAAGAACCTCGAGCTCGCGCTCGCGATCCTCGCCGCGCTGCGCGCCGCCGGTCGTGCCGCGGCGCTCGTCGTGACCGGCCCGGTCGATCCCCACCGGGCGTCGGAGCACACCTACCTCGACGACCTCCTCGCCCGGCGCGCCGAGCTCGGGCTGGATGAGGTGGCCTGGCTGCTGGCGGCCGAATCGGCCGGCGACGTCTCCGACGCGGTCATGGGCGACCTCTACCGGCTGTCGGACGTGATGCTGCTGCCGAGCCGCGACGAGGGCTTCGGGCTGCCGATCCTCGAGGCCGCCGCCAACCGCCTGCCGATCGCCTGCGCCGACCTGCCGGTGCTGCGCGAGCTGGCCGGCGAGGACGGCCTGTACTTCGGCCTCGACGAACCGCCGGCCGCGATCGCCTCCCGCCTCGCGGCCCGGCTCGACGCCGATCCCGCCTGGCGCCTCTCGCGCCGCGTCCGGACCGGCTACGCCTGGGAGCCCCTGTACCGGACCCAGATCGCGCCGCTGCTGGCCGCCGGGTCGTCGTCCCGGGCCGGCTGACCCGGCCGTGGGCCCAGACGGCCCGCGCATCCGGGCCGCCTCGCCCTGTGCGCGCCGCCGGCCGGCGCGGACGCTATCCGCGTCACTCGTCACGATCGCAGCCCGGGAGCCATCGATGAACGTCCTCCTGACCATCGCCTCGAAGCACGGCGGCACCGACACGATCGGCGAGCGGATCACCGAGACCCTTCGAGACGAGGGCATCACGGTCGACGTCCGCGAGCCCCGGGACGTCGGCGACGTCACCGCCTACGACGCCGTCATCGTCGGCAGCGGGATCTACATCGGGCGGTGGCTGGGCGAGGCCCGCGACTTCGTGACGCGGCAGGCGGCGGCGCTGCGTGGGCGGCCCGTCTGGCTGTTCTCGAGCGGCCCGCTCGGCGAGGTGCCCGCCCCGGTCGAGGAGCCGACCGACGTCCCGAAGCTCATGGAGCTCTCGGGCGCGCGCGACCATCGGGTCTTCTCCGGCAAGCTGCTCCGCGAGGAGCTCGGGCTCGGGGAGCGGGCGATCGTCGGCGTGGTCAAGGCGCCGTACGGCGACTACCGCGACTGGAGCGAGATCTCGGCCTGGGCCCGCTCGATCGCGGAAGCGCTGAAGGCGGCACCGGTCGCCTGACCGACGGCCCGGGCCGGGTCGCGCGACGCACTCCGGAACCGAGGCGCCCCTCGCTGGCTAGGGGGCCGCCTGTCGGACGGTGATCCCGCTCGTGCAGGCCACCGACGTCCCGGCGGCGAGGCTCTGCCAGCCGATCGTGAAGTGCGGCGGGACGGCCGGGTCGAACGTCACCGGGCCGCTGAAGCCCGCGGCGGTCCAATCGGCTGCGGCCTTGATGGTGTTGCGGCCGACGAGGTCGATGACGAGGCAGAGCGGCTCGGGCGTGGCGGTCGCCGTGGGGTCCGGGGACGGCGTCGCGATGGGGGACGGCGGCAGTGACGGGCCAGGGGTGAGGGTCGGTGCGGCCGTCGTCGGCGTCGGCACCGATGTCGGGGGGCTCGTCGGCGTCGAGCCCGGTCGGCTGGACGGCGGCCGTGTCAGCGCGTCGGTCGCGCCGAAGACCACCTGCGTCGGCGGTGCTGCCGACGACGAGCCGAACGGCCAGGCCGTGCTCGGCGCCACGGTCTCGAGCGAGGCCGCCGGCGCGGGGGGCGGGAGCGTCAGCGGCGGTGCGACGACGACCGCCCCGGGGGTCGCGAGCGAGGACCCGGAGGTGCTCGGCCCGGGTATCAGCGAAGCCCGGCCCAGCGTCGCGATGCCGATCACCAGGACGACGAGGGCCATCACCGCGGCGGCCGCCGGCAGCCCGACCGTCGGCCCGGCCCGGCCGGCGGTGAGGCGCGTCCGGATCTGCCGTGACGTCAAGGCCACCGTCGCGGCGAGCCCGGCGACCCGACGGCCGGACGCCGCGCTCCCCGCGGCTCGCGCCTCCAGGCCCCGGTCGGCGGCAATCCCGGCGGCCCAGCCACCCACCCACGGCGCCGCGAGCAGCTCGTAGTCGGCGTGCGCGAGCAGGCCGCGCAGCGCGATCGCCCCGGCCGCGTCGGCGACGAGCTCCGCGATCTGGACGGTCACCGTCGACGTCCCGAGCCTGCCGCGGGCGATGACGAAGGCCGCCTCGCGGGCCATCAGCCAGGCCTCGTGCCGCGAACGAGAGGCCACGGCCTCCGCCCGGCGGCGAGCCGCGGCATGGCCCGCCACCGCGGCTTCGGTGCGGGTCTCCCAGAGCCGCAAGGCGCCGTCCCAGTCGAGCGCGCGCAGGTCGGCCAGGAAACGCCGTACCTCGGCGGCATTCGGCCCGAACGACGGCTTGACGGGATCCCGGCTGGACCCGGGGCGGGCCTGGTCGCCGTCCCGCGTGGCGGCAACACCAGCCGTCCCGGAACCGGCCGCGCGAGCCAGCCAGTCGGTGCCGGCCTCGGGTATGGCCGCGTCGTAGCGACGGCGTCGATCGGGATCGACCAGCCAGTCGCGGGCGAGGGTCAACCGCCGCAGCCGCTCGTCGTCGCCCGGCCTGGCCGGGCCAGGGTCGAGCCGTCGGACGATCGAGCGGAACGCTGCCTCGATGACCTCCGTGCTCGCGTGGCGCGCGACCTGGAGCTCTTCGTAGAGATCGAAGCTGGGGAGAGGCTCGACGGTCACCGGACGTCAGTGTGCCACGCCGAACTGGCCGACCCATCCCGGCCCGACTCGTGGTTCACTCGGCCCATGTTGGCGATCCGCCGGGACCACGAGATCCATGACCGGCAAGGCGGCTGGTTCCGCGCTCGCTGGCATTTCGCCTTCGACGACTACCGCGACCCGGACAACGAGGGCTTCGGGGCGATGCGGGTCTTCAACGATGACCGCCTCGTGCCGGGCGCAGTCTGGCCGCTCCATCCGCACCGCGACGTCGAGGGGCTGACGTACGTCGTCGAGGGACTGTTCGGTCACGAGGACGACGTCGGTGGACCGTTCGGGCCGCTGCCCGCCGGGTCGGTGCAGCGGATGACCCTCGGGTCGGGCGCCTGGCACTCCGAGCAGAACGCTTCGAAGACGGAGCCGATGCGGTTCGTCCAGATCTGGATCCTGCCCGACACGCCGAGCCTGCCACCCGGGGTCGAGCAGCGGGTCCTGACCACCGAGGACCGGACGAACCGCCTGCTGCGGGCCTTCGCGCCGCTGCGCGACGTTGGCTCGACCGGCATGGCCGACGCCGGAGACGCGGCGGCCGGCCCCGTCGCCGTGCACCAGGACGCGAGCGTCTACATCGCCCGCCTCGAGCCCGGGGTCAGCGTCCGCCACGAGCTGGGCGAGGCTCGCGGGGCCTACCTCTACCTCATCGACGGCGACGCGAGGGTCGACGGCGAGGCCATCTCGACCGGCGACGCGGCAAAGGTCACCGAGCAGCCCGGTATCGACATCGCCGCGACCACGACGACCGAGCTGGTCCTCGTCGACGTCCCGATGGCGTTCGAGCCGGTGGGGATCTGGGCGGGCAGGATCTAGGGACCGGGCCCCGCCGGGCTCGCCCGATCGTTGCGCCGACGCACCATCTCGATCGTTTCCGCCGGCCCCGAGCGCGGCCCGCTGAATTCGGCGATGTGTCTGGTCGACTCTTGACACGTACGTAGCGGGAGCGAACACTTCGGAGTTGTTCGGTCGGCTCTGCGGGGGAGCGCCGATCTCAGGGGAGGCAGGGTCCGGGAGGGTTCGGACCCGAACCTCTCTTCCACCGTCCCAGGAAGAGAGACCAGCGTCGCGTGATTGACCCCGCGTCGGGCAGGACTGCCGCCTCATTCGATACGGTGTTCGGCTGTCCCAAGGGCACCGGGCGCCAATCCGCCGCGAAGGGGCACGCGACCACTTCGACGTCGTTGACGTCCCCCAGTTTCACGATCACCTGACGGGGCCCTCGTGCCGACGGCACGAGGGCTCTCGACGTCGGGAGGCGCCGGAGCGACCGGCTTGGCCCGCCTTGGAGGAACGCGGTATGCGCAGACCGACTACATCAATCCCAGATCAGAGGAGGGGCACATGACCAGAACTCTCCCGCCGGGTGCACTGGAGGAGGAGCTGACCTCCAGGCTCGCCCGGCTCAACGAGATTGCCACTCCGAATCGTCCGAAGCGAGGCTCCCGCGGGCGTGCCCGCGCCAAGTTCGCCGGCGTGGCCGGAGTCATCTCGCTCCTGGTGCTCGGCGTGGCCGGCGTCTTCGCCGACGGCGGTTCCTTCAGCGTCGAGGTCAACGACAAGACCGAGTACGCGGCTGGAAGCACCGACGACGGCGCGATCGTCGAGTACATCGGCGACGACAACGTGACGTTCGGGGCGTCCGGGTCCGGCATCTTCGACTCGTTCCTCCGGGTCCAAGAGGACACGGACGAGTCGGGCTACAACACCGACGGCGACCTCGAGTTCGACACGAAGTCGGGTGCTTTCACCCACTCGATTCTCGTCAGCGAGATCCCGATCGTCCCGTGCGAGTCACTGGACGGGAGCGAGACTACCGCGGGCCTGTGCTGGGAGCTGTTCGCCGACATCAACGACAGTGACAGCACGCCCCTGATCTCACTCAACGAGCTCGAGATCTACTTCACCGACGATTCGGAGATCACGGGCTACCCGTTCGCGGGGACCGCCGACAAGGTCTACGACTTCGACGGCGACATCCTGATCAACGACGTCAACCAGGGGTCGGGTCGCGGTGATCTCCGCTACCTCGTGCCGGTTACCGGCATCACGATCCCCGAGAACTGCGACTACGGAGACTCGGCCTGCGAGGTCTACTTCGTCGTCTACACGACGTGGGGCACGACCGGCGGCGCGTACACGAGCGACGGCGGCTTCGAGGAGTGGAAGGTCAAGCGCTACCCGGTCCTCGAGGTCACCAAGACGGCCACGCCGACGTTCACCCGGACGTTCCCGTGGACGATTACCAAGTCCGTCACGCCCGACACGTGGGCGCTCTTCGACGGCGATAGCGGCACGTCCGACTACACCGTCGCCCTGGTGAAGGGAACGGGCGTCGATAGCGCGTGGGCGGTGAGCGGCACGATCACGATCGAGAACACGTCCGACCAGGACGCGCCGATCGCGGGTGTCACCGACGAGCTCACCGGCGGCCTTTCAGCCACGGTGGTCTGTCCCGTCACGTTCCCGTACACCCTGCCCGACGGGGACACACTGACCTGCACCTACAGCCGCTCGCTGGCGAGCGGCGCGAGCCTCACCAACACGGCCACCGCGACGCTCACCACCGGCCCGGTGTTCACCGGGACGGCCCCCGTCGCGTTCACCACCCCGACGACTCTCGTCAATGACACGGTGCACGTGGATGACACGTACGCCGGTGGCCCCCAGAACATGGCCTTCAGCGCCTCTGGCCAGACCACCTACAGCCGGACCTTTGAGTGCGGCGATGACGAGGGCACGATCAACAACACCGCCACGATCGTCGAGACGAGCCAGAACGACTCGGCCTCGGTGACCGTGACCTGCTACGACCTGACCGTCACCAAGACGGCGGTCGAGTCCTTCAGCCGTGACTTCGACTGGACGATCCTGAAGTCGGTCGATCCGGAGAGCCTCGACATGTTCGACGGCGATTCGGACGACGTGACCTGGACCGTCGAGTGGTTCAAGAGCGCGGCCCAGGACTTCGGCTATGCCGTCGAGGGCACGATCACGATCGACAACAACCACCCGAGCCTCGGCGCGGTGATCAACTCGGTCTCCGACGTGATCTCGCCGGCCATCGCGGCGACGGTGGACTGCGGCGTCGGCGTCACCTTCCCGCACACGATTGCGGCAGGCGGCAGCCTCGTCTGCGACTATGACAGCGCCCTGCCCGATGGCACGACGCGGACCAATACCGCGACGGCGGTCCAGCAGAACCATGACTACGCCTCGGACCTCAGCGCCACGCTGGCCGGGACGACGAACTACGGGGACACGGAGAGCGTCGACTTCACGGGCGTGGTTCCGACCGTGACCGACAACACCGCGACCATCACCGATGACCGTGGCCCGCTCAACCGGAACGAGAGCACTAGCGGCTCGACGACCTACGACGAGACGTTCGAGTGCGGCGATGACGAGGGCTCGCACACCAACACGGCCGTCGTCACCGAGGACGATTCGCTCGACACGGACGATGACGACGCCACGACGGTGGTCAACTGCTACCAGCTGGCCGTCACCAAGGACGCCGACGAGTCGTTCGATCGCGATTTCGACTGGACCATCGCCAAGACCCGCGTCCTGGCGACCGGCGAGGTCGATGGCGATCTCGACCTGACGACCCTGACCCTCGATCCGGACCAGCAGTACACGATCACCTACGAGATCACGGTCGATCTCGCGGCCACGCCGTTCGCCGACTCCAACTGGGCGGTGGAAGGCACGATCACCGTCAACAACCCGGCGCCGATCGACGCCGAGGACGTGGTGGTGACCGACTCGATCTCCGGCTATGGTGCAGCCGACTTCCTCGACTGCGACGACGTCACGGCCGGCGAGCAGACGACGGTTGACATCCTGGCCGGCGGCAGCGTGGAGTGCACCTACTCCGCGGACCTGCCGGACGCGACAGACCGCACGAACACCGCCACGGCCACGCTCTTCGGCATCGGCTACGACGGCACCTCGCCCATCGACTTCGAGGAAGCCGACATCAGCCTGATCGACGAGTGCGTCGTCGTCACCGACGACAATGGCACCCCGGGTGACACCTCCGACGACACGGTGCTCGACGCGAGCCTGTGCTACGACGAGGCGCCCGAGACGTACACCAACACCATCACCGTGGGTCCCTTCGAGATCTGCGGTGAGTACACCTTCACCAACACGGCCCACATCGTTGCGATCAACGACGGGAATGACACGGGTGAGAATCACTCGGCGTCGTACACGATCGTGATCACGGTGCCGTGCCCCGAGGGCTGCACGCTCACCCCGGGCTATTGGAAGACCCACAACGAGCTGTTCTGGGGCGGCGCACCCGAGGATCCCAACTGGTACCTGCTGGGTGATCTCGACGGCGATACCGTCTCCGAGGGCCCGAACGAGGACTTCTTCGACACCGGGTACACCTGGTTCGAGGTCTTCTGGACGAACCCGGCCGGACGGCCGTACTACCAGCTGTCGTTCCAGTACATGGCCGCGGTGCTCAACAAGCTGAGCATCGAGGACCTTGGCGGGACGATCCCTGCCGACATCCAGGACGCGATCGATGACGCCGCCGCGCTCCTCGACGAGTACGACGGCTCAGAGCCGGGCAAGAACCCCGACCTGAAGGGCAAGGACGCCAAGGACATCCGCGCCGAGTTCGTTGAGCTCGCCGGGATCCTCGGCGACTTCAACTCCGGCGAGACCGGACCCGGCCACTGCGACGAGGATGGGTCGAGCGTGGCATCGCTCTCGTCCGCCCCGTCGTCGGCCGGCTTCGGCCTCTTCCCGCTCGGCATCCTGCCGCTCGGGGTCGAGGCCCTGCGGCGCCGGCGCTCGAACCGCTAACCCACCAACCGCACAGAGCGACGAGGGCCCGGCACCGCCGGGCCCTCTCTCTTTGTCCCTCGCGCGGGCGCTATGCGCCCGATCCTGCTAGAACGAGCGGGCGCCCCACCAATCCCGAACCGAGGTGGACCCGTGCCCGCGACGATCTACACCGACCTTGCTGCCGAGGCGCCGATCCCGGCCCGCGGCATCCACAGCCAGACCCTCTCGAACGAGGATGGCGTCGAGCTCGTGCTGTTCGCGTTCGCGCCGGGAGAGCAGCTGTCCGAGCACACCTCGGCCCGGCCGGCGATCATGCACTTCGTGGCCGGCGAGGCTGACGTCACGGTCGGCGACGAGCGTGTCACCGCCAAGCCCGGAACCTGGGTCCGGATGGCGGCCGGGACGCGCCACGCGATCGTCGCCCGGACGCCGCTGGTGATGGCCCTGTACCTCTTGGCGAAGGCCTGACGGCGGCAGCCCCGTCCGCGTCGGACCCCGCCCGGCGACTCCTAGCGCTTGGCCGGCTTCGCGGGCTTGGCCGGGATGATCCGGGCGCTGCCCGCGGCGGGTCGGAAGGAGCTCCGGCGCCCGTCCTCCCAGCGGATCTCGTAGCTCGGCCCGATCGGCGATTCGACGACCTCGAGAATCTCGCCCTCGCGGGCCGGCTGGCCGACCCGCTCCGACTCCACGACGATGTGGTCGCCCGGGTGGGCGACAGGGTGCGCAGCGGTCCTGGTGGCCATCGGCGTTCCTCCTTCTCTATCGAGCCGGCCGATGCTCCGACTCGATGCCCAACATCATGCCGCGAGATCGCGCCGCTTGAAGCCCCACAGGGCCGCCAGCCACGAGCCGGCGGCGACGGCCGCGAACAGTGCGAAGTCGGCGGCGGGGAAGACCCCGTCATCGATGATCGAGGCGGTATCGAAGTGGCCGAACGCCGACAGCGTCAGCAGCCAGTCGAGGTCGGGCTGGATCTGGCCGACGACGTACGCGAGGTACATCGCCAGCAGGACGCCGACGGTGATCGCCGCCGACTGCCCGCGCGACAGCGTCACGACCGACAGCAGCGTCGCGACCCCCGCGACCGCACAACCGAAGGCCGTGGCGAGCGGCACGACCATCAGGAACCGGCCGACATCGAACGTCGCGCCGGAGAGGCCCCCCACGACGAGCACCCCGGCGATCGTCGCGAGGGCGACGAGGGTCACGATGACGAGCTGGTCGACGATCGCGATCGCCAGGTATCGAACCCTCGACATGGGGGTCGAGATCACGAGCTCGAGGAAGCCCCGGTCGAGGTCGGCCGCCACCGGCCGGGTCGCGGCCAGGATGCCGACGATCGCGGCGAGGATCGGCCACAGCCAGATGCCGATGTAGGTCTGGAAGAAGATCCCGGGCTGGCCGAGGCTGCCGGTCATCCCGAAGGCGGCCATGAACTCCTTCGGGAAGATCTTCATGTACTCCTCGAGGGCCGCCATGTTGTCCTTCATGACCGGGTAGAAGAGGCCCATCGTGCCGGCGTAGAGGAACGTCACGACGACCATCCAGGTGGCGAGCGAGCGGTTCCGGCGGAGGTCCAGGCGGAACGTTGTCAGCGTCATCGGGCCACCTCCTGGGGCGGCATCGGGGAGGCTTCGGCGGCGGGTGTCCGCGCCGCGGGCCTGGACGCAACCATCTCCCCGGGTGACGCCGCGGCGCCGTCGTAATACCGGAGGAAGACGTCCTCGACGTCCGGGGTCGTGATCGAGACGTCGACGACCGAAAGGGAGCCGAGCCGTCGCAGCAGCGGGTTCACGTCGCCGCGGACCATGAGGTGCACGTCGCGGCTGCTGGCGGTCACGACCTCGACGTTCTCGAGGTCGAACGTGCCGGCTGGCGCCGGCGCACCGAGGACCAGGTTGACCGACCGCCAGTGCTCGGCCAGCAGCGCCTGGACGGTCGAGATCTCGATCAGGCGGCCCTCGCGGATGATCCCGACCCGGTCGCAGCTCCGCTCGACCTCCGGCAGGTTGTGCGACGACAGGAAGACGGTCCGTCCTCCGGCGCGGATCTCGGCGAGCAGGGCGAGGAACTCGCGCTGCATGAGCGGATCGAGCCCCGTCGTCGGCTCGTCGAGGACGAGCAGCGGCTCGTGGCCCATGAAGGCCGCCACCACGGCGATCTTCTGGCGGTTACCGCGCGACAGCTTCCGGACCGGGATCGTCGGGTCGAGCTCGAGCCGCTCGGCCAGCCGCCGCCACGCGCCGCGCTCCAGGCCGCGGAGGGCGGCCAGGACGTCGAGCTGGTCGCCGCCGGTCAGCTCGCCGAGGAAGCCCGGGTCGCTGCCGACGTAGGACAGCCGGCGATGGAGCTCGGGTGCGTCGCGCCACGCGTCGAGGCCGAAGACCGTCGCTCGGCCGGAGGTCGGTCGAAGGAGGCCGAGCAGGGTCCGGATCGTCGTCGTCTTGCCGGCGCCGTTCGGTCCGAGGAACCCGAAGGCCTCGCCCTCGTGAACCGAGAAGTTGAGCTCCACGACCCCCCGCCGCGGGCCGTACGACTTGGTGAGGTCGACGACCTCGATGACGTCGCTCATGCGGACCCCCATGTCGTTGCTCGATCCGGCTCACTGTCCGCCGCGCGACCGGACCGGGACAGGGCCGTCGGTCACCAGAACGTCGCGACTGATCGCGGGCCCGCCCGGGAGTACCGCAAACGGGCCGAGCGTCATCCCCGGAGCGGTGCGAACGCCCTTGCGGATGGGCCCGGTCGGGCGCACGGTGAGCGTGAACCTTCATGGCTGCGTCCCGGGACGAGGCCGATGACGACGCGCGAGCTGGCTGCCGACGAGCTGTACCACGCCGCGGACCTCGACGGCCTCGCCTTCGAGACGACCGTTGACCTCGAGCCGCTGGACGAGATCGTGGGCCACGAGCGCGCCATCGAGGCGCTGGTCCTCGGCGTCGGGATGCGAGCGCCCGGCTTCAACGTCTTCGCGATGGGCCGCGAGGGCGTCGGCAAGCACACCGCCGTCCAGCAGTTCCTGGGCGCGCGAGCGGCCGCCGAACCGGTCCCGCCCGACGCCTGCTATGTCCACAACTTCGACGATCCGCGGCGGCCCCGGCTGCTGGTCGTGCCGCCCGGACGAGGGGCTCGGCTGCGCGACCGCATGGACCGACTCAGCCGCGAGCTCCGCGTCGCGATCCCGGCGGCCCTCGACGCGGAGCAGTTCCGGAACCGCAAGGAGGCCCTCGAGGACGAGCTCAAGAGCCGCCGCGAGCGGGCGATCACGGCGTTCGAGCGGCGGGCGCTGGCCCTCGGCGTCGGCGTCGTCCGGACGCCGGTCGGCATCGGGCTCGCGGCGGTCCACGACGGCAAGGTGCTGGAATCGGCGGAGCTGGAGGCCCTGCCCGACACGGAGCGAGCGCGGTATCGCGAAGCCGTCTCGAAGCTCGGCGGCGAGCTCGGCGAGATCCTCGAGCGCGACGTGCCGCGCTGGGAGCGGGAGCACCGCGAGTCGCTGCGGCGGCTGACCCAGCAGACCACGGGGACCGCCGTCGGCCACCTCATCGACGAGGTCCGCCACGAGTTCGAGGACCTGCCGGCCGTCACCGACTACCTCGGCCAGGTCGCGGCCGACGTCGTCGAGAACGCCCTCGAGATCCTGACGACGCCCGAATCCGGCACGCCGTCCATCCTCGCCGGCCTGGCGGAGGGCGAGGGCCCGTCGTTCCGCCGCTACCGCGTCAACCTCCTGGTCGACAACTCGACGACGGTCGGCGCCCCGGTCGTCTTCGAGGACCATCCGACCGAGCCGAACCTGGTGGGCCGGATCGAGCATGGCGCCCGCTTCGGCACGCTCGTCACCGACTTCACGCTCATCCGGTCCGGCGCGCTCCATCGCGCCAGCGGTGGCTACCTCGTCCTCGATGCCCGCAAGATCCTGGCCCAGCCATACGCCTGGGACGAGCTGAAGCGGGCCCTCCGGACGAGCCGGATCCGCATCGAGTCGCTGGGTGAGCGCCTGGGCCTCGTCAGCACCGTGTCGCTCGAGCCGGAGCCGATGCCGATCCAGGTCAAGGTCGTGCTGACCGGCGATCGCGTGGCCTACTACCTCCTCAGCGCCCTGGACCCGGACTTCCTCGAGCTGTTCAAGGTCCAGGCGGATTTCGACGACGAGCTTCGTCGGGGCCCCGAGGAGGAGGCGCGGTTCGTGCGGCTGTTCGGGACGGTCGCGCGGCGCGAGGACCTCCGGCCGCTCGATCGCGGCGGCGCGGCGCGGATGGTGGAGCACGCCGCCCGCCTCGCCGGCGACGGCGAGCGGCTGTCGACCCACATGCGCAGCCTGACCGACGTCCTGCGCGAGGCCGACCACCGGGCGCGGGCC
>JBQGDI010000044.1:0-12635 GCA_052038965.1 Candidatus Limnocylindrales bacterium | reverse complement strand
CGACGTTGGCGAGGTTCGCGCCGCGGCGGAGCCCTCGGCCGGTGTGGCCCACCCAGATGCCGGCGGGGATCGCGAGGGCCAGCGCGATCGCGAGCGCCGAGCCGGACAGGGCGAGGTGCTCCAGGAGCCGCGTCGGGATCCCCGCCGGGCCGTTCCAGCTGGCCGGATCGGCGAGCCACGCCAGCGCGGCCTCGACGAGGGTCATGGCCTCGCTCCAGCGAGGCGGCCGCCGCCGTCGCCCGCGGCGGTGGCGGCCGCTGCAGCCCACGGCGTGAGCCGCCGCACCAGCCGAACGAGGAGCAGGTCGGCCGCGATCGCGAGGAGGATGACCGGGATCCCACCGAACCAGATCTCGGTCGGGAAGCTCCGCCGATGGCCCTCGAAGATGAAGAAGCCGAGACCGCCGAACCGATCGCCGAGGATGCCCGAGATCGTCACGAGCCCGATCGTCGAGACGCTCGCCAGGCGGAGCCCCCCGACGACGAACGGCAGCGCGAGCGGCAACTCGACCCGCAGCAGCCGCCCCCGCCGCGAGTAGCCCATCGCGTCTGCGGTCTCGAGGACGTCCGGCGCCACGGCGTCGAGGCCGGCGAGGTTGTTCCGGACGAAGATCAGCAGGCTGTACAGGACGAGCGGGATCTCGGCCGTGAGGACGGACAGCCCGGTGACCGGCACGAGGGCCGCGAAGAGCGCCAGGCTGGGGATCGTGTACAGGACGCTCGACGTCCCGACGAGCAGCCGGCGCGGCCCGGGCCGCCGCAGCACCAGGACCGACAGCGCCAGCGCGATCCCGAACCCAGTGGCGACGGCGATCGCCGCCAGCCAGGCGTGCTGGAGCGCCCGCCACGCGAGATCGTCGAGGTGGCCGGCCATCCAGGCCCAGTCGATCACGGCCGCAGCCAGTCCGCGATCATCTCGGCCGTCACGAGGCCGGCGTAGGCGCCCGCGTCGTCGACCAGGATGCCCGCCTGGACGCCACTTGCCAGGAGCATCGACAAGGCGTCCTTGAGGGTCGTCAGGCGGTCGAGGATCGGCGAGGTCGCGCTCGCCAGCGCCGGGTCGAGGACGCCGGACGACGGGATGTCCGCGGCAGCGATCCAGCCGATCGGTCGGCCGTCCGGCTGGAGGAGGAGCAGGTAAGGCAGGGGATCGGCCTCGGCCCGCCGGCGCGCCTCTGCGGCGTCGTCGCCGGGATGGCCGGTTGGCGCGGAGGTCGGCTGGAGGTCGCGGACCCTCGCCAGGGCGAGCCGCTTGAGCCCGCGGTCGGCGCCGACGAACCGGGCCACGAAGTCGCTGGCGGGGTTCGTGAGGATGTCGTCAGGCGTGCCGAACTGGGCGAGCCGGCCGCCGGCCCCCATGACCGCGACCAGGTCGCCCATCTTGATCGCCTCGTCGATGTCGTGGGTCACGAACAGGATCGTCATCGCCAGCTGGGCCTGGAGCCGCAGCAGCTCGTTCTGGAGTCGCTCGCGGATGATCGGGTCCACGGCCCCGAACGGCTCGTCCATCAGCAGCACCGGCGGATCGGCCGCCAGGGCTCGGGCGACGCCGACCCGTTGGCGCTCCCCGCCGGAGAGAGCCGCGGGGTAGCGGGCGGCGTAGCTGCCCGGGGCGAGCCCAACGAGCTCGAGCAGCTCGATCGCGCGGGCTCGCCGCCGCTCGGGCGCCCAGCCGAGCAGGCGAGGGACGGTCTCGACGTTCTCGGCCACGGTCTGGTGCGGGAACAGGCCGACCTGCTGGATGACGTAGCCGATCTCGCGCCGCAGCTCGATGACGTCGCGGGCCGCGACATCGCGGTCGCCGACGAGGATCCGGCCGGAGGTCGGCTCGATGAGCCGGTTGACCATCTTGAGGCTGGTCGTCTTGCCGCAGCCCGAGGGCCCGACGAGGACGCAGATCGAGCCCGCGGGAACCTCGAGCGAGAGGTCCTCAACGGCGCCGGGTGAGCCGGCCGCTGTGCCCGGGTAACGCTTCGTGACGTGGTCGAACACGACGCGCTCGGCGCGGGTCATCGGTCAAGGCGCTCCGGGCTCAGGGCTTCCAGGCGCTCACGATGACGACGTGCGCTTGCGCCGGCTCGCGCCCGACTCGAATGCCTCCAGTCACGAGCCGAGTATGCGGCTTCTCAGCGGGGTGACGTCGCGAGGTCCCGCTCGATCAGCTCGCGATCCTCCCGGTCGTCGATCCCCGCCAGGGCCTCGCGGGCCCGGCGCGGCTCGCCTCGGCCGCGGCCCGATCGCCGGCGGCGGCCTGGGCGCGGGCGAGGCCCTCGAGCGCTGCCGGAACGTCCTTGCCGAGGACTCGGTGGGCGGCCCCGTCGAGCTCGCCGTCGGCCGCGTTGCCTGTGACGGTCTCCCCGCCGGTCGGGGTCCCCCGATCGCCTCCCTTCCCGTCAGCCACGGCTCAACTCCCGGTCGATCGCGCGGAGGATGAAGCGCGCCGCCTCGGCAGACTTCCCGCCGAGCTTCTGGCCCTCGTCCTGCTCGAGCGCGACCATCAGGTCGGCGAGCATCCGGTCGACGATCGGTGTCCGCTCCAGTGCGCCCTCGGCGAACGCGGCATCCAGGATGGCCACCGCCTCGCGGGCGTTCTCGACGACGTGGCCCTTGGCCTCCATCCGCTCGCGGAACGCGGCGATCGCCTCGGGGCCGGTCATGCGATCGCTCGCGGAGCGTCCGTCGCCCTGGCCCCCTTGGACATGGCGCTCGCGCTCGAGCGGCCGCCACCGCTGGCCCCCCGCCGTCCGCGGCCCGCCCGCCACTCCGTCGCGAGCACGCTCATCGCGACCTCGTCCCACCATCGCCCGTCGCGCCAGATCGCCTCGCGCGCCCGCCCCTCGACGACGAACCCACAGTTGAGGTACGCCCGGATCGCGCGCTCGTTGAACTCGAACACGGTCAGCGCGACCCGATGGAGGCCGAGCGACCCGAACGCGTGATCCAGCATCAGCTGCGTCGCCTCGGTCCCGTAGCGATGGCCCCAGGCGTCTTTCTCGCCGATCGTGATGTGGTACATGACCGAGCCATTGTCGCCGTCGACCTGGCTGAAGGAGCACGTCCCGATGAGCCGGTTCGCGGCTCGCTCGTGGATCGCCATGGTCAGCGAGTCGTCGCCGAGGGCCCGCACCTGGAAGAACCGCTCGATCTCGTCGGCGCGCATCGGTGACTCCTGGTACCGCGCCAGCCGCGCGACCTCGGGATCGGAGTACCAGCGCCGGAACGCTGCGACGTTCTCGGGCACGTGACGCCGGAGCATGACGAGGTCGCCCTCGAGGACCTCCGGGAACCACGCTCGGCCGGCCATCGAGAGGCACGGTATACCATCGCCCGCATGCGGCGCTGGAGCGAGCTCGCAGAACGCGTCGCCGCCACGACCCGCACCTCCGAGAAGACCGCGCTGCTGGCCGAGTACCTGGGGACCCTCGACGAGCAGGCGCTGCCGATCGCGGTCGTGTTCCTGACCGGGCGTCCGTTCCCCGAGTCCGACCAGCGCGCGACCGGGATCGGCTGGGCGACGATCGCGAACGCCGTCGGCGCGGTCACCGGCGCCGATCGGGCGGAGCTCGCCGCCGCCTACGACCGCCACTCCGACCTCGCGGCCGCGGTCGGTGACGTGCTCGCCGCAGCCGGTCACGCGCCCCCACCCGACGCCTCGCCCTCGCTGGTCGACGTCGCCACCTCGTTCGCCGCCATCGAGGCCGCCTCCGGCCCGGCGAAGAAGGCCGCGCTTCTTGCGTCGCTCCTGGCTCGGGCCGATCCCCGGACCGCCCGGGGCATCGTTCGCGTCCTCTCCGGCGAGCTCCGGATCGGGCTGCGAGAGGGCCTCGTGGAGGCCGCGATCGCCAAGGCGTTCGGGCTCCCGCTCGACGCGGTGAAGCGCGCCGGCATGCTGACCGGCGACATCGGCCGGACGGCTTCGCTGGCCCGCGAAGGGCGGCTCGACACGGCCGAGCTGGCGCTCTTCCACCCGCTGAAGTTCATGCTCGCGTCGCCGGCGGAGGACGCGACCGAGATCCTCGGCCGGCTTGGGCCGACGGTCTGGGTCGAGGACAAGTACGACGGGATCCGCTGCCAGCTCCATCGGCTCGGGCCCGAGGTCCGCCTCTACTCCCGCGATCTGCACGACGTCTCCGGACAGTTCCCGGAGGTCGTCGCGGCGGCCCGCGACCTGCCGTGGGATGGCATCCTCGACGGTGAGCTCCTCGCGTTCCGCGACGGGGCGGTCCTGCCGTTCATCGCCCTCCAGGCCCGGCTCGGCCGGAAGGATCCGCCGCCGGTGGTGCTGGCCGAGGTGCCCGTCATCTACGTCGCCTTCGACGTCCTCGGCATCGCGGCTGCGGGTGATCGGGGCCCCGACGGCGACCTCGACGGCGATGCGCGGACCGTCACGCCGCTGCTCGAGACGCCGCTCGAGGACCGTCGCCGGGTCCTCGAGGGACTCTCGCTGCCCCTCGTGGGCGACGGCGGGACCTTCGCCCTCGCGCACCTGACGAGGGCCGATTCGGTCGACGCCCTCGAGACGGCGTTCACGGAGGCACGGTCGCGGCGCAACGAGGGCCTGATGGTCAAGGACCCTCGGAGCCCCTACTCACCGGGCCGGCGCGGCTACGGGTGGCTGAAGATGAAGAAGGCCCTCGCGACGATCGACTGCGTCGTGGTCGGGGTCGAGGTCGGGCACGGCAAGCGCCATGGCGTCCTGTCCGACTACACCTTCGCGGTGCGGGACGAGGAGCGCGACCAGCTCGTCACGATCGGCAAGGCGTACTCCGGCCTGACCGACGCCGAGATCGCGACGATGACCCGCTGGTTCGAGGACCACACCATCAGCCGCCACGGCCGCTACCGGGTCGTCGAGCCGGAGGTCGTCGTCGAGGTCGCCTTCGACGTCATCCTCCGCTCGAACCGCCACAAGTCCGGCTTCGCACTGCGCTTCCCGAGGATCGCCCGGCTCCGCCTCGACAAGGATCCCCGGGAGGCCGACACGCTTGAGACGGTCCGTCGCCTGTACGAGGGCCTCCAGGCCGGCGCCGAGCACCTCGTCACGGCCGGCGCCCGGAAGGTGGCGACCGTCTAGCAGCGACCCAGCGGCGCGTCGCGCCGACGCCGGCCGTCGCGTCAGGTCACCGCGGTGCCTCGCTGCGGTCCGACCCTGTCGCGGTGGGGCCCCCACTCGTCTCCGTATGCCCCGAATTCGGCTCGGGATCACGGTTTGCTCTCGCGATGCCCGTCGTGCGAATGTATGCCCGCGACGGGCATCGCTCGGAAGGATGCGATCGCGACCCGCGATTCCATGAATGCGAAGGGCGCCAGTGAACCGGCCACCCGGCAAAGGCCCGCCGGAGGAAAAGCCGGGTCGCCCTACCGCTCCACCGGCAGGTCCAGCCGATCGCCCCATTCGGCCCAGCCGCCGTCGTAGACCGCGACATCGTCATGGCCCAGGAGCGTGAGCACGTAGGCGAGGCGGGCGGCACCGACGCCCGAGCCGTCGTAGCACACCAGCCGGCGGCCGCGGACGACGCCCGCTCGGGTCAGCTGGCCCCGGATCTCGTCGGCGTCCCGGAGTCGCTGCGACCCGGCCGTGTGCATCGCGCCGACGGGGACATTGACCGCGCCCGGGACGTGGCCGAGCCGCTTGGCGTTGCCCTCGTGGCCCCGGTATTCGGGATGGGCGCGGCCGTCGAGGATCTGGACGTCGGGCGACCCGAGCAGGGCGCGCACGTCGGACGTCGTGAGGCGGAGTCGCGGATTCAGGCGCGGCGTGAACGACGTCTCGGGCGGGGGGAGGACGCCGCTGCTCAGCGGGCGGCTCTCGGCAAGCCACGCCGGCAGCCCACCGTCGAGGACCCGCGCGGACTCGAAGCCGTAGACGCGGAGGCTCCACCAGACCCGTGCCGCGTAGAGGCCGAGCGTGTCGTCGTAGATGACGAGGCTCGTCGCATCCCCGATCCCGGAGCGAGCCATGAAGGCCACGATCCGCTCGGGTGGCGCCAACCGAATCCCGGGCGGGCCGTCGGGATCGGGTGCCTCGCTCAGCTCCTCCCGCCAGTTGACGTGGCTCGCGCCCGGGACATGGCCGGACTCGAACGCCGCGGCGCCGGTGCCGTCAGGGCGCCAGCGCGCATCGACGACGCGGACCTCCGGATGGCTGAGCTGATCGGCCAGCCAGTCGGTGGTGGCGATCAGCTCGGGGCGCGCGAAGCCGTTCATCGCCGGTACGTTGCCGGTTCACGATCGGGGGGACGGCGCGGCATCGTCCGTATCATAGGTCCGTGGTCGCCCCCTTCATGCCCGACGAGGAGAAGCTCGCCGCCGTCCGGGCGGCCATCCCGGCGCTCTCGGCCGCGATCCAGCTGAACACCGGATCGGCCGGACCGATTCCCGCGGAAGTGGCGGCCGCGATGGCCGAGCTCGAGGCCTACGAGCGTGACTTCGGGCGAGCCCAGTTCGAGTACTACCTCGATGCCGTGCAGCGCATGGACGAGGCCCGAGCCGGCGTCGCCGCGGTCCTCGGCGGCGATCTCGACGAGGTCGCGCTGACCCATGCCACGACCGACGGCATGAACCTCGGGACGTGGGCCATCGACTGGCGCGGCGGCGGCCGGGCCGTGACGACGTGCCACGAACACGCCGGCGGCCTGGGGCCGCTCTACGCGCTCCGCGACCGCTTCGGCGTCGACCTCGCCTTCGCGGAGTTCGACGGGGCCGCGTCCGATGACGAGATCGTGGCGGCGTTCGAGCACCTCGTCACGCCGGCGACCCGCCTCGTCGCCTTCTCGCACGTCCTCTGGACGACGGGCACCGTGATGCCGGTGGCGCGGATCGCCGCCCTGGCGAGGGACCGGGGAGCCGTGATCCTCGTCGACGGCGCCCAGGCGGCGGGGGCCATCCCGGTCGACGTTCGCCGCCTCGGGGTCCAGATGTACTCCGTACCGGCTCAGAAATGGCTCCTCGGCCCGGAGGGCATGGGCGCCCTGTGGGTCGATCGCGACTTCCTGCCGCAGGCCGGCTCGACGTTCAGCGGCTATTTCTCGTGGGCGTCGTACGACTCGCGCGGGAGCCACGAGGACCAGCCCGACGCCCGCCGCTTCCAGGTCTCCAACTACCACCGGCCGTCGGTTCTCGGGATGGCCCGGGCGATCGGCTGGCTGACGATGTTCGTCGGCCTCGACTTCGTCCACCGCCGGGTCGCGGCGATGGCGGCGCACGCCCATGACGCCCTCTCCGCGATCGACGGCGTGGCCGTCCTGACACCGCGCGATCGCATGGCCGGTCTCGTCTCGTTCCGGATCGCGGGCTGGGAGCCGCAGGCCGCCCTCGACGAGATCGCCGCGCGGACGTTTGCGATCGCCCGCACGCTGCCACCGGTCCAGGCGCTCAGGATCAGCCTCGGCTTCTGGGCCACCGAGGACGAGATCGACCGGTTCGTCGATGGCGTTCGCCTCCTCGCCGCCCACACGCCCGAGACCCTTCCGCCGCGCCGGACCCTCACGATCGTCAACCCGTGAGCGCCGTGTCGACATCCCGTGACCCAGGCGCGGGCGTCCCCCGCCGGTCGTGGCTGGCCGTCCGCTGGCGCCAGTTCCGGAATGCGCCGCGGCCAGTGGTCCGGGCCGTCGCGTCGAGCGTCGCCGTCGCGATCGTCCTCGGGCTCGCCTACCTGGCCTACGACGTGGCCCTGACCCTGAACCCGGTGCTCCCGGGCGGCGACCTTCGCGTCGGGGCGGCAGTCGCGTACGTCGCCGGGGTGCTCGTGGCCGGCTCGCTCATCACCTGGCTGATCGTGCCACTGCCGCGCGGCTCGGGCGCGCGGGCCACGCGCACGCCGTGGAGCGCGGCCCTCGGTTTGTTCGCGGCCGTCCCGGTGGCCTACCTCGTGCTCGTCGTCGCGCTCGAGGTCGTCAAGCCGCTGCTCGTCTGAGGCGGGGAGTAGGATGGCCGCGGGGGAGTAGCCCAGTTGGTTAGAGGCGCCGAGCTTATACCTCGGAAGTCGGAGGTTCGAGTCCTCCCTCCCCTACCAGGCCGGCCGCACCCGCGCGGCTACAGGGCCGAGCGCAGGAGCCTGACGATCCGCTCCCGTCGCGTTTCGTCGAGGGAGCGCTGTGGCGGCAGCGTTGCCAGCCATTCCGCCACCTGCTCCGGGCCGATGACCGCGCATGCGGCGGACCGGGCGATCTGCTCGTCGCGCCCGACGACGGCCGCGTAGACCTTGAGAACGTAGTCGGCGTCGTCCCCGGACAGCCAGGCTCGAACCCGGTTCGCATCGCGGGTTGCCCGGTCGAGCGGGTTGTCGATCGTCCGGATATAGCCATTCCGGACGCGAACCTCCCAGCTCCGGACACCGCGCGAGAGCACCGCGCCCGCCGGCGGGAGCTCCTCGATCACTGCGGCCCCGAAGGGACCGATGACGATCTCGGGGATCGGCTTGCCGTCGTCGGGAAGCCGGAGGCCAGTCGCGACGATATGGTCGTCGCCGATCTTCCGAGCCAGCCGGACGGCCGGCGTGCCCCGGGGCCGCCGCGCCCGCCACCGATCGTGGGCCGTGGCGAGCTTCGCGACGCCGGCGATGCCGAGGGCCGCCGGTGCCGTCAGGGCGAGGGCCCAGGCGAGGCCACCGGCGACGAGCTGGGCGGTGGAGGGCCGCGTCGTGGCCGGCGTGAACTGCTGGAGGAAGCCGACGCCGAACACGAGCCACAACATCGCGGCCGAAGCAGTCAGGAATGCGACGGCGAGGAGCGCGGCAGCCAAGACGCGGAGGCGGGAGGGGCGCCCAGCCTGGCCGCGATGGGAGGCGATGACCTGCATGGCCGAGATGGTCAGCCCGCCCGTTCGGGTTTCCTATGACCTGAACGGGTCACGGGGGTACCAACCGTCCGGGCCTGGCACCGGACCCCCGCCAGCGCCGTTCGACGAGCGCCCCGGACCCGGGATGACCCCCGTACCATTGCGGGCCCTCCGACGCCTCCCGATGCTCGATCCATTCATCGCGGGCATATCGCCCGCAGGGGAGAACGGCACTCATGGGGAGTCTCGTCGGCGCCCTCCGGCGCCTGCTGGTGATGGGCGCGGTGATGGCCGCGGTCCTCGCGACGTGCGTCGTCGCCGGCGTCGGCAACGCGATCGCCGTCGCGCTGGCCGTCGTGCTGGCCGGCTTGACGGGACTCGTCATGGTCGCCCGGCGCCCCAAGGACTCGACCGTGGCCGCCGACGCGCCGGACGCTTCCTCGAGCCACGTCCACGGCTCGCCGGTGCAGGCGACCCCGGTCGAGTCGAGGCGGCAGCCAGACGCGACGGTTGATCCAGAGTCGCTCATGCCTCGCTGGCGCCGGCCGTCGCTCCTGGAGGCCCGGCGGGCGACCCCCGGAAGACAGGAGCCGCCGGCCTACACGCCAATGCGCTTCCACGAGGCCTACGCCGCCCAGGCGGACCTGCGGACCGTGCGATACGCGATCGTGCCGGTGATGGACCGGCCCGACGAAGTGGCCGGGAACCAGGTCCGCGAGCTCGGCAGCGGCGACCAGGTCGAGGTCGTCGGCTCCGAGGGCATGTTCCTCGAGGTCATCTGCCCGACCGGCGAGCGCGGCTGGGTCCATCGGACCACCGTCACCCAGCCCGCTCCGACCTATCTCGCGCCGGCGCTCGCGGAGGTGCCGGTCGAGGCCGAGGACGCCCTGACCGCGCTCCTCGCTGCCCGCGGCTTCCGCTAGGACCGGTTCGAAGCGACGCGACGGCGGGCGGGCCTGGCGCAGCTCGCCGGGTCAGCCCGCCGGCCATCCTTGCGGAGCACCAGCAGGTGCTGGTGGGCGATATTCGGCACGAACTCGTTCGGGTAGCCGTACGGCCGCAGCCGCGTCCCGGCCTGGTACCAGATGAGGTCGCCCTTCGGGACGAGTCCGACGGCCTCCGCCCGGCCCGCGAGGTCGGCGCCGGTGAACAGGTAGCGACCGCCCTGGTAGGCGTCGCGCACGATCAGGACGGCGTAGCGGCCGGGCTTCAGGACCCGCTCGATCTCCCGGAGCACGTCAGTCATCCGATCGAGGAACGACGGGTAGTCGGGCAGGTTCGCCAGGTCGGCGTCATCGTCGGTCAGCATGGCGTAGTCCGTCCGGCGGTTCGAGTGCTCCTCGGCGAGTGGCCCGCCGGACATCGTCATCGGCAGCTGGACGTTGTACGGCGGGTCGGTCGCGACGAAGTCGACCGAGTTCGGCGGAATCTCGGGCAGCAGCGCCAGGGCGTCGCCGACCCGCAGCTCGCAGCCCGAGGGATCGAAGCCGCGGGCCCCGCCCGGATCACTCGGGCCGAGATCGGCGAGGACCGGCCCGTCGCCGTCCCGCTCGGCCCGCGCCTCGCGGACGACCTGCTCGTAGACCTCGGCCCAGCGCCGTGACAGCTCGATGCCGACGGCCTGGCGCGGGCCCCGGGCGATCGCCGCGCCGAGCAGGGTCCCGCCGACGCCGGCAAAGGGATCGAGGACGACCTCGCCGGTCTTCGTGAAGAACTCGATCAGCCGGGCCATCAGCCGCGGCGGCTTGTTCGCGCCGTGCCCCTTCCGGAGGGCATGCCCCAGCTCCGAGGGATAGGCCGTCGTCCAGAGCGACTTGGTGAAGTACAGCCACTCCTCGCCGCTGAGCTCGTTGAGGGTGTTGCGCGGGTGCGGCTGGCTCATGCGCGCTGGACCATCGCGGAGCAGCGTAGCGAGCCCGCGGCGGGTGCTGCGAAACCTCGAGGCCGCGCCGCGCCGCGCCGCGCCGCGGCACGGCGCCCATTCCGCGATGGCTTGACGTAGCGACTGTTCACCACATGAGCATTTCGCGGCCTATGAAGCGTCAAGATGCCCGCCGCACGGTCGCCGGGCCCAATGCGCCGGTCGTCGCCCGCACGGCTGAGCTCGATCACGCTCGTCGGCGGGCCTTCGCCCCACTCGTCAGCGCGGGTCCGCGGCTCTTGTGTCCTTCGAGTGCCAGGAATGCGCACGCCGTGAGCAGCCGGTTGGTCAAGCTCGCCACGGCTGGCGAAGCCGCCGAGGGATCGCGAGGGCGCCGAGGACGGCGACGGCGCACCGACCTGGTCCCGGCTACTCCGTGATCGGCAGCTGGTCGCCGCCGAGCGGCTGCTCGATGAGGGGCGGGGTGTCGCGGATGTGGCGGACGGGCGAGAACCACACCACCGCGAATGCCGCGACCGAGCCCAGGAGCCCGATCCAGAAGGCCGTCCGAAGCCCGAGGGCCTCGCCGATGACGCCGCCGATGACCGCGCCGCCGAGCGTCAGCAGGGTCGTGAAGGTGTGGATCGTGGCGTTCACCCGGCCGAGGACACGCTCGGGCGTGACCGACTGGATGAGCGACACCTCGAGGATCTCGTAGGTCGTCGCGAAGGCATCCCCGAAGACCTGCTGCGACCCCAGGAACGCGGCCGCCACGAGGGCCATGCCGGCCGGCGCGAGCGGCACGATCGCGTTGCCGAGGGTGAACCCGGCGATCCCGACGAGGATCGTCGGCCCAATGCCGAGCCGCCGCACCAGCCGCGGAGCCATGGCCGCGCCCACCAGTGACCCGAGGCCGCCGAGCCCGGCGATGACGCCGATCGCCGCGGGCCCCAAACCGAGCTCCTGCATCGCGTAGAGCAGGTAGACCGTGCCGAAGATGCCCCACAGGATGTGGGTGCCGCCGTGCGACAGGGCCAGGGCCCGGAGGGTCGGGGAGCGGACGACGATCCGCATCCCGTCGCGAATCTCGCGCAGCACCGACTCGCGGTCGGCAACCGGTGGCGGGGGCGGTTCCTTGCGGCGGATCGAGGCGATGAGGGCGCCAGAGACGACGAACGTGACCGCGTCGATGGCGATCGCGATCGGGGCCGTGAACAGCTCGATGAGGAATCCGCCGATCCCGAACGCGCTGAACTCGGCGACTGAGCCGGTCGCGGTCAGCGCGCTGTTGGCTGCGACGAGCCGCTCGCGCGGCACGATCGTCGGCAGGAACGCATTGTCGGCGAGGTCGAAGAACGTCGACAGGATCGCCGCGGCGAAGGCCACCAGCAGGAGATGTGGCAGGGTCAGGAACCCGAGCACGAAGGCGGCCGGGATCGAGAGCAGCAGCGCCGCCCGACCCAGGTCGGCCCAGATCATGATCGGCCGGCGGCGGAGGCGGTCGACCCAGGCGCCAGCGACGAGCCCGACGATCAGCGCCGCGATCAGCTCCATCGAGCGGAGCGCCGAGATCTCGATCGGACCGGCGTTCAGGACGAGGATGGCCGCGAAGGGCAGCGCGGTCCGGGTGATCAGCGAGCCGAAGACCGAGACCGTCGAGGCGGACCAGAGGCGCAGGAAGTCGCCATCGCGCCAGAGCCGCGGCGCGGTGACGGGGGGCGCTGGGTCGGGGGACGACGGGGCGGTGGTCGGATCCGGGCTCGGCTGGGCCACCGCGGGAGGGTAGCCGGTGCCCGGTCGACGTCGCGCAGTCGCCGGTGCGCGGACGCGACGGCGACGTGCCTGCCGAGCCCGGTTGCCGGCGTCGAGCGCCGGGAACGCCGTTCGTGGGCTGGTGTGCGGGTGGCATGATGGGCCCATGCCCGCGCGATACGTGAGCGAGGAGTTCGTCGGCCGGGAGCGGGAGCTGTCGCACCTCGCGGTCGCCCTGGAGG
>JBQGDI010000043.1:0-16854 GCA_052038965.1 Candidatus Limnocylindrales bacterium | reverse complement strand
CCGGCATCCCGAAGTACGTCCGCGTCACGAAGCCCGGGTCCGCTGTGGACACGAGCGCGTGGACGCGGCGAGCCATCTTGGCCTCGTCGGCCGGCATCTCGGCGATCTTCGCCTGGATCTCGGCCTCGCCGGCCGCGCGCTCCTCCTCGGGGCTGAGCTTGGCCGAGGCCTTCCGCTCGCGGGCGCTCTCGGCCATCGCGGCGCGCTCTTCCTCGGTCCAGACGGTGGCAGCCTTGCGGCGAGTGGTGGCCTTGGCAGGCATGTCGGGGCTCCTTCTCTTGGCTGCGGGTTCAGGCGGTTGCCGTCTGGCGAGCTCGACCCCGCTGCAGGATCCGGATGGCGTTCCCGAACGGATCGCGAAGGCCCATGTCGGTCCCGTAGAAGTGGTCGGTCGGCTCCTGGGTGAAATCGGCGACGCCCCGCGCCTTGAGCGTTTCGTACAGCGCCCGGACGTCATCGGTCACGAAGACCAGGCCTGACATCGCGCCTTTCGAGATGAGCTCCCGGAGCTGTGCGGCGGTCGCCTCGTCGTGGAGCGGGGAGCCGGGTTCCTCGAGCGAGATCTCGGTCCCGCCGCGCTCGCCGGGGACCCGAACTGTCAGCCAGCGGTACTCGCCCTGGCGAACGTCACTGGCCTTCTCGAGGCCGAGCTTGTCGACGTAGAAATCGAGGGCCTCCTCCTTGTCGAGGACGTAGATCGAGGCGACATTGAGCTTCGTGATCACCGTGGTCTCCTTGGGACGAACTGGACCATCAGGGTCGAGGCTAGGCAGCTCCGGTCGGGGGCGCTTCTCCAAACCTGCTCGATCGGGGGCCGACGCCGGCCGGGAGCCGCGGCCGAGTCATCGCCATCTGGAAGCAGTGCGGAGCCTCGATCGGCGGGTGCTCGGCGCGGTAGGCCGATGGCGCTGCCCCGACGACCTGGCGGAAGGTTCGGCTGAACGTTCCCAGGCTGCCGAAGCCGACGTCGAAGCAGATGTCGGTCACGCTGCGATCGGTCTCGCGGAGGAGGAACATCGCCCGCTCGACCCGGCGCCGCTGCAGGTAGCGATGCGGCGTCTCGCCGAAGGCGGCGCGGAAGCTACGACTGAAGTGGAACTCCGACAGGTGGGCCGCGGCGGCGACGGTTCGAACGTCAAGTGGCTCGGCGTAGGCCCGGTCCATCGCATCGCGGGCGCGCAGGAGGCGACGGTTCAGGTCCTCGACGTCTCGGCTCACGCGGCAACGCTACGCCAAGCCGGTGGCGGGCGCTCGGCACGCCCCGTGCGCGCCTCCAGGGGCACCGGCGATCAGTGACCCGCGGCCCAACGAATCTAGACATCGATGCACTGGAGGCCGAGAATATGTATGTGCATGAGATCAGGATCGGCGAGGCCGCCGAGATGCTCGGACGATCGGTCGAGACCCTTCGACGATGGGAGCGCGAGGGACGGATCCGGGTGTCCCGGAGCTCGGGGCGCCAGCGGCTCGTGGCGCTGGACGACGTCCAACGGCTCCTGGCCGAGCGCCGCCGCTCGACCCAGGACCGTCCGATCCGGGCCCAATCCGCCCGGAATCGATTCGCCGGGATCGTCACGCGGATCGAGAAGGACCGCGTTGCGGCCGTCGTGGAGGTTCAGGCCGGACCTCACCGCCTCGTCAGCCTCATGACCGCCGAGGCCGTCGACGACCTCGGGCTGCGCGTCGGCGACGAGGCGGTCTGCGTCGTCAAGGCCACGAACGTCGTCGTCGAAGTCCCGGCTCGCTAGGGCGATGGCCGGCCGTCGGGTCCGTCGTGGACCGACACCCGCGCTGCCCCTCGTCCGCCTTGCGGTCGTGGCCCTCGCCATGCTCGGCTGCGAGGCCGCCCTGCCATCGGCGGAGCCGATCGTCACCGAGCCGCCGGCAACGCTCGCACCGGCTCCGCCGTCGGGCGAGGGGATCGAGCTCGTCGTCTTCGCCGCGGCGTCGCTCCGCGACGTCGTCGCCGCCGCGAAGCCCATCTACGAGGCCGACCACCCCGGCATCACGCTGACCGTCGCGGCCGACTCGTCGGCAGCGCTTCGGACGCAGATCGAGCAGGGCGCCGAAGCCGACGTCTTCCTGTCCGCCGACGAGTCGAACCCCGGGCGCCTCGTCGAGGCCAACCTCGCCGCCGGGACGGCCGTCGCCTTCGCGACGAACGCGCTCGCGCTCGTCGTCCCATCCTCCAACCCGGGCGGCCTCGAGACGCCCGCCGACCTGGCCGAGCCCGGGCTGGCCATCATCGCCGCGGGCGAGGACGTGCCGATCAGCCTCTACGCCGAGCAGCTGCTGGGCGGGCTCGCCACTGTCCCTGGCTACCCGGCCGACTTCGTGGCCGCCTACCGAGCCAACGTCGTATCCCACGAGGACAGCGTCCGCGCGGTCCTCACCAAGCTCGAGCTCGCCGAAGGTGACGCCGGCTTCGTGTACGTGACCGACGCGATCGCCTCGACCGGCGTGCGGGTGATCCCGCTGCCGGACGGTGTCAACGTCACGGCGACGTACGCCGGGGTCGTCGTCGCCAACTCGCGCAACCTCCCGGCCGCCCGGCAGTTCTTCGACTGGATGACCGGCCCCGACGGCGGGGCGGTGCTGGCGCGGTTCGGGTTCGGGCCGCCGCCGTGAGCGCCGGCGATCGAGGCGCCCGTGCTCCATCCGCGCCGCCCGGGATCGCCGGCGTCGCGGCGCTGCTGGTCGCGTTCCTCGGCTTGCCGGTCGTGGTCCTCGTGGCGCGGGCAGCCCTCGGCTTCGACGGTGCCGGCGGCCCGGCAATCGGCCCGGTCGTGGTCGACGCCCTGGTCCTCAGCCTCGCGACGACGGCTGCCAGCCTCGTCCTGACCGTCGCGCTCGGGACGCCCCTGGCGCTCGTCATGGCGCGACGGAGGTTTCGGGGCGCGGCGGTCCTCGAGACGATCGTCGACCTGCCGATCGTCCTGCCGCCGTCCGTCGCTGGCCTGGCGCTGCTGTTCGCCTTCGGGCGACGCGGGGTCTTCGGGGAGCCGCTCGGGCTCCTCGGGCTGTCGATCCCGTTCACCACCGTGGCGGTCGTCATCGCCCAGGTCTTCGTCGCGGCCCCGTTCTTCGTCCGCTCCGCCCGGGCCGGGATCGCGGCCGTCGACCGGGACCTCGAGGACGCCGCGCGCGTCGACGGCGCATCGGAGTGGCAGGTCCTGCGGCGGGTGACGCTACCCCTCGCGAGCGCCGCCCTCGCGGCCGGGCTGGTCATGTCCTGGGCGCGCTCGCTCGGCGAGTTCGGGGCGACGATCATGTTCGCCGGTAACCTCCCGGGCCGGACGCAGACCCTGCCGCTGGTCGTGTATGGCGAGTTCCAGGCGGGCGACCTCGCCGCATCGACCGCGGCCGCCGCGCTGCTCGTGGTCGCGGCATTCGGGGTGCTCGTGGCGGTGCGCGTCCTCCACTGGGGCCGGGCCCTGGACCTGCGCGGCCTGGGCTGAGGATTCCGGCGCGCGGGCGGGAGCCCGACTCGGACGGCGGCCCCGTCGGCGCGCCCCGCCGGTTCGGGCCGCATGGCACTCGCGTGCCGGACGACCCGGGGCCCACGATTCCGCCACGATGCCGCGCGGCGTTCGCCCGGCCATGGGCAACCGTGTGGCGGGAGGTGACGCGATGATGCGTGTGCTGTCGATCTTCCTGGCCGTGACCGCCGTGGTCGCGTTGATCGCCCTCGTCAGCATGGTCGCGCGGACGCCCCGCTTCGCGACCGTGCGGGAGGAGATCGAGCGCCAGGTGAAGTCGGCGATCGAGGCGCGGACGTCCGACGAGCCCGTGGCCGTTCCCGAGGCCTGACCACCCGGCAATGCCGGCCGCACCGAACGAGGGGGAGATCCCGGGCGCCTTGCCCGGGATCTCGGGTTTCAGGCGCCGGCTCGGATCAGAACGGCAGCGGGCCCGCGGGATCCGGCGTGATGTCGAACGATGGCGAGCCGAGGACTTCGGCGCCGAAGAAGGCCGGGGCGAGCAGGATCAGCACGGCCACCAGCGCCAGCAGCAGCGCCCGCAGCACGGCCGGGTCCGTCAATCGCGACCGAGTGGTGGGCTGCACGGTCATCGCGAGCTCCCTCTGTCACCCTCCTCGGAGGGAGCATGGAACGGCCCGCGACCGGGGGACCAGTGCCATTCGCCCGCATCGCGACAGGGCATCCGGCCGAGGCGAGCGCGAAGGGCCGAGCGGCCCCGGCGGATCGAGGCCCACGGCCGTAGCCCCGGCGGCCGCGCCGGGCTAGGGTGCTGCAAGGGGTCGAGTTCATGAGCCTGGATCGAGGATCGCGCCGGCTTGCCATCCGCGCGCTGCTCGTCGGCCTGCTCGCCGTCGGGTGCGCCGGGACGCCGACGGCGTCGCCGATCGCGAGCGGCGTCGCCCCGTCGATCTCGCCTTCCGAGTGCCCGTCCGAGGTGCCGTCACCGTCCGCGCACCCGTCACCGTCCACGCTTCCAACCGCCACACCGCCGCCCGTCGCGAGTCCGACCGCGCCAGCGACGATCGCCCCGACCGCGACACCCACGCCGGAGCCCACGCCGCGTCCGACCCCTTGGCCGACCGTGACGCCGAGCCCGCCACCGGTACCGCCGGCCAGCGTCGCCGTCCGCCACGGCCCACGGACCTCGAACGACGTCGCGCTGACCTTCGACATGGGCGGCCGCGTCGGGGACGCGCTCGCGATCATCGGCTGGCTGGTCGAGCACGACGTCGCGGCGACGATCTTCATGACCGGCGAGATGGCCGACAGCCAGGCCACCGACGCCGGGCGCCAGGTCCTCGCGGTCATCGACGCCCACCCCGAGCTGTTCTCGCTGGGCAATCACTCCTACACCCACCGTGACTTCCGGGACCTGAGCGCCGCGGTCATCACCGACGAGCTCACGATGACCGAGGCGGCGCTCGCGAGGGCCTGCTCGCAGGATCCGCGACCGTTCTTCCGCCCGCCGAACGGCGGCTACGACGTCGAGGCGCTGGCGGCCATCGGCGCGGCCGGCTACCCGCTGACGATCCTGTGGGACGTCGACACGATCGACTGGCGGCCGATCGTCAACGATCCCCCCGGCCCCACGGCCGACCAGATCGTCGCCAAGGTCCTCGCGAACGCCCGAGGCGGCTCGATCGTGCTCATGCACCTCGGTGGCTACGAGACCTTCGAGGCCCTGCCGCGGATCGTGGACGGCCTCCGCGGCAAGGGTTTCGACCTGGTGAACCTGGACGCCCTGCTGTGACGAGAAGCCGGACGCCCGGGCCGGGGTCAGGCGCTCAGAACCAGGTCGTGCACCACGGTTCGTCGACCGTCTGAAGGAGGTCGTCGAGACGTCCCATCGCGCCGGGTCGATGCTCGACCATCGGCCGGGCGCGTGTCGCGTCACGGAGCGGAGTCCCGCCGAGCACGGCCGCGCCGAGTGACGCCGCGCCGAGCGTGAGGTCCGCGTCGTCCGCCGTCGGCCGGCACGAGGCGCCGTCGGGACCGGCCTCGAGGCGGAACCGGCCAGCGGCGGGTCCCGGCTTGCCCGCGACCTCGTCGAGCAGCTCGATCGTGAGGGTGGCCTCGCGCGCGTAGGTGCGATTCGAGAGGAGGCGCGGAACGTCCAGGAGGCGGACCCAGAGCATCTCCCCGAGGTTGCTGAGGCGCGCCGCGCGGGCATCCACGAGGTGCCACGGCAGGGCCTCGTGCAATCGTCGGGTGTCGGCCCGGATCGTGGCCGTCAGGTCCATCCGGACGAGGTATTGCCACAGGGCCAGCTCGGCCGGCTCGCTCGAGGCGAGCAGCTCGTCGAGGATCAGGACGTTGTCGGGAATGCCCTCCTCCCACTTCTCCTCGCCGTGGTACCGCGCATAGCCGTCCGGGGAGCCGGTCTCGTCCCGGTGGATCGCGACCGAGCCCCGCCACGTCGGCCGGCCGGGCCATTCGCGCAGCCCGAGCTCGAAGTCCCAGCGCCACGCGTCTCGTCCAATCTCGCCGGCCTGCCGTCGTCGCCGGGCGTCGTAGATGTCGGGCAGCAGCCGCCGCGCCTCGTCGAGACCCGCGATCTCGACGCTGCCTGAGGGCGCGTCGAGGAACCGCGCCGCACGCGTGCGCACGGTCCAGCGTGCCGTCCACGTCGCGGGGCCGAACCCGAACCGCCCGTAGATCGGCCACTCCGAGGCGATGAGGACACTCGCCGCCTCGCCCGCGTCGAGCGCCCGGCGGATGTCGTCGACGGCCATCGCGGTCAGGAGCCCGCGGCGACGGTGGGTCGGGCGGACGCTCACCCCGGTGATCGCGCCGACGGGAACCTGCGCTCCGCCGGGCAGGGTCAACTCGGTCGGAAAGGCGCGGAACGTCCCGACGATCTGCTCGTCCTCGAAGGCGGCCGTCGTGCGACCAGCCTCGAAGTGCGGACGCCGGGCCTCGGCCATGGTTCGCGGGTCGGCGTTGTGCCAGATGTAGAACGCGCTCGTGAACGCCTCGAACCAGGCACCGAGCTCGTCGGGCCGGATCTGGCGGACCTCGATGCCGGAAGGCGGGGTGGGGGAGTCGCTGGCTGGCACGGCCGGGACGATAGCGGCGCCAGGCGGTCCGGGCAAATCCTCGGGCAAAGGGGCACACCTGGCCACGTGAGGCGGCGCAGCCGACCGGGCAGACCGTTCGGTCATACCCCCACGTATGAATGAACACCTGGGTGCGCGAGGCGACATCGAATCGGCCCGTCGCGTGTCGGCCCATACGCCCTGCGTATGAGCTGGCGCGGAATGGTCATTTGGGATGCCCGTCTGGGGTGCTCGCGCGTCGGTTCATACGCCCCGGGTAACGACAGAGGCGGGGCGGCCGGGCGGGGCATGCCGCGGCCGCCGGGCGGGTCCGGCGCGGCCGACGTTGCACGACCTCTTACTGCTGTGTAATCATGTAATCCTAGTGAGCGAACAACGCTCCCCAGCAGGAGGCCACGACCATGGCCGAGATGACGATCGACGAGGTCAGGGGCTGGTTCGCCGGTCGCCTCCCGGCTGAGTGGTTCGAGGGGCCGCCCGAGGTCACGGCGGACCGGGAGGAGCTCCTGGTCCTCGGGACGCTCGCTGACGTGAAGCTCGCGAAAGGGGCGTCCGAGGCCGAGGCTCTGGCCGCTCGGGAGTCTCGGGTCGAGGCGTTCCGAGAGGAGACCCGTGGCGCCCGGATTCGGATCGCCGAGGACGCGCAGCGCCGCTTCCGACGGATCGTGTCGTGGGGCGTCAAGATCGGCGGCGAGGTTCACCACTTCACGACTGCCGCGGTGCCCGTGATGACCCGCCTCCGGATGCGCGAGCGCGGCATCCTCGACACGCTCGTGGACGCTGGTGTCGCACGGAGCCGGAGCGAGGCGTTGGCGTGGTGCGTCCGCCTCGTGGCCGACAACGAGGCGGCTTGGATCGAGAAGCTGCGCGACGCGCTCGGCGGCGTGCGCGAGGCTCGTCGGGAGGGGCCGCGCCCGACTCGGGCTCACTGAGCCGCGCCGACTGAGCCGGGTCTGCCACCCCCGGCGCTCGTCGCCGAGCGGCCGCGGACCGCTACCCTTCCGCCCGTGCGAGCGCGGGTGATCGGGCGGGCGCGTGGCGTCGCGCGCGACGTCGATCGGTCGATCGCGGTCCTGGCGCTGATGGCCTTCATCAGCTCGGTCGGCGTGTCGGTGATGCTGCCGCTGCTGCCGGTCTACGCCCTACGGATCGGTGCGACGCCGGCGCAGCTGGGGCTGATGGTCGCGGCGTTCTCGGTCACCTCGACCCTCGGCCAGCTCAGCTCGGGCTGGCTGGCGGGCCGGATCGCCGCCCGGCGCCAGATGCCGCTCGGCCAGGCCGTCTACGCGCTCGGCAACCTGCTCATGGCCACGACGTCAACGGCCGTGCCGCTGATCGCCTTCCGCGCGATGAGTGGCCTCGGCGGCGGGCTGACGATCATCGCCGAGCGGCTGTACATCGCGAGGGCCGCCACTGCCGCCCGGCTCGCGTTCGCGAACGGCGTCGTCTCGGCGGCCGGCGCGAGTGGCTCCGTGCTCGGTCCGCTCCTTGGCGCGCTGCTCGCGCTCCAGGATCTCCGGATCCCGTTCGTGGTCGTCGGCTGCACCGCGACGATCGCCGCGGTCGCCGCGTTCCTGTTCCTGCCCCCCGAGCGAGACGAACGCAGCGAGCACCGCGGGACTGGCGACGGCGTGCCGGAGCCAATCGCCATCCCCGAATCGGCCGAGCTCGTGCCGGAGGCCTTGCCCAGCCCGGTGATCCGCGTCCAGGCGGTGGAGCCCGGTCGGTGGGTGCGCTGGAAGCCGCTCGTCGTGCTCGGCCTGTGGAGCCTCGGCTTCAACGCCTCCTACGGCAGCTGGGTCACGACGTTCGCGCCGTATTCGACCGAGGTGCTCGGCCTGACGCCGAGCCACGTCGCGCTGTTCTTCGGGGCGTTCGGCATCGGTTCGATCGTCCTCGGTCCGTACCTCGCCCGGGTCGCCGACCGGAGCGGACGCCGGCGGATGGTCGCGATCGGCTCGTCGATGGTCCTCCTCAACGTCGTCGCGATGGTCATCCCGACACCGATCCCGCTGATCTACGCCAGCGCCGTGGTCGCCGGTGGCGGGCTGTCCGCGGCAACCGCGTCGTGGTTCGCCCTGCTGAGCGTGGCGACCGAGGGTGGGCGGCGTGGCCGGGCCTTCGGCAACGTCAGCGCGCTGTCCAACCTCGGCGTGATCGCCGGCGCGGCGGTCGCCGCCACGATCTGGGAGGGCATCGGGGTGCGGGAGGGTCTGATCAGCGCCGGCGTGTTCCTGGGGCTGGCCGTGGCCGCGCTGCTCCTCGTCCCGCCCGACCGGCCGGCATCGGGCCAGCGCTGAACGCCCCCGGGCGAGTGACCGGCGGTCAGCGCCAGCCGTGGATCCCGTGGGCCGCGGCGATCTCCTCGCAGGGGTCGTTCCAGCGCTCGATGACCGGCCACTCGCGCTCCCAGCCGAGGACCGAGATCGTCGCCGTCGACAGGGCCAGGCGGCGGCCGTCGGCGGCCCGGAGGCCCAGCCATCGCGCGGCCAGGACGCGAAGCACGTGGCCGTGGGCGAACACGAGGCTGGCGCCGACCTCGGCGCGGGCTCGCTCGATGACCCGGTCGACCCGGGCCTCGACCGCCTCGGCCGGCTCGCCGTCCTTTGGTCCATCCGACCAGATCGTCCAGCCCGGTCGGTCGCGCCGAATGTCCGGTGTCGTCCGACCTTCGTCGGCGCCGTAGTCCCACTCCAGCAGGTCGTCGGTCGTCCGGGCCCGGTCACCGAAGCCCGCGATCCGGGCGGTCTCGAAGGCCCGCGACAGGGGGCTCGACCAGACCGCCACGAACGACCGGCCCTCGAGGGCCAGGCCGGCGAGCCTCGCCTGCTCGCGACCGGTGTCGGTCAAGGGCACGTCCGTCAGCCCGGTGTGACGACCTGAGCGCGACCACTCGGTCTCGCCGTGGCGGACGAGCCACAGCTCCGGACGCGCGGGATCCTCGGTCGTGGTCACGGTCGGCCATTGTGGCCCAGACATCGAAAAGGAGGAGGCCCGCCCGGGCCTCCTCCCTGGATGCGAGGCGGGGTCCTGCCGATCGGACCCGCCCCACGTGACTCGACGCGACGCGCCGAGCTACGGATCGACGACGATCGTGCAGCTGTACGTACCGGGCTCGAGGTTCGTGTACGTCTCGTCGGTATCGTCGAATGCCGGGTCGTCGTCGCCGTTCTCGTCGACCGGATCGAGGCCGGTGCAGACGATCGAGGCCGCGGTCTCGCCTGAGCCGAGATCGCGATACAGGATCTGGAACTCACCGAGCGGCGGGTTGATGAACGTCGCCGTCGCGCCGGCCGCGGGCTGGCTCGCGCCGCAGTTCGTGCCGTTCGAGACGGTCACGCCGACGTCCGTCTGGCTGGCGTCGCCATAGCCAGTCGGTGCCGTCGTCTCGTTGATGGTGTACGAGCCGGGCTCAAGCCCGGACACGCAGACCTCACCGATGTCGCTGTCCTCGTCACCGGTGCCGTTGTCGGTCACGCTCGCGCTGTAGCCGTTCGGCCCGGAGATGGAGAAGACCGCGCCGGCAGTCGAGACGAGCGGGTTGCCGGTCTTCGTGCTCTGCTTGAGGATCTTGAGGGCACCGCACTGGACGGTCACCGAGGCGGAATCGGAGTCGGTCCCGTCATTCCCGGTGGTCACCGTGCCGGTGTTGTTGACGACGGCGCAGTCGGCCGTCGTGGTCGTCGCGCTGACGTGGATCGGGCCGATGCTGGCACCGGCCTCGAGGACGTCGAAGCTGCAGGTCAGGACCTGGCTGCCCACGGCGCCCGTGATCGCGCAGCCGTCGAACGCCGGGTCGAGCGCCCAGTTGAGGTCGTTGCCGGCCCCGGCCGGGAGGTTATCGGTGATGACGACGTCGGTGGCGTCGGCGACGCCGGTGTTCGAGATCGTGATGTCGAAGCCGATCTCGTCGCCGCCGGCGACTGGGCCGGCCGGGTTGGCGGTCTTGACGATGTGGATGTTCGGCGTCTTCCGGACCTTCCACTCCTCGAAGCCGCCCTCGCTGCCCCAGGTCTTGCCGTCCGGGGAGGCGCCGGCGCTGGTGCCCCACTTGCTGTAGAGCACGAAGTAGGTGTCGGCATCCCACTCGTCGATGTCGGTCAGCTCGACCAGGTAGCGAAGGTCGCCGCGACCGGAGCCCTGGTTGACGTCGTGGATCAGGATCTCGCCGCTGAAGTCGTAGACCTGCGTGGCACCCGACGGGAAGCCCGTTGGGTCGACGTAGCCGACGAGGTCCGGGTCGTCGGTGAACCAGATCTCGACCTCGTTGAGCGAGATGTACTTGGCGGTGTTGGACTCGTTGATATCGACGAACAACTCCCAGCACTCGGCCGTCCCGGAGCCGCCGCCGTCGCAGTCGACGACGGGGATGGCGTTGGCCTTGATGGCGTGCGTCCAGGTCCCCGACTTGGTGTCGAACGCGACCGCGCCGTCGGTGTTGTAGCCCTTCTCAACTGGCGAGCCCTGCAGGCGGACGAACGGGTCGAAGAGACCGGTGCCCGACGCCTGGTTGGCCGCGGAGCTGCCGATGTACTCGACCGATGCGTTGCCGATGTCAACCAGCGGTGACGAGCTGTTCTTGTTCGGGACGATGACGCTGTACGACCCGCTGTCGCTGACCAGCGCGAGGGCCACCCCGGAAACGAAGACCGCCGCGGTCGCGGCCGCGGTCAGCAGCAGATAGGCGCTCCGGCGAGGTCGTTCTCGCCGGACTGCGCGCGTGAACATGATCTGGCCCCTCCTTCCAGGAACGAAGGGATCACCGCGCCGAGGGCGCACGCGGCGTTCGGCTCGCCGCAGCGCGTCCTGGATACCGATGTCCCCTGGATGTGCGCCTGGCCTGCCGGCCCCCCAACCGACCGAGGTCACTCGGCCGGTCACCGGGCAGGTGCGGCGGTGATGTCGCCGGCCCCCGCGCCTCGGGGTGACCGGCGATCGCCCGGGTCCCCCAACCCCAGCGGATGCGTGCTAACCGCACGCCTCCGGCCCAGTGTGGCAGCCAGACCTACGGCGTATCAATGCTTCCGTGCGAATTCGGGGTCGCGACGGCCTACGACGATCTGACCCCGAGGCCAATCGGGCAGCTGACGCCGGTCGAGTGATCGGGGCAGTAACCACGGGGGTTCTTGTCGAGATACTGCTGGTGGTAGTCCTCGGCGAGGAAGAACTCGGGGGCCGGAGGCCCGACGATCTCGGTCGTGATCGCGCCGTAGCCGGCCGCGCTCAGGCGCTCCTGGAACATCGCCCGCGACGCCTCCGCGGCCGCGCGCTGGGCGTCTGTGCGGGCGAAGATCACGGAGCGGTACTGCGTCCCGGCATCGTTGCCCTGGCGCATGCCCTGGGTCGGGTCATGGCTCTCCCAGAAGACCCGCAGCAGGTCCTCGTACGAGGTCTTGGCCGGGTCGAACGCCACCCGGACGGACTCGGCATGGCCGGTCCCCCCGGTGCAGACCTCCTGGTACGTCGGGTTCGGCGTGAAGCCGCCCTGGTAGCCGACCGCGGTCGTCCACACGCCGGGCTGCTGCCAGAAGGCCTTCTCCTCGCCCCAGAAGCAGCCGAGCGCGAACTCGGCGATCTCGAGGCCCTCGGGATACGGGCCCGCGATCGGCGTGCCGAGCACGGTATGCGAGCGGGGGTCTGGAAGGATCGGCGTCGAGCGACCGGGCAGGGCCTCGGCTGCGGTTGGCATCGTCGCGGGGCGGGAGAACGAGAACATCGAGCGGCGCTCCTCGGCGTCGGGCATGGGCTGACCTCCGGAATCTACGCCGGAAGCGTGTCGCGTCGATGACGCCGTGCCGGACGCCGAGCGGCGCCGTCCCGGTCGCGTCAGGTCAGGTCGAGGTTCCGCCACCGCGGCGCATCGCGCCGACGAGCAGGAGCACGCCGATGACGATGAGCAACGCCGGCCACAGCAGCGCCGAGTCGAGCTGGGGGATGTAGCGCTCGGCCAGGAACCACACGCCGAGCAGGACGAGCACGACGCCGATGATCAGCGGCGCCGACCCGGCGCCGCGCCGGACGTGAGGCGGTGGTGACCAGGCGCCCATCGGCGCCGCGCCCTCGGCCTGGGCACCGGCCTCCCCGGCCGGTCCCGTCCCGGGGTACGCCGCGCCGTACGGCTCCTCTGGGATGACGATCGCGGCGATGATGTAGAGGAGCAGTCCGACGCCGCCGGCGACGATCAGGAGCGCCCAGACAAGCCGGACGACCGCGGGGTCGATGTCGAGCCAGCGGGCCATCCCGCCGGCGACCCCGAAGATCATCCGGTCCGAACGCGACCGGTAAAGACGTTCACGCACCGCAGGTCCCTCCGAACTGCAGCCCGAAGCTGCCGGCATTGGCGCTGACGTTGAGCGCGGCGTGAGGCTGGCTGGCGTCGAAGCCGGACGTCTGCCATGTGTCGTCGTCGACCTTCACGAGGCCGGCTTGGTCGAGGTCGTTCGAACCGAGGGCCCCTGACCATTGGACCGTCACCGGGGTGCCGGCCGGGAGGCAGACATCCATGCTGCCGGCGTTGAGCGACAGGTTCAGGCGGACGCTCCCGCCCGGCAGTCCGACCACCGCGCTGCCCGCGTTGACCGTGCCGTTGACGGAGTCGACCCGCGTCGCGGTCCCGAGCGCGAAGTCGAGCGAACCCGCGTTGACCGTGAAGTTGAGCGACGACAGCGTCGCGCCGGACAGATCGACCTGGCCCTCGCCGGCGTTGAGCGTGAGACCGAGCGCCATGGTCGAGGCGCGCGGCAGGGTCACGTCCCAGTCACTGCTGCCCTCGAGGACGTGGAAGAAGCCCTCCTCGTCGCGAGACCGCATCGTCACGGTCGAGCTCGTCGAGGTGACCTCCGGGCCGCCTTCTCGGTCGGCGCCTGAGAGGCGCCAGCCGGACCCGTCGGCCGCTGCCACGTTGAGCACGCCGCACGAGAACTCGACGTTGACGCGGGCATCGCTGGCAAGCGTGCCGGACTTCTCCGCGAAGGCCGTCCCCGTGCCGTCGGCGCCGCAGCCGGAGAAGCCCGAGAACCCGGACCAGCCGGTCGCGATCGCCCCGCCGCCCATCAGGCCGAGGGTCACCACGAGAACCGCCCCACCGAGCCAGTTGATCGGCGTCCGGTGGAGGAGCATGCCGAGGCCCCACGCGATCAGGAACAGCGGCCACAGCGTGGGCCATCGGCCGACCAGCTCGTCGCTGATCACACCGCCTCTGACGAGCAACGGGACCCCGCCCAGGATGATGAAGAACAGGCCCCAGCCGAGGAGCCGCCGATCGAGGTGCATCGTCGCCCTCCAAAGCGCGATGGCAGGAACGTCTCATCTTCCACCATACGGACAGCCCCGCGCTCGGCCGCCTGCCAACAGTCACGACTCCACGTAACGGTCGGACTGGAGGGGCGTCATCGCGAGTGGTAGGCTCGGCGGCCTCCGGAGAGCGAGCGGGGTAGGGAGTGGGCAGGGTGAAAGCGGTCTCCGTCCCACCGGCGGAAGCGCTCGAGTCCGTCCCCGATGCGGTCACGGTCGAGGACACCACGGCGGTCGGCCCGGCGGATCGACCCGGGCGACTCGTCCGCGGCGCGCGGGGGCCCCTGGCTCGTGATCCCGAGCGCCGCCTCGTTCGCGGCGACCTCCCGGCCTGGCAGCGGTCGCTCCGCTATGCCTTCGCCCGGTTCCTCGTCCGACTCTACGGCCGGCTGCTGTTCCGCCTCCGGCTCGAGGGTCGCGAGCATCTCCCCGGCGGGCCGGCGCTGTACTGCTTCAACCACCTCTCGTGGATGGACCCCCTGGCGATGCTCGCGCTCTTCCCGTCCAAGCCCCGGCTGTACTTCTACGGGCCGAAAGAGGAGGACCTCCGGGAGGGCGCCAAGAACCGGCTCATGTGGTGGACCGGGATCGCGGTGCCGTTCAGCCCGAACAAGGACGACCTGATCACCTCGGTCCGGCGCGCCCAGGCGGTGTTCGAGTCGGGCGGCGCCCTGGCGATCTCCGGCGAGGGCGGGATCCATGTCCACGAGGGCGACCTCCTGCCGTTCCAGGAGGGCGCCGCGTACCTCGCCCTCCGGGCCCGCGTGCCGATCGTGCCGGTGGCGATCACCGGAAGCTCGTGGGCTCGCTTCCGGGGCGGGATCCGGATCCGGATCGGCGAGCCCATCGCGACCGGGCCGCGGCCGACGCGAGAGGTCGTTGCGGCGTACACGGCCCGGCTCTGGCACGTCGTCAGGTCGATGGTCGCCGACGATCGAGACACCCCACCGCCGGGTCCGATCGGGCGCTGGTTCACGGACCTCTTCAACGACTGGGGGCCCGGCGGGCGGGCGGCCGCGACGACCGTCCGCGGCCCGCGTCCGGAGGACGTGCCCAGCCCGCCGCTGCCCGCCCCGCGCTGAGGCGCTCTGGCATACTCGGCCCGATGGGTGCCACCGGGCTGTCCGCCGATCCGAAGGAGTACCGGGCTCGCCTCGCCGAGCAGGCCGACGACCAGATCGACCGGTGGGTCGCGGAGCTCCTGCGCGACGTCACGAAGCGCCGCGGGATCGTCAAGGTGATCCGCGACTTCAGGGCGGCGACCGGGCTGACCGAGGCGCAATTCGAACGCCTGTTCGCTTCCGGCGGTGGTGCACCGGCCACACTCGGGCGCGATGCCGAGGGCAATCTCGTCGTCCCCACGGTCACGCTCTGGGCGCTGCCGGTCGGCCTCCGGGTCGGCCTGGCCGACGCGCGCCCGCGCCTGATCGAGTACCTCGTGTCGAACTTCGAGGAGCTGGTGTACGTCTGAGGCCCGGCCCCGGCCGCCAGCCCGCGCAGTCCGACTCGCCGCTCTCGTCCGGCTGACGCACCCCTTCCCGTCGACCCTCAACGCGCTCGCGACCGGAGCGATCGCGTCCCTCGCCGGCGCGCCGCCCGAGGTCGCCGCGCGGCTGGCTGGGTCGATGCTCGCGCTCCAGGTCTCGATCGGTGCCCTCAACGACGCCGTCGATGCCCGCGTCGACGCCGGCCGGAAGCCGGCGAAGCCGATCCCGCGCGGCGAGGTCAGCCGGCGAGCGGCGGTGACGGTCTCGCTGGTGGCCCTGGCGACCGGGCTCGCGCTGACCGCGCCGTCCGGCCTTCCGGCGTTGGCGGTGGCAGCGGCGGGCGTCGCCTGCGGCTACGCCTACGACCTGCTGCTCAGCCGAACGCCGCTGTCGTGGCTGCCGCTCTCCGTCGCCCTGCCGCTGCTGCCGATCCACGCCTGGCTCGGGGCGACGGGGGCGGTCCCGCCCGGCCTGGCGACCCTTGTTCCGGCGGCGGTCGCCGGCGGGGCGGGCCTCGCCGTCGCGAACGGGCTCGTCGACGCGGAGCGGGATCTCGCCGCCGGGCGGGCGACGGTCGTCGTCCACCTCGGCCAGCGCGCCGCCTGGCTCGTCCACCTCGGCCTCGTCGCGGGATTGGCCTGCCTGGCCGCCGCCTGGATGCCCGGCTCGGGGCCGGGACGGACGGCTGGCCTCGGGATCGGGCTGGGCCTCGTCGCGGTCGGCGCGGTCGCCCTCCGAGCGAAGGCCGCCGGGCTCCGGGAGCGGGCCTGGGAGCTCGAGGCTGTCGGCGTGGCGGTCCTCGGGGTGGCCTGGCTGGCCGGTGCTGCCGCGGAGCTCTGAGCCCTCAGGGATCGGCAGCGAGGGACGTGCGGCGGAGGTGACGTGCCTCCGCGCACCGGGCCATCGGGGCACCCGCCGACCGTACGATCGTCCGCCTAACGGGCGGTCGGGTCAGGCGTTTATCCTCACGAGCATCGCTCCAACCGAAGCGAGGGGATTGGCATCGTGACTGCACTCATCGCGCATCTGCGCACCGTCCATCTCAAGGCACTCGGCGTGGCCGTGCTGGCCACGGCCTTCTCGGCCGGACTCGCCTTCGCCGACGAGGCCCCCGGCCCGGCGGCCGAGTGGGGCCTCTCGAACGCCGCGACACACGCCGGCAAGACCGTGCCGGTCCGCGCCGAGGAGGTCGAGGACGTCGATGACGTCGACGAGACCGACGAGGAGGTCGAGGAGGACGTCGAGGAGGAGTCTGAGGAGGCTGGCGAGAACTGCTCGACCGATCCGACGACCCTGACCGAGGAGGAGCTGGCCGAGATGCGGCATGGCTCGGTCGTCTGCTGGGCCGCCCAACAGGACAGCTGGCCCGAGGAGTTCGAGAACCACGGCGCGTGGGTCAAGAGCTGGGCCCAGAAGGACAAGGGCGGCGAGGAGTCGACGGGCGACGAAGACACCGCGTCGACCCAGTCGACGGGCCGCGGCCACGGGAAGAAGCCGAAGGACTGAACGATCCGCCCCGAAGGCGGGGCTGACCAC
>JBQGDI010000042.1:0-2622 GCA_052038965.1 Candidatus Limnocylindrales bacterium | reverse complement strand
GCCGAGCTGGCGATGGATCGTGACGCTGACCGGATCGGGGTTGGCCAGCGCCACCGCGGGCGACATGGCGGCCGCGAACGCCAGCGACATCGACGTCGCGACGGCAGCGGCACGCCACAGGCGTGAAGCGCCCATGGGTTCCCTCCCATGCTGCCAGCCGGCGAGAACGCGGGGGTGGCGGACGGCAGCGGCCCGGCGGTCGGAGCTGGCGATGGAAGTGAGGATGCGACGTCTCCGCCGCGGTGAGCCACGAATTCAGTACCGGCGGCCATCGTCTTTTCGGGGCGGGGCCTTGACGACGGCGTCGTCGAGCTGGTCGACCGCGGGGCGGAGATACCGCTGAGTCGGTAACGGGTTCCAGCCGGACCTGCCACCAGGTCTGGGCCGCGGCTCCGGCACCCTCAACCAGGTGACTCCGTTGCCGGCTCGACTACCGCCGAGCCCTGATGCCCACGCCTCGCGTGCCGAACTCCGCCGCGTTCGAGTGCTGGGGAGCACCGGCGAACACGTCCTCACCTGGGACGATCTCGACGTCGACGAAGCCGGCTCCCGCGATCAGCTCCCGAAGCTCCGTTTCGAGCAGGCCGCCGGCGATGCACCCGGTCCACAGGCTGACGTTCTGCTTGGACGTCGTCGATACTGGGCGGCCGAGCACGATGTCGGCCACCTGGAGCCGCCCGCCGGGCCGCAGCACGCGATGCATCTCCGCCAGCGCCGCGGCCTTGTCGGGGACGAGGTTGAGCACGCCGTTCGAGATCACGACGTCCGCCCAGCCGGTCTCGACCGGCAGCGCCTCGAGCAGGCCCTCGCGGAACTCGACGTTGGCGAGGCCTGCCTCCGCGGCGTTGGCGCGCGCCCGGGTGAGCATCGCCGGGGTCATGTCGACCCCGATCACCTGACCCGCGGGGCCTACCAGCAGGGCGGCGATGAGGGCATCCGTCCCCGAACCCGATCCACAATCGACCACGTGCTCGCCGAGCCGGATGTCGCCGAGCGCGAACGGGTTGCCGGTGCCGGCCATCGAGCTGACCGCGCCCGGCGGCAGCGACTCGATCCACTCCTGCGGGTAGCCGAGCATGGCCGCCAGGCGGTAGCCCGTGTGGAAGTGGAACCCGCGTCCGGGGTCCGAGGCGACGGCGGCGTACTCGGCCCGGATCGAGGCGCGCAGTTCGTCGAGGTCGACGGCGGGCGGTTCGAGGATCTCGGTCATCATTCGGCTCCTGTGACGTCGGCGCCGCCCACGAGGCGCTCGTGAGTGGAGACGGAGAATCGGGACGCGGATATTCCCCCGCCGGACCGGTGGCCGTTACGAAAGGAGCATGCGATGACGACAGAAGAGGCAGTCGCGATGGACGAGGCGCGCCGCGCCGCCGCGGGCGGACCGGTCGATCGATTGCTCGAGCGGCTGGCGGAGCAGATCGGGGCCAGGGCCAGCGTGCAGGCCGTGTTCGGCGAGCCCGTCCGGCAGGGCGACGTGACGGTGGTCCCGGTCGCCCGCGTTCGGTGGGGCTTCGGCGGGGGCAGCGGCAGTGCGAACGGGCCGACGACCGGGTCGGGCTCGGGCTCAGGCGGTGGGGGAGGCGTCAGCGCGGATCCCGTCGGCTACCTCGAGATCGGTCCGGCCGGCGCGACGTTCCGCCAGATCGCCGAGCGCTACCCGAGCCCCGTGTTCCTCGTCGCGGCTGGGGGGGCCGGGGCGATCGTCCTGCGGGCCCTCGCGCGGCTCGTGCGCGGGTAGGCGTCGGTCAGGTGGCGCCGGTCCGCGCCCGGGGAGCGAGCCGTTCGCCGGTGGCCGGCTTGCGGGCAGTGAGCAGCACGCTCATCGCGATCCGGTCGTGCCGCTCGATCGGAAGCCGAGCCCGGAAGAGGGCGAGGAGGTCCTCGTTGAACAGGGGATAGAGCGCGCACTCGGCGAGGCCAAACGGCGCCAGCGGCTCGATCGCGACCTCGCGGAAGCCGGCCCGCCGGGTGCCCTTGTAGAGCGCGATCTCCGACAGCGCGCCGGACAGGCATCCTGCCCAGGCGGCCGGGTGGGTCTGGATCTCCGGCGGCAGATCGTGCTCCAGCACGAGGTCGACGATCGCCAGCCGCCCGCCGGGTCGGAGAACCCGGAACGCCTCGGCGAGGACGCGCACCTTCCGAGGCGAGAGGTTGACGACGCCGTTGCTGATGACGACGTCGGCCGATTCCGCGGGCAGGGGGAGCGCCTCGATCAGTCCCTCGACGAACCGTGCGTTGTCGAGCCCGGCCGCTGCCGCCGCGGCCGTCGCGCGGCCGACCATGTCGGGGAGGAAGTCGACGCCGACGACCGAGCCCGAGGGTCCGACGGCGCGGGCCGCGAGCAGGCAATCGATTCCGCCGCCGGACCCCAGGTCGAGAACGTCCTCGCCAGGCCCGAGGTTGGCGTGGCGGACGGGGTTGCCCACGCCGAGCGCCATCCGGATCGCCTCCTCGGGCAGGTCGGCGAGCTCGCCGGCCGTGTAGAAGCGCTCGGCGACTCGACGATCGGATGGTCGCACGCCGCCGTACGTCTGGCGGACGACGGAGCGGATCGCGTCCTGGGCGAGCAGGTCGCCGTCCTCGAAGTGGAGCTGCACCACGCTCACGATGGCTGCCCCGCCC
>JBQGDI010000041.1:0-31155 GCA_052038965.1 Candidatus Limnocylindrales bacterium | reverse complement strand
GATGATGTGCGCGTCGGTGCCGCAGATCGAGACCGCCCGGACCCGGGCCAGGACCTCGTTGGGGCCCGGCCGGGGGACCGCCACCTCGCGGATCTCGAACCGGTTCGGCTCGAGCACGACGAGGGCCTCCATCGCCTGGGGCATGGTGGACCGACCTCCTTCCCCGGGTGCCACGCGCTGCCGCGTCAGCGGCCGGCGGCGGACTGGGCGGTTGTGCCGTCGGGCGCGGTCAGCTGGGGCGTGCCGCCCGTGAGCCGGTCGTACAGCGCCGCGGCGTTGCGGGACTGGATGTAGTCGAGCATGTAGCCCTGGCCGACGTCGACCGGCCCGAAGCGATCCCTGAAGCTGACCCGGGCGATCGTCTCGTCGCGGCTCCAGCCGTTCGCGATCGCCGTCGCCACGGCGGCCTTCCACTCGAGGAGGTGCGAGCGCTGGACGTCGAGGTATGACTTCGGGACGACCGGGCCGTGGCCGGGCACGATCCGGTCCACGTCGAGGCTGCGGATTCGCTCCAGCGCCTCGAGCCACTGGTCGACGTTCGAGGTCATCAGCCACGTCTGGACGCCCGAGAAGATCGTGTCGCCGGTGAAGACGACGCCCTCCTCGGGCACGTGGACAGCCAGCTGGCCGGGCGTGTGGCCGGGCGTGTGGAGGCAATGGAACGTGTGGTCGCCGACCCGCAGCGTGAGATCGCCGGTGAAGACGATCGAGCCCTTGTTCGGGTCGCGGTAGTACTCGTCCCGGTCAGGCCACAGGGCGAGCCCGGCGGGGTCGTCGAGGTCCGTTCCCTTGGCATGCTCGCCCGGCACCGACTCGAAGGCATAGGCGAACGGGTCGAGCTCTGGGAACACGACCATGAACCGCTCGTACAGCTCCCGGTGGTTGACGACCGCCCCGGCGCCCTTGAAGAAGTAGTTGCCGAAGATGTGGTCGACGTGGTGCTCGGTGTTGACGAGGTACCGGATCGGGCCGTGCGCCTCGGCCTCGCGGCGCATCGCGACGGCCCTCGTCGGCAGCTGGGGCGTATCGATCACCACGACCCCATCCGAGGTCGTGACGAAGCTCGGGTTGCAGCCGCGGAGCTTGGTGTTGGTGAAGACGTTGGCGGTCACCCGCTCCATCATCGAGACGGCCTCGAGCATCGGGCTCTCCTTCAGGCCTACTGGGTCGCGGTCAGGCCGCCGTCGATGCCCAGGATCTGGCCCGTGACGAACGACGCGGCATCGGAGCACAGGAAGATGGCCGGACCGACCAGGTCGGCGGTCGTCCCGACTCGGCCGAGCGGGATCCGGCTGACGACGCCGGCCTTGAACTTCGGGTCGTCGAGGAGTATCGCGACCTGGGGCGTATCGACAAACGTCGGAGCGATGGCGTTGACGGTGATGCCGTGCTTGGCCCACTCGGTCGCCCACTGGCGGGTCAGGGAGCTGATCGCTCCCTTCGCCGCGACATAGGCCGAATAGCCGGCGTTGATCCCGAGGGTCGCACGGACCGAGCTGATGTTGAGGACCCGGCCGCCGCGGCCGCCGGCGATCATCGCCCGCACGGCAGCCTGGGTGGCGACGAGCGTGCTCCGGACGTTCAGCTCGAAGATCCAGTCCCACGCGTCGCGGGGGTAAGACTCGGCGTCGAACAGGACCTTGCCGGCGCCGCCACCCACGGCGTTGACGATGATGTCGAGCCGGCCGTGAGCGGCGACGGCCTCGCGGACGATTCGCTCCGCATCGGCCTCCTGGGTCAGGTCGGCGACGACGCCCATGCAGGTCCCGCCGAGGCGGCAGGCGTGGTCGGCGGAATCCGCTGCGCGGTCCGGCGTCCGGTCGACGACGACGACCGTCGCGCCGCTCATCGCGAACGCCGTGGCGATGGCCGAACCGATGGCGCCGCCGCCGCCGGCGATGAGCGCGACCCGGCCGTCGAGCCGGAACCTCGTGAGCGGATCCGCCTCGTGGGCGATCGCCGTCGGGGCGTCCGCCGCGCTGCCTGTGGCCGACATCGTTGCCTCCTCGCGGTTGGTCGTCCCCCGGGGCAGGGCCGGACGCGTGGGGAACCCGCGAGCGCCACCAAGGGGCGGAGGATTATCGATTATCGAGAATATGGCAGCACGGTGGCCGGCGTCAATGCGCACCGGCGGATGGCGCACCCGTACCCGGCTATCCTCGCCGGATGGGCGCTTGGGAGGAGCTGCTCGCGACTCGCCGGACCGTAAGCGCGGACGGGGCGATGGGCACGATGCTCATGGCCAATGGCCTGGAGTTCGGCGATCCCCCGGAGCTCTGGAATCTCGAGCATCCCGACGTCATCCGGCGGGTCCAGCGTGGCTACCTCGAAGCCGGCGCCGACGTCATCCTGACGAACACCTTCGGCGGCAGCCGGCTTCGGCTCGAGCTGCACGGCAGCCGGGACCGCGTCGAGCAGCTGAATCGCACGGCCGCGGTCCTGGCGCGCCTCGAGGCCGACGCGGCCGACCGTCCGGCGTTCGTCGCCGGCGACATCGGTCCATCGGGCCAGATCATGGCCAGCCTGGGCGGCACCCTCACGCCCGAGGGCGCCCGGGAAGCCTTCGCCGAGCAGGCGGCGGCGCTCGCCGGCGGCCGGGTGGACCTGATCTGGATCGAGACGATGAGCGACCTGGCCGAGGCCGTCGCCGCGATCGCGGGCGTGCGCGAGACGGCCCCGGGCCTGCCGATCATCGCGACGATGAGCTTCGACACCCGGGGCCACACGATGATGGGCGTCTCGCCCGAGCGGGCGGCTGGCGCGCTCCTCGAGGCCGGCGCCAGCGCGGTCGGCGGGAACTGCGGTAACGGCCCGGACGAGCTCGTGCCGGTCATCGAGAAGATGCACGCCGCGTTCCCCGAGGCGGTCCTCGTCGCCAAGGCCAACGTCGGCCCGCCCCAACTCGTCGGGCTGGCGGTCGAGTACGAGACGACGCCGGGCACGATGGCCGAGTTCGCGATCCGCTTCCGGGACGCCGGGGCCAGGATCATCGGCGCTTGCTGCGGCAGCACGCCAGCGCACCTGCGGGCGATGGCCGAGGCGCTGCGGACCTGACGAGCCGGCGGTTGGCCGGCACCGCGGCTGGCCGGCACCGTGACCGCCCGTGAAGCGGGCCCTGCTAGAGTCCGGCCGTGGACGACCATGGTGCCGACCCGCGCCCGCTCGCGGCCGCTTGGCTCGGACGGATCGGATACCGCGAGGCCTGGGCGCTGCAGAAGTCGCTCGTCGACCAACGCGCGGACGGCGAGATCGACGACATCGTCCTGCTCCTGGAGCACGACGCGGTCCTGACGCTCGGCCGCCAGGCCGATGACGCGCACGTCCTCGCCTCGCCGCGGGAGCTCGGTCGGCGGGGGATCGAGGTCATCCGGGTCGAACGGGGTGGCGAGGTCACGTACCACGGCCCTGGCCAGCTGGTCGCGTACCCGATCGTCTCGTTGCGCGACCGCGGCCTGCTCGTCCGACCGCTCGTGGGGGCGCTGGAGCAGGCGATGCTCGAGACCTGCGCGGCCTACGGAGTCGCCGCGAGCCGACGCGAGGGCCATCCTGGCGCGTGGGTCGACGCGGGGCCGGGCCGGGCACCTCGGAAGATCGGGGCGCTGGGGCTCCGGATCGAGCGCGGCGTCAGCTATCACGGCATCGCGCTGAACGTCGACCCGGACCTCCGGGACTTCGACCTGATCGATCCCTGCGGCATGCCGGGCCTGGTCTCGACCTCGATCGCGGAGGAGCTCGGCCGGTCTGCCGAGCCGCCGACCACCACGGCCGTCGAGGCTGCCGGGCGCGTCTTTGCCGAGGCGCTCGCCCGGGGCCTCGGGACGCGGCTCGCGTGGCAGCCCGTACCCGGGGCCGCTCCCGTCGAGGTCGCATGAGCGCCGGCCTGTTCGAGCTCCGAAAGGACCCGATCACCGGCTGGTGGGTCGCGACGATCGTCGATCGAGACTTCGATCGTGCCCGGTTCGCCCGGGCAGCGGCCCCGATCGACGACGGCGGCGACTGCCAGAACTGCCGGATCCCGCCGGGCGAGGGGGTTCGGCTGCGGATGCTCAAGGACTACGCGTTCCACAACGTCGGCACCGAGGAGGAGCGCCGGGAGCTCGAGCGCAGCGTCGCCCAGGTCGCGCTGGCCAATGCCCGCGCCGCCGGCAGCTGGCGAACGATCGCCGCGCCACCGGGCGAGCACCGATCGCTGCCGAAGGCCGGCGAGGTCGCCGAGACGATGCTCCGCCTCGCCCGGGACACGTTGCGGGAGGCCGTCGACGCGGGCCTGACGGAGTACCTCCAGGTCGTCCAGAACTGGGGTGCGCAGGCCGGAGCCCGCACCAACCACCTGTGCCTCGAGTTGTACGACCTGCCGCTCATCCCGCACCGCGTCGCCGAAGAGCTCGGGGGTGCCGCCCGGTTCGTCATCCGCGAGGGCGAGTGCCCGTGGTGCCGCCTGGTGCGCGAGGAGGCGCGCGAGCGAACGCGGCTCGTCTGGGAGGACGAGGCCAGCGTCGCCTTCGCGCCGTGGGGCTCGCGCTCGCCGTTCGAAGTCTGGGTCGTGCCGCGTGGCCACGCCGCGGACTACGGGCGCGCCAGCGACAGCGACGTTCGCGCCACCAGCCGCGCCCTGCGGCACGTGCTCGGCGCCCTGGGGCTGACCCTCGATGGGCCGCCGTACAACCTGATCCTCCATACCGCGCCGCTTCAGGAGCGCGTCGACGCGACCTTCCACTGGCATTGGGAAATCCATCCACGGCTCCGCGAGATCGCCGGGCTGGAGCTCGGGACCGGCCTGCCCGTCAACCCCGTGTCGCCCGAGGCGGCGGTCGAAGAGCTCCTCGAGCGCGCCGGGTCGCTGGCGGAGGCCTCGGGGTGACGCGCCGATCGCGAGGGCGGGACCGTCACACCGTGGCCCAGTCCGTCGTCCCTCGCGCAGACGCCGCCGCCCCCACGGTGTCGCAGCCACTCCGTCTGGACGAAGGGACGTGCTGTCCAGGACCCTTTCCGCATCGACCATCGCGCTCCGGGAGCGAACCGCCATCTGGCGGGGCGGTGCCGTGACCGGCGCCTGGAATCGCGACGAGGCCGGCGCCTTCGTCGAGATGCTGTTCGCCAAGCACCACGGCGAGATCTTCGCCTACCTCGTCCGGATGCTCCGCGACCCCGAGCTGGCCGCCGACCTCACGCAGGATGCGTTCGTCAAGGCATACCGCGCGTACGCGACCCTCGAGAAGGACGAGAACGCCCGGGCGTGGCTCTACCGGATCGCCCATCGCGTCGCGCTCGATGAGCTGCGACGCCGGCGGATCATCCGGATGGTCCCGTGGACGGGCGAATCTCGCGGCGCTGCCCCGTCCGCGGAGCGCCTGGCGATGGACCTCCGCCTGTCCGGACCGCTCGAGCGAGCCCTGGCCAGGATCCCGGAGCGGCAGCGCGCCGCGCTCCTCCTCGCCGAGCTGCACGACCTGACCGGATTGGAGCTCGCCGCCGCGATGGGCGTGAGTCACGTCGCCGCTCGGGCGATCCTGACTCGAGCCCGCGAGAGCCTGCGACGGGCCCTCGCCCAGGAGCAGGACGCCGAGCGCAGCGCCGAGTCGGAGCGAGACGCGCAGTACCGCCGAGAGGCGAGGGGCGGTCGATGACGTTGCCGTTCCGCCGCCGTCACCACGACGATGAGGCCTCGCACGATCGTGCTCGGGCCATCTGGTCGGTGGGGATGCTCGAGCCGATCGAGCCGGCCGACGAGGCCTGGCTGGCGGGCCACCTGGCGTCGTGCCTCGAGTGCCGGGTCGATCGCGAGCGGTACGTGGCCGACCGCGCGCTCCTGCGGACGCTGCGCGAGCACGCGCCAGAACCGCCGCGCGATCTGTGGGCTCGCACGTCCGCCGCCCTCGAGCGGGAGTCCGGCCGTAGTCGCCGCGCCGTCCCCGCACCCGCCCCGCGGCGCTCGTGGCTGGCCGGCTGGCCGCTTGGCGCGGCCTCGGGCCTGCTCGTCGTCGTCGTCGTGGTCGGGGCGACCCTGATCTCGCAGCGCCCCATCATCCCGCCGCCGGGGACGCCCGGCCCATCGTCCGTCGCCCACGTCACGCTCGAGCCGGGTCCGACGCCGCTGCAGGTCGCGGCGGCCGACGTCGGTTGGATCCGGGCCGCCGAGGACGGCAGCTGGGAGTTCATCGTCGCCGACGTCGACACGGTCTGCCCGAACGAGCGACCCGGTTGCCCGAACCTGCAGCAGTCGGTCCGGGCGCCCCTGGACCTCACCGCGCCGCCGGTCGGTGTCACGCGCTCGCCGGCCCGCAACGAGCTGGTCGTGATCGCGGCGGCTGACGATGCCCGCCCCGGCCGGCTGCTCGTCGTGGACGTCCAGGCTGCGACACCCGGACCGACGCCGGGCGCCGGCGAAACCGCCACCCCGCCGGGCAGCCCGACACCAGTGCCCACGATCGCCGTGGCCCGCGAGATCGCGACCGGCATCGAGGTCATTGGCGACCCGGCCTACTCCGACGACGGCCGGTGGCTGGCGTTCACCGCTCGCCCCAGCGACGGCTCGAGCGGCCCGGACCTGTACCTGTGGCAGACCGGTGACGCCACCGCCGTCCGCGTGACGTCGGATGGTCGGACGTACTTCTCGTCGTGGCTCGGCGATCGGATCCTCGCCAGCCGGGTCGAGCCCATCGTCGTCGCGGTGCCGTCGGCATCGGCCCAGCCGGCGTCGTCTCCCGATGGGAGTGCGGGCCCCGGCTCGAGCCCGACGTCGGATCCCGCCGTCAGCCCGGAGCCGAGCGACGATCCCGTCATCGAGGGTCGGCCGGTTTCGTTCGTCCTCGATCCCGCCACCAACGTCGTCATCGACCTCGCCCAGCCGGACGTCTGGCTGCCGGTCGTCGATCCGACGCGCGCGGTCGTCGTCTACTGGTCCGGGTCCGTCATCTGGTCCGACGCGGGTGGCTGGGCGCCGGGGGCTGGGCAGCTCGTCCTCGATCGCTGGCTCGGCGTCGTGGACGACGCCGGCACGCCCGCCCCGGGGTCACCGTCGCCCGGTCCGCCGGAGACCGCCGCACCGCCGACCGACGGTCCGTCAGCGGTGCCCGCTTCGCCGGCCGCCACGGAAGGGCCCGCCGGGACGGCCTCGACGCTTCTCATCGGCCCGATCGCGGCCTTCGAGGCGCGGTTCGATCCGACCGGCGGCCTCCTCGCGCTGTGGACGGTCGAGCACGCCGGTGGGGAGGTCGGGACGATCCGCCTCGTCGTGGTCGACCTGGAGGAGGGCACGGTCGACGACTCGGCCTCGCCGCTCGACGGCGTCCCGGCGGCACACGGGTTCTCGATTGACCGCGGTCGGCTCGCGTGGGTCACGCCCCCCGGCCAGGACGGGCGCCAGAGCTCGGTGCAGGTGCTCGCCTGGACGGGCCGCGAGTTCGGCCGGGTCGAGACGATCCCGGCTGACCAGCTGATCGTCCTGCGGTGACGGCGGGCACCGTGATTTGACGGTGCCGCGAGCACGAGAACCCGCTCCCGGAAGCGTCGCGGGGGTCGATCGGCTACCCTGACCGGGCACATGCGACCCAGCAGGGCGGTCGCAAGGGCGGCGCTCACCGCGGCCCTTGCGCTCGGCGCACTGCCGGGCCTGGTCGGCTCCCACGAGCCGAGCCCCGACCGGCCCATCGATGCAGCGGCGTTCGAACAGGTCTTCCTCGCGACCACGGGTGGAACGTCCCAGCCGCGACTCGCGTTGCCCGACGCCGCCATCCGCTCGGCTGGCGTGCTCGCTCCGGCTGACGCGTTCGCCGAGCCCGCACCCGAGCCCGCCGGCCCGGACGAGCGGGCGCAACCCCGGGTCTCGGCGGCGAAGGCCTCGTGGAGCTGGAAGCAGCCCCGCTTCACGCTCGAGGGCTACGCGTCGTTCTACGACTACGGCACCACGGCCATGCGCGACGTCCCGCGCGGCACCACGATCGTGATCTGCGGCGAGGGCGGGTGCATCGAGCGGATCGTGAGCGACTACGGGCCGTCGAAGGCCGGCGGCCGGATCATCGACATGTACCGCCCGGACTTCTTCAAGATCTGCGGCTGCGGCTGGTGGTCGGGCACGACCTGGGTCACGATCCGGGTCTACTGACGCCCGAGCCGCCGGCGCGGCGGCCGGTACACTGCAGGCGTCCCCTTCAAGCCGGCCGTGCGAGCCGGACGCAGGGCCCCGTGAGGCCCGAAGGAGTGCGATGAGCGGCCGCCGCATCATGAGTCCCGACGACGTCCGGCGGGCGGTCGTCCGCATCTCCCACGAGATCGTCGAGAAGCAGGCCGGCACGCACGATCTAGTCCTCGTCGGCATCCAGCGTCGCGGCGTGCCCCTCGCCCGCCGGCTGGCCGACGCGATCGCGGAGCACGAGGGTGAGCGCCCGCCGGTCGGCGCGCTCGACATCACGTTCCACCGGGACGACCTCGCGCGGCTTGGCCACTCGCCGGTCGTGAAGGGCACCGACGTGCCGTTCGAGATCGAGGGCCTGACGGTCGTCCTCGTCGACGACGTCCTGTACACCGGGCGAACCATCCGAGCCGCGATGGATGCGCTGCGGGCGTTCGGCCGGCCGCGCGCGGGCCGGCAGGCCGTGCTCGTCGATCGGGGCCACCCCGAGCTGCCGCTCCGGGCCGACCACGTCGGCAAGAACGTCCCGACCTCGCGCGAGGAGGTCGTCCGAGTTCGCGTCCGGGAGATCGACGGCGAGGACGCCGTCGATCTCGAGCAGCTCGTCCCGGCGGGGGGCTCCCGGTGACGGATGCGCCGCCTGCGGCATCCGCCTGGCGGCATCGCCATCTCCTCGACACGGACGTCCTGTCGAGTGCCGACCTCGGAGTCGTGCTCTCCTCCGCCGCCCGGATGGCGGAGATCGTCGGCGGGACGCGTGAGCGTCCGGGCACCCTGCGCGGCGTCGGCGTCACGACGTTGTTCTACGAGGCCTCCACGCGCACCCGGGTCAGCTTCGAGGTCGCGGCGAAGCTCCTCGGCGCGGACGTCGTGAGCGTCACGGCCGGCGGCTCGTCGGTCACGAAGGGCGAGTCGCTCCTTGACACGATGCGGACGCTCGAGGCCCTCGGGGCGCGAATGCTCGTCATGCGCCACGCCACCTCCGGGGCGCCGTACCTCGTGGCCCGCGAGTTTCGCGGCAGCGTCCTGAACGCCGGCGACGGCTGGCACGCCCACCCGACCCAGGCCCTGCTCGACCTGTACACGCTGTGGCGGCGCTTCGGCGGCGAGCCACAGCGCCCGTTCCTCGAGGGCCGCAAGGTCGCGATCCTGGGAGACATCCTTCACTCCCGTGTCGCCCGGAGCAACCTGTGGACGCTCACGGCCGCCGGCGCCGACCTCTGGCTGTGCGGTCCCGCAACGCTCGTGACCGGCTTCGAGGCGTGGGCCGCGGCGGGCGTCGGCGGGGAGCGCCGATTCCGGGTGACGACCGACGTGGCCTCCGCCGTCCGCGACGCCGACGCGGTGATGGCCCTCCGGATCCAGCGCGAGCGGATGGCCGCCGGGCTGCTGCCGTCCCTTCACGAGTATGCGGCGCGTTTCGGCCTGGACAGCGAGCGGCTCGCGCTCGCCAAGCCCGACGCGGTCGTCATGCATCCCGGCCCGATGAACGAGGGCGTCGAGATCGCCCCGGACGTCGCCAACGGCCCGCGCTCGGTGGTGACCGACCAGGTCGCCAACGGGGTCGCCATCCGGATGGCCGTCCTCGAGCTGCTGAACGGCGCGAGGACCGCGGCGTGACCGAGGTCGGCGCGCCGGTCGACCTCGACCTCAGCCGGGCGTGGCTCGTCAACCCGGCGGGCGGTCGCGAGGGTCCGGGCGAGCTGGTCGTCCGCCGCGGCACGATCGAGGCGGTCACCTGGCTGGACGGCCCGGCGGCGGCCGGGATCGACGACCGCGGGGTCGTCGTGGCCCCCGGCCTGGTCGACATCCACGCCCACCTGCGCGAGCCGGGCAACGACGCGGCGGAGACGATCGCGAGCGGGCTGGCGGCCGCCGCACACGGCGGTTTCACGACCGTCTGCGCGATGCCGAACACGGACCCCCCGGTCGACACGGCGGCGATGGTCGTCGCAGCCGACGCCCGGGCCGAGGCGTCAGGCTCGCCCGTCCGGCTCCTGGCCTACGGCGCGGTCACGGCCGGTCGCGCCGGGGAACAGCTTGCGGCCCTCGGAGCGCTGGCTGACGCCGGCGTCGCGGGCTTCAGCGACGACGGCGCGCCGGTGTCGTCGGCGTTGCTGTTCCGGAATGCCCTCGCATATGCCGGCGCGCTCGGGCTGCCGCTCGTCGAACACCCCGAGGACCGATCGATGACCGCCGGTGCCGAGGCGAGCGACGGCCTCGTGGCGACGATCCTGGGTCTTCGTGGCTGGCCGACCGCGGCCGAGGCCGGGGCCGTCGCCCGCGATCTCGCGATCCTCGCCCAGGTCGTCGGCGACGTGCCGACCGCCCGTCTCCACCTCACCCACCTGTCGACCGCGGCCTCGCTCGAGCTCATCCGGCGGGCCAAGGCCGCGGGGCTGCCGGTCAGCTGCGACGTGACGCCCCACCACGTGGCCCTCAGCGACGAATGGCTCACCGGCGCGCGGCGCTACGCCTGGCAGGCCCTCGACGGAGCGGGTCGCCGTCGCGATCCGTGGCGCGACGGGGCGCTCGAGGCGGCGCCGTACGACACCGCAACGCGCGTCAACCCGCCGCTCCGATCCCCGGTGGACGCGGCCGCGTGCCTGGCGGCGCTGGCCGAGGGGACGGCCGACGCCGTGGCCACGGACCACGCGCCGCACGCGCTCGTCGACAAGGACGTGGAGTTCGGGCGGGCGCCGAACGGGATCAGCGGCATCGAGACCGCCCTGGGCCTGCTGCTCGAGGCCGTCGACGCGGGTCGGATTCCCCTCCTGCGCGTCGTCGAGGCCTTGACGACCGGGCCGACCCGCGTCCTCGCTCGGCCCGACGTCCCGGAGCCGGCCCTCGTCGCTGGCCAGCCGGCCGACCTGGTCGTCTTTGACCGGTCCGAGCGTTGGACGGTCACGTCCGATTCGCTGCGTTCCCGGGGCCGCAACTCGCCGCTCCTCGGGCGCTCGCTCCCGGGCCGCGTCCTCCTGACCGTGGCCCGGGGGCGCCTCGCGCACGCCACCGTGGACTAGGATGGCGGGGTTGTGACCGCGCGCCCGGCCGTCCCGGCCCTGAACCGCGACTACGAGCGACAGCCCTACTGGTGGGCCACGATGCCGGCGCTGCCGGATCGCGGCGGACGGACGCTGCCCGACAGCGTCGACGCGGTCGTCGTCGGTGGCGGCTACACGGGCGTGGCGGCGGGACGCAAGCTCGCCCTCCAGGGCGCCCGGGTCGCGGTCCTCGAGGCCAACCACCTCGGCTGGGGCGCGTCGACCCGCAACGGCGGGATCGCTCACCCGGGCTTCAAGTGGGGACCGACGGCGCTCGCCAGGCGCTACGGCCCGGAGCTCGCCCGGGCCCTCTACGCCGAGAGCGTCCAGGCCGCCGAGCTCGTGGCTGGCCTGATCCGCGACCAGGCGATCGACGCCGAGCTGCGCTACCAGGGCTATCTCGAGCTGGCCTGGGCCCCGTCGCACGCCGCGGCGTTCGTCGGCGAGGCACGCGCCTTCGAGGAGTTCGGCTCGCCGGCCCGGGCGATCCCGAAGGCCGAGCTGCGGGAGGAGATCGGCACGGACGAGTACCACGGCGGGCTGGCCGTGGACGCCGGCGGGGTCCTCCATCCCGCGAAGTGGTTCGCCGGCCTCGTCGGCCTGGCCGAGCGGGCGGGGGCCGAGCTCCACGAGCGCGCCCGCGTCCGCGCGATCCGCCGCCAGGCCGACGGCCGGTTCGTCGTCGAGACCGAGCGGGGCGCGATCCTGGCCCGGGACGTCCTCGTCGCGACGAACGGCTACACCGACGGCGCGGCCCCGTCGATGCGCCGCCGGATCATCCCGATCGGCAGCTACATCATCGCCACCGAGCCGCTCCCGGAGGACCTCGCGCGGGAGCTTTCGCCGTCCGGTCGGGCCTACTTCGACACCCGCAACTTCCTGTCGTACTGGCACGTCACCGCCGACCGCCGGATGCTGTTCGGCGGCCGAGTGAGCTTCCTGCCGACCACGGTCAATCGGACCGCGCGGCTGCTCCATCGGCGGATGATCGAGGCACACCCGCAGCTGGCCGGGTACCGCGTCGAGTACTCGTGGGGCGGCAAGGTCGCGCTCACGATGGACCGGATGCCGCACGTCGGGCGGATGGGCGGCGTGATGTACGCGATGGGCTACTCCGGCACGGGTGTCGTCATGTCGACGTGGCTCGGGACCCGGGCCGCCGAGTGGATGGGCGGCGGCGAGCCGCCGGCGCTGGCCGGACTCCGATTCCCGCTCGTCCCGGCCCCGTACGAGGGCCGGCCGTGGTTCCTGCCCTTCGTGGGCGAGTTCTTCCGGGCCAAGGACCGGCTGGCCCTGCGCGAGCGGCCGCGCGAGTAGGCGGTCAGGCGCCGGGCGAGCCGCCCGACGACTGGGGCGTCTCGGGCCGGGCCACGGTGGGCAGCGTCGGTCCGTCGCCGGGGGGCCCGCCGCAGGCATAGCACCTCGCGACGCCGGCGCCGTTCACCGAGTGGCAGCGGGGGCAGACCCACCACTCGTCGGGCAGGACCGGGGCCAGCCGCCGCCCGGCGCGGCGGCCGAGAAGGCGGAGCGCGAGGGCGACGAGCAGGATCCCGACGCCTGTCCCGCCGGCGAGCACGAGGACGTAGGCCGATAGCCGCGGCGGGTCACCGCGGTTCGACGCGGTGTACAGCCCGACGACCTCGCTGACGATGCAGCCGAGGCGGAGGTCCACGCCTGCCGGGCCCTCGCCCGGGAACCGCTCGCTGCAGGTCGGCGGGCGAGCGTCGGTCGGCGCCGGAGTCGGATCCGGGGCGACGCCCGTCGGCGCCGAGACCACGCCCGCGACGGCGGTGAGGACGAGCGCGAGCGCGAGGCCGCGGCTGGTCAGCCCGGCCACGCGCCACAGCTGTAGCAGCGAGGGCTGCCGGCGATATTCGTCGCACCGCACTGCCGGCACGTCCACCACTCGCCCGGGCCGGCCTGGGCGAGGGGCCCCGGCAGCCGGCGGCGCATGACCAGCAGCACCAAGGCGAGGGCGAGGATCCCGCCCACGACGACGGCGGCGGCGAGCGGCAGGAGGCCGGCGAGGTCGAAGCCGGCCCCGCCCGCGCCGTCGGGATCGGTGACGTCCTCGCAGAACGCGGCGCTCGCGCCCGGTGCCGGGGTCGTGTCGGGGCAGCTCTCGCCGGGCCGCTCGACCGCGTGCGACGACGGCGCCGCCGCCGCCCAGCCGGCGACGAGGCAGGCCAGGGTCAACACTGCGAGCGAGACCCAGAGCCCACGGCGTCCGCGGTCGACGCGACGGTCAGGCATCGCGCGCCAGAACCCGGAGCGCATCGAGCAGGTCGTCCACGTCGGACTCCACGGACTGCGTGTTCAGGACGCCGGCTCGAAGGTACGTCGAACCACGCAACCGTGTCGTCGACAGCCATCCGACACCGCTCCGCTCCAGGGCTCGTTGGAGGCGATCCTGGTGGGCATCGAGCGCTGCGGGACCGAGCCGCGCGGCGGCCGCGGCACCGCCCGGCAGGTGCCGGAAGGTGACGACCGACAGTGCCGGGACCTGGGGGAGTGCCTCGAAGTCGTCGGCTTCGACGATCCGCCTGGCGAGATGCGCCGCGAGGTCGATGTTCGCCTCGACGAGGCGGCCGAAGCCGCTCGTGCCGAGATGCTTCCACGAGGTCCACAGCTTGAGCGCGCGCCAGCGTCGGGTGCCCTCGAAGCCGAGCTGCCAGAAGTTCAGGTCGGCCGGCTCGTGGCCGTCAGGGCCGCCCGGGGCGTGGTCGTGTCCTCCCGCGGCCTCGAGCCTTGCCTCTGCCCCGTGCGGTCGGCCGTGACCGGCGCGGTAGTACTCGGGCAGCCGCCCGCCGAACGCCTCGCCGAGGGCCGTGCCGTCGCGAACGACCAAGCCGCCGATGTCGTACGCCTGGAACATCCACTTGTGCGGGTCGACCGTCACCGAGTCGGCGAGCGCGAGGTCCGGGCCGCGGCCGCGATCGCGGGCCGCGAGCCGGGCCGCGGCGCCGGACGCCGCGTCGACGTGCAGCCACAGCCCGTGGCGCGTGGCCACGCTCGCCAGCTCGGCGACGGCATCGACCGAGGCGGTGTTCGTCGCGCCGGCGACGGCAGCGATCGCCAGCGGCCGGACGCCGGCGGCAAGGTCGGCCTCGACCGAGGCGGCCACGGCCGCGCCACGCAGCCGGAACGCTTCGTCGGCCGGGACGATCGCCAGGGTCTCCGGCGGGAAGCCGAGCTCGTCGAGCGCGCGCCCGATCGAGAAGTGGGCCTGGTCCGAGGCATAGACCCGGCAGCCCTCCAGGCTCCGGCCGCGCGGCGGTGCGTCCAGCGCCAGGACCCGTGGTACATGGACGTCGCGCACGAGGGCCATGGCGATGAAGTTGGCCATCACACCGCCCGAGGTCAGCAGGCCGAACGCGCCGTCGCCATAACCGACGACGTCGCACAGCCAGCGGACGACCTCTTCCTCGACGAACGCCCCGACCGGGCCGGCGTGCCAGACGTCGATGCCCTGCTGGGCCACCTGTGACAGCACCTCGCCGGCGATCGACGCGACGAGCGGCGGCGGGGTGAAGTACCCGAATGACCGCGGATGCCAGGCGCTGACCGTGTGCGGCGCGATCCGCGCCCGGAACTCGTCGAGGACCGCGTCGAGCGTCGACGGCCCGTCGGGCGCCGGTCCCGGACGGCCGGGCGGGCCGAAGTACCGCCGGCGCAGGGCCGCGTAGTCGGCGGGCTCGCCCATGGCGCGCCCCAGGGCATGGTCGTACAGGTAGTCGAGGGCCGCGTCCCAGGTCGCGGCGCCGGCGCGGCGGAGGGCCTCCCGCGACGTCTGCTCGTCCCGGACCACGATCAGCTCGGGCTCCGGGTGCCAGGCCGCCACCCGCTCGAGCGCCGCGGCCGGTGTGCTGGCGGGCGATCTGTCACGATCCGGCATCGATCGATGGTAGAGGAGCCATATCCGTGACCGAGCCGACCAAGGGGAGCGTCCGCGACGTGGAGTACAAGGGGGCGCCGCTCGACGCCGAGCGCGGCCCGGGGCTCGGCTGCTTCTGGCTCCAGGTCGTGCTGCTCGTCGTGCTCGTCGTCCTGACCCCGCTGAGCGCCGCCTGGGCGTGGCCCGTCCCGGTGACGATCGGCCTGCTCGTCGCGCTGCTCGTCCTCCTGCTGCTCGCCGGGCAGACGATCATCTTCCTGCTCCGGCTCGTGGCCGCCGACCGTCGGGCCGAGGCCCGCCGGCGGCCACTCCGCTCGGCGACCAGGACGGTTGGCGAGCTCGAGGACGAGGGCGCCGCGCAGACGGGCGCGCGGGCCGAGGACGCGAGTCCGCCCGGCGTCGCCGACCCCGGGGGCCCGCCCGGCGGCGGCGTGCGAGAATAGCCGCCTCCCCGCACCATTCCCGACCACCACGCCAAGTCAGGAACCAGGAGGGCCCGCGCGCCGTGCCCGTGCTCGCCACCTACTTCTCGGTCCGCCGCGGCCGCGATCCGTTCTTCAAGTTCTACATGAAGACCCTCTTCCCCCGGCAGGCGCGCGAATACTCGGCCAAGTACGGCGTGAAGTTCATCGGCTGGTACAACGTCGCCCACGGCTGGGATTTCGACAACGTCATCCTCATCGAGCTGCCGGACTACGCGACGCTCGACAAGATGGAGGCCGACGAAGGCATCCAGGCGTTGGCCCATCGCGGCGCCGAGTGGATCTTCGAACGCCATCACTCGATGTTCCTCCGCGAGCGGATGGGACCGGACCTCAAGGTCCACCTGTAAGGAGGGTCGCCATGGACGCCCCGCGGAACGCCGCGCTGGCCGAGATCGCCCGGGACGCCGCCATCGAGCGATCGGACTTCCTCGTCCGCGCCGGCGAGCAGCTCGAGCGGTTCATGGCCGCGAACGCCGAGCGGGTCGAGGCGCTCGGCGGGCTCGTCCTCATCGACGACGACCCCGACTACCTCGCGGTCGCGCCGGACGGGACGTTCCGCAGCCGGAGCCGGGTCTATGACGAGGCGACCGGCGAGTGGGTGTCCGAGACCGAGATCATCGAGACCGCCGCCGAGCTGGCCGAGTTGTACAACCCGGCGGACATCCTCCAGGCCTTCGCGGACGCCGAGGCGTTCGGTGCCGTCGATTCGGAGCTGGCCGGCGAGGCCGAGGCCGAGGAGGACGAAGAGGGCGAGGCGGAGGACGAGGACGAGGCCGGTCTCGACGGCAGCAATCCGTACGCCGGCGCAGCCGACACTTGGGCGGCCGGCCAGCCGGAGGTCCGCGAGGCCACCGACGAGGCGAGCGCGGCCGTGGCCCTGTACGAGCTCGCCCTCGACTTCCAGGACCGAAGCCAGCGAACCGAGGCCGGACTCATCGAGCAGTTCGAGGCCGCTGCCACCGGGCTGCTCGGCCTGGTCGGGACGCTGGTCGTCGTCGACGACGACGACGAGCATCTCGCGCTCGGCGTCGGGGGGTTCCGCGGGCGAGTCATCCCCGAGGGCGAGACGGGCTGGCAGGACCTCGCGGGCCCGGACGACATCGTCCGGTACTACGACCCGACCGACGTCTTCGGCGACCTCGCCGAGGCGATCGCCGATGCGTATCCCGAGGTCGCCAGCGAGGACGGCGAGCCACCGGATGACGAGGCCGACGAGGCCGACGGAGCCGGCGAGGCCGGCGACGACGATGGCGAGGACCTCGACGCCGATGGGCTGGGCGATCGGCGGTGACGTCGGTCGCGTGCGTTCGCGCGCCACGGCCGTGAGGGCCCGGGCCCGCGATCCCAGCGCCCCAGGACGGGTCACGCCGCGGGCCCGCCGTCCGGCCGAGATCACCCCACAGCCCACGATGCGGCTCGCAGGAGCCGAGCTGCTCGACAGCCGCGAGATCCTGCCGGGCCAATGGCTCCAGGCGTACTTCGCGCCGGACCTCGTGGCCGGCGCCCGCGCCGGCCAGTTCGTCCACGTCCGGACCGGCGACTTCTCCGGGCTCGTCCTGCGGCGACCGTTCTCGTACAACACGATCGACCCCGCCGCCGGGAGGCTGACGATCCACTTCCGGACCGTCGGGCGCGGGACGGCGTGGTTCACCCAGCTTCGACCGGGCGACCGCATCGACATGCTGGGCCCACTGGGGAGGCCGTTCGAGGTCGACCCGAGGAGCCAGCACCTGCTGCTCGTCGCGGGCGGCCTCGGGATCGCCGGCGTGCGGGCTCTCGCCGACGAGGCGATTCGAGCCGGCCGGCAGGTGACCCTGCTGTTCGGCGCGGCCTCGGCGCGCGAGGTCTACCCGTCGTCGCTGCTGCCGGATGAGGTCGAGTACGTCGTCGCGACGGACGACGGCTCGATGGGCCACCACGGCTTTGTCACCGATCTCGTGCCGGACTACGAGGGGTGGGCCGACCAGGCCTTCGCGTGCGGACCTGCCGGCATGCTCCGGGCCCTCGCCCGGCTGGCGGAGACACGCCGCGGCCGGCTCGGCGTGGCAGCGCTCGGAAGGAAGCGCGGCGGTGGCCGCCCCGATCCGATCGGATCGCCGATGGCCAGGCGAAAGGCGTTCCTGCAGGTCTCGATGGAGCAGAACATGGGCTGCGCCGTCGGGGCGTGCCTCGGTTGCGTCGTCATGACGACCTCGGGCACGCCCCAGCGCGTCTGCCGGGAGGGCCCGGTCTTCGCGTCCGAGGAGATCGCCTGGGAGGGCAGCTGGTGAGAGCCCGGCGCCGCGTCGTGACCTCGTCGCGCGGTCAGACGGGCGGCTCGCCGAACCGCCGTCCCACGGTCCGCCGGAGCCGGCCCGCGATCGCGCCGGTGACGCGCCCGGGCCCCGGGCCTGCCAGGCCCGCCGAGTCCGGCCCCACGGCCCCCGTCCCCGTCGCCCGCCCGACCGGGCCCGGACCCGAGGCTTCGGTCGTCGCCCCGAGCGTCGATCTCTCGGTCGACCTCGGCCGGGGCCTCGTCCTCCGGAATCCCGTCCTGGTCGCGTCCGGCACGTTCGGCTACGGGGTCGAATACAGCGACGTCGTCGACGTCCAGCGGCTCGGCGCGATCTGCTGCAAGGGCACGACCCTCCGGCCGCGGATCGGCAACCCGACCCCCCGCGTCACCGAGACCCCGGCCGGGATGCTCAACTCGATCGGTCTCCAGAATCCCGGCGTCGACGCGGTCGTCGAGAAGTACGCGGCGACCTGGGCATCCTGGCAGGTGCCGGTGATCGTCAACGTTGCCGGGGAGTCGATCGCCGACTACGTCGAGGTGGCTCGACGGCTCGACGGCCTGCCCGGGATCGCCGGGATCGAGCTCAACATCAGCTGTCCGAACGTCGGCAAGGGTGGACTGCAGTTCGCGATCGACGCCGAGGCAGCCGGGTCCGTCACCGCCGCGGTCCGTCGAGCGACCGACCTGCCGCTTCTCGTCAAGGTCTCGCCGAACGTCGCCGACGTCCGCCCGATCGCTCGGGCCATCGCCGACGCCGGGGCCGATGCGCTCACCGCGATCAACACGCTGTCGGGCATCGCCGTGGCCCCGTCGCGGGAACGGCCGCTGCTCGGCAACGTCTATGGCGGGTTGTCGGGGCCGGCGATCAAGCCCGTCGCGCTCCGGATCGTGTACGAGGTCGCCCAGGTCGTGGACATCCCGGTCGTCGCGATCGGCGGCGTGGCCGAGCTCGCCGACGTGCTGGACTACCTCGCCGTCGGCGCGGTCGCGGTGCAGGTCGGAACGGCACTGTTCGCCGACCCCGCGCTGCCGGTCCGCCTGATCGATGAGCTCGCGGTCGAGTGCCGCCGGCGAGGCCTCGACGCCTACCGGCCGCTCGTCGGGACCGCGTTGCCGCGGCGGGCCTCGGCCCCGTCGGCCAAGGGCGTCGAGTACCGGCCCTAGGCCGGCCGTTCCCCGGGTCGGCGGACGGAACCAGCGGCGCCGCGATCCCGTCCCCGCATCGCCGATCGCCCTGCGCGACGGCGAGACGAGAGGAGCAGCGAGATGCTGTCGATCGGATCCCGGCACCGCGGTCCATGGGTCGCGCTCGCACTCGTGATCACGGCGGTGGTGCTCGTGGCCTGCGGTGGCGCGGCCCTGGCGCCGGCACCAGCGGGCCCGAACGCCGACGGCGCGGGTCGCGATCCGGCCGCGCCACCCGGATTCTTGGGCGGCGACGGCGAGGGAAGTGACGGCGGGGCCGACGGGAACGGCCGCCCGGCCTATTACGACCTCGATCAGCCGGACCTGCTGATCATCAAGACCGGCTCGATCGCGATCCAGGTCGCGGGCCTCGACGAGGCCGTGGCCGCGGCGTCGGCGGCGATGGTCCGGCTCGGTGGCTATGCCAGCGCATCGGAGCGCTCGGGAGACGAGGAGAGCGCCTATGCCAGCGTCACGTACCGGATCCCCGCCGCCCGCTGGGACGAGGCCCTCGCGGCGATCCGCGGCCTCGGCCAGAAGGTCCTCGACGAGCGTTCGGGCACCGAGGACGTGACCGGCCAGGTCGTCGATCTGGGCGCGCGAATCACGAACCTCCGGGCGACCGAGGGTGCGCTCCAGCAGATCATGACCCGGGCCACCGAGATCGAGGACGTCCTCAAGGTGCAGGCCGAGCTGACGAGGGTCCGCAGCGAGATCGAGCAGCTGACCGCCCAGAAGAGCCACCTCGAGGAACAGGCGGCGATGTCGACCCTGACGGCGGTGTTCTCGCTGACGCCGAACCCGGTCCTCACCTCCCAGAAGGAGTTCGACCCCGGGGCGCAGGTCGACGAGGCGACCGCGAGCCTCGTCCGGATCCTCCAGGCCGTCGCGGCCGCCGGGATCTGGTTCGCGATCGTGTGGCTGCCGATCCTCGTGGTCGTGGGCATCCTGGTGCTCCTGGGCGCGCTCATCGTCCGACGCTTCCGTCGGCCGGCTCCGACGGCGCTCGCCAACCCGGGGGCCTGACGGTCGTTCGAGTCGCGGGGCGGATTGGGCGATATCACGCAGCCCGGCTCGCGGCGATCGCGGATCGCCTGGCCGCCCGAACCGCGGCACCTTCGCGCCGACGACGGGGAGGCGCGACATGGGCGACGAGCGTGCAGATCTCTGGAAGGGGCTGGTGGCCGCGGTTGCGGCCATGCTCGGGCTGGGGATCGTGGCAGTGGTCCTCCTCGGAGCACAGACCAGCTCCATCCTCTCGACCGTCGGTGCGTCCATCGGTTCCGTGAGCGGCGGCGCGGCCGACCCGCCGGCCCAGGAAGACGAGCCGGGCACCCGACCGGCCGACGCGGCCGGCGGCGACTCACCCGGCGGCGACTCACCCGGCGGCGGCTCGCCCGGTGGCGGTGGGGTCCTCCTCGGCGCCGAGCGCCCCGACCTCCTCGTCATCAAGACCGCCTCGGTCACGGTCCAGGTCGCGGCGCTCGACGACGCGATCCGGGATGCGACGGCCACGTTCTCCGGCCTCGGCGGGTATGTCCGCGCCTCGAAGCGCGAGGGTGATGGCAGCGACGCGTACGCCAGCCTGACGTTCCGCCTCCCGGCTGACCGATGGGAGGACGGCCTTGCCGCCGCGCGCACCCTCGGCGACCGGGTCGTCGCCGAGCACGCCGAGACGCGCGAGGTGACCGGCGAGGTCGCGGACCTCGGCGCCCGGATCCGGAACCTCGAAACGACCGAACGCGCACTCCAGGCGATCATGGACCGAGCCGGCGGCATCAAGGACGTCCTGACGGTCCAATCCGAGCTGACGACCGTGCGCGGGGAGATCGAACGGCTCGTGACGCAGCAGCAGGGCCTCCAGGAGCAGGCCGCCTACTCGACGCTCGACGTCACCCTCGTCCTGCGGCCGGACCCCGTGGTCAGCGTCCAGGAAGGCTACGACCCGAACGCCGAGGTCGAGGCCGCCGCCGCAACCCTCGTCGAACTCGGCCAGGCCGGCCTGACGGTCGGGATCTGGCTGGCGATCGTCTGGCTGCCGGTGCTGGCCGTGGCCGGCCTCCTGGCCGCGGCGACGTTCCTGGCCGCCCGCCGCCTCCGGCGATCCCCGGGGGACCAGGCTGCGGTCGGGTCATGACCGCCGCCCGGCCTACACTGCCGGGCGATGACGACGATGAAGTCCGGGACCGCGCTCGCGGCCCGCGAGGCGGTTGCCAGGCGGACGGAGGCCCTGTTCCGTGCTTCCGGCGCGCTCCGCGATGGGCACTTCCGGCTGAAGAGCGGCCGCCACGCGACCGCCTACCTCGAGAAGTTCGCGGTCCTCTCGGACCCCGCCGCCACGAGCGAGCTGTGCGGGTTCTGGGCGAGCCGCTACCGCCAACCGGACGGCGGCCCGGCGGTCGATCTCGTCGCCGGGCCAACGACCGGCGGCCTCATCCTGGCCTTCGAAACCGGTCGTCAGCTCGGAACGCGGGCGCTCTTCGCAGAGGAGGTCCGGGGCCACGACGGACCGCCGCGCCGCGAGTTTCGGCGGGGGTTCGCGATCGCGCCCGGCGAACGGGTCCTGCTCGTCGACGACATCCTCACCACCGGCGGGTCGCTGCTCGCGATGCTGCCGGCCGTCGAGGCCGCCGGCGGTGAGATCGTGGGCTGCGCGGTCCTGGTCGACCGGTCGGGCGGCAAGGCCAGCCTCGTGTCGCCGGCGACCGGCCGGACATATCCGCTCGAGGCGCTGTGGATCCTCGACCTTCCGACCTACGAGGGCGGCGTCGCGACCTGCCCCGGCTGCACGGCCGGGGAGCCGCTCCACGCTCCCGGCAGCAGCGGGATCGTGGCGGCATGACGATGGCGAGTCGGCGCCCGGCGCTTCGCGTCGCATGGCTCGGCCTCGCCCTGCTGGTCGCGGCCTGCGCGCCGGCGGCGCCTGGGACGGCGAGCCCCGCTACGAGTGGCCAACCGGGATCGCCGGTCACCGGCGTGATCACCGCCATCGATTCGGCGGGCCTGGACGAGGTGCGCGGCTTCACCCTCCGGACCGACGACGGCCGGACCCTCGGGATCCGGCTCGGTGAGCTCGAGAACGGCACCGAGTTTCCGCCGGGCCATCTCGGCGAGCACCTCGCGACGAGCGAGCCGGTTCGGGTCTTCTTCCGAGACGACAGTGGCGACCTCGTCGCCTACCGGATCGAGGACGCCGCCGCCGGGTGAATCCCACTCGGCCGCAGCAGGTGCTCACGTTCCGCCAGTCGGGGATCGGGTCGTTGACCGTGAGCGCGACCTTCCACCGGGGCGTCGCCGCCGGCCCGGGGGCTAGCTGATCGACGCGATCGCGCGACGCAGCTCCTCGTCGCCGACGACGCCCTCGAACGAACCCCGGATCACGCCCTCGCGATCGACCACGAAGACCCATGGCTCCGTGACGAGGGCCCACTCCTCGGTCGCGGCCACCGGCGTCAGGCGGTCCTCCGTCACTGAATGGAGCCCACCGTCACGGTATTCGAGCTGGTATGGCTCGACGTTGATGAACGTCACCGTCGGGTAGGCGTCGAGGAACGGCTTGACCCGGTCGAGGGTCGGCCCGCAGACGGCGCTGGTACAGAACTTCGGCGTGGCGAAGACCAGCACGAACGGCTCCTTCGCGGCGAGCGCGTCGTCGACCGACATCTCGTAGAACCGCGCGTCGGGCTGGTCGTCGGTCGAGAGCTTCGCCAGGTCGCCACCGACGTCAGCGGCGGTCGGCGTCTGCGAGGCGGGCGCTCGCTCGCCGACGCGCTTCGTCACGCCCGTCGGCTGGACATCGAACGCGATCCGGAGCCGGTGCTGGACGCCGGACAACGAGACGAGCAGCTCGGCACCCCAAGTGCCGCTCTCGCCGAGCTCGACGTTCGCGACGTACAGCCCGCGCTCGCCCTCGATCGCCCACACGAACTCCGTGTCGACCGCGGCCACGTGGGTCGTGGCGTCCCGACCCAGGTCGAAGAACGAGGCTCGGACGACGTAGTCCGGCGAGCCGATCGGGCGGTTCTGGTCGTCGAGCAGGCCGATGAGGATCCGGTTCCCGCCGCAGGCCTGCTGGCTGCTCGCGATGACCGGGACGATCGGCGGCCGCCCGACCTCGGCGATCCAGGCCTGGACGTCGGACGCGGCCACCGGCGGTGCCGCTCCGCACGCTCCGGGGGCGGCCGATGGGCCGCTGGATGGCGCCGTGGTCGGGCCGCCCGTGCAGGCCGCGAGGACCACGACGAGGGCGAGCCACGATGCGGCGGTCGGTCGGGGGGAGGCCACGGCCATAGCCTAGCGGTGCTCGCGACGGATCGTGAACGCCGGGCCATTCGCTAGAATTCGCGGGCCACTCCCGGAGGACCGCTTGACCCGCTTCCAGCGGCTTGCCGCCGCGACCGTCGCCCTGACCTTCTCGCTCGTCGTCATCGGCGTCGTCGTTCGCGCGACCGATTCGGGGATGGCCTGCCCGCACTGGCCGGGCTGCTTCGAGGGGCAGTTCCTGCCGAGCCTCGACGCCGGCTTCAGCGTCTGGATCGAGTGGATCCACCGCCTGGTGGCGGCCCTGATCGGGCTGTGCATCCTCGGCATGGCCGCGCTCGCGCTCCTCGATCATCGCGACCGTCGCTCGATCCTGTGGCCGTCGCTGGCGGCCGTCGTCCTCGTCGGCTTCCAGGCCTGGCTCGGCCGCGAGACGGTCCGCCTCGGCAACAGCGGCGAGTCGGTGACGGCCCACCTCGCCGCGGCGATGGCCCTCGAGGGCCTCCTCGTCTACCTCCTCGTCCGGGCGTCGTACCCGGCCAGGCTTGGCCGTGGCGGGAGCCAGCGGTTCACGCTCCTCGCCTCGTTCGGCGCGGCGGCGACCTTCGCCCTGCTGATGTTCGGCTCGAACGTGACCGCGCTCGACGCGGGGCTCGTGTTCGGCGACTGGCCGCTGATGAACGGCGAGGTCGTCCCGACGGTTCCGCCCGGCCGCGACGACCTGGCGGTCCTGTTCGCGACCCACGCCCTCCATCGTTACGTGGCCGCGGTCGTGTTCGTGATCCTGGCGCTCGTGGCGTTCAGTGCCTGGCGGCGCCGCTCCGACCATCCACGCCTCGCCTGGCTGGCGGCGGCCATCCTCGTCGCGTACCTCATCCAGGTCGGAATCGGTGCGCTCCAGATCACGACGCGGCTGGCGGAGTGGGCCCAGACGCTGCACGTGGCCCTCGGCGCACTCATCTGGGGAGCCTCGGTCGCGCTGGCCGTCGTGTCGTACTGCGCCACTCGGAGCCACGTCGTGCCGTGGTCTCCGTCCGGCGCCGGCGCGGGCGCGGGTGCCGGGCCGGGGCCGTCCATCGGCGACACCATCCGGGCGTACGTCGCCCTGACCAAGCCGCGGATCATCGAGCTGTTGCTCGTTACGACGGTTCCAGCGATGGTCCTCGCCAGCCGCGAGGTTCCCGGCATGGCCCTCGGCGACTGGCTCCGAGTCGCCTTCTGGACGCTCGTCTGCGGCACCCTGGCGGCCGGCTCGGCGAACGCGGTGAACCAGTACCTCGAGCGGGACATCGACGAGCGGATGGCCCGGACGCGGCGCCGGCCGCTCCCGGCCCAGGCTGTCGAGCCGGAGCGGGCGATGCTCTTCGGGATCGTCCTGGGTGTCATCTCGGTCGCGGCGATGGCCTGGTTCGTGAACCTCGTCGCGGCCTTCCTGACGCTCCTCGCGATCGGGTTCTACGTCGTCGTCTACACGATCCTGCTGAAGCGCAGCACACCCCAGAACATCGTCATCGGCGGCGCGGCCGGGGCGCTGCCGCCGGTCATCGGCTGGGCCGCGGTCACCGGTGACGTCGCGCTGCCGGCGCTGCTGCTGTTCGCCGTCGTCTTCTACTGGACGCCGCCGCACTTCTGGGCCCTGGCGCTGCGGATCCGAAACGACTACGCGGCGGCCGGGGTTCCGATGCTGCCCGTCGTCCGCGGCATCGCCGAGACGAGCCGCCAGATCGGCCTGTACACGATCCTGCTCGTTGCACTGACGATCGTCTTCGCGATCGTCGCCCGGATGGGCGCCATCTACCTCGCCGCCGCGATCATCCTCGGTACCCTGTTCCTGTGGCGGGCCTACGTCCTCTGGCGCCAGGGCACGGCGCCGGAGGAATCGACGGCCCAGGCGGTCCGCCTCTACCGGTACTCGATCAGCTACCTCACGCTGCTCTTCGCGGCCATCGCGGTCGACGCGCTCGTCATCGTCTAGGGCGCCGCGGAACCGGGACCTGACTGGCGGCGTCCTCCGGGCCATGTCAACCCTGCCGCGGCCTCTTCACGCCCTCCTCCGCCTCGCATCGCTCGCCGGCATCGCGGCGAGCCTGCTCCTCGCGGCTCCCGGGGCCGTTCTCGCCGACTGCATGGCGCCGCCGCCGATCGCCGAGGCGGTCGAGACCGCCGAGATCGTGTTCGTCGGGACGGTCACCGGCGCGCTCGAGCAGGGGCGCCGCGCGGTCGTCGAGGTCGATGAGGTCTGGCGGGGCCCGGACCAGGAGGTCACGGTCGTGGTCCTCGGCGGACAGGGCCAGGGGATCTCCTCGGTCGACCGGACCTACGAGGTCGGGACGAAGTACATCTTCTTCCCGTACCGCGACCCCGACACCAGCGCGCTGGTCGACAACCTCTGCACCAACACCACGCCATGGCTGGATGACTACACGGAGCTCCGGCCGGCCGACGCTCGCGAGCCGATCGGCGAGGGTGCCGAGGGTCCGGGTGACGGCTTCGACGTCGCGGCCCTCCTGCCGGCCGGCGCGATCGTCCTGATCGTCGCCGCTGTCCTGCTCGTCGCCGGGCTCGTCGCTCGCGGCCGCGAGGCCTGACCGCTCGCCCGCCTTCACGTCGCAGCAATGCCGGGCCGTCGCGGCGACGGTCGGGCCGCCATCCCCGTCTGGCACACTCGGCGCACATGCAGCTGACGTTCCTCGGTGGCGCCCGGACGGTCACCGGCTCCCGATTCCTGCTGACGACCGACCAGGCGCGGGTCCTCGTCGACTGCGGCATGTTCCAGGGCAGCCCGAACGAGTCAATCCGGAACCGCATCCCGCTCGGCTTCGAGGCGTCGTCGCTCGACGCGATCCTCGTGACCCACGCCCACCTCGACCACTGCGGCCTCCTGCCGATCGCCGTTCGCGAGGGCTTCGACGGCCCGATCTACCTCACGAGCGCAACCGGGGAGCTGGCGTCGCTCGTGCTCCTCGATTCCGGTCGGTTGCACGAGGAGTTCGCGAAGCGCCATGCCCGCTGGGAGCGCCGCCATCCCGACAAGGCGGACGACGACGACGACCACGACGCCGAGGAGTACCGCGCGGCCCTCGACGAGGCGGCCGCGGCGGACGCTGCCGCGGTCCAGGAGACCGCATCGGACGAGGCGGAGGCCGAGCCCACCCATGCCAACGGCCAGCACGTTCGGACGACCGTCGAACCAGAGCCTCCGGCGGGTTTCGACCCGGAGGCCGAGCTCCGGGCCCAGCCCCCTGAGCTGATCATCGACCTCGACGCGCCGCTCTACACCGAGGCCGACGCGGAGGCCGTGCTGCCGCTCTTCCGTCGTGTCCGTTACGGCAGCGAGACCGAGGTGGCGCCCGGGGTCTGGGCGACGTTCGTGGACGCCGGCCACATCCTCGGCTCGGCGATCATCCGGCTGCGCGTGCACGAGGCGGGTCCGGACGGCGTCGTGGAGCAGGTCGTCGTGTTCTCTGGAGACCTTGGCCGGCCGGGCACGCCAATCCTGCGGGATCCCACCTCCATCGAGGAGGCGGACTACGTCGTCGTCGAGTCGACGTACGGCGGACGCGAGCACGAGGCCGCGACCGAAGCGATCCGGATGCTCGCCGAGATCGTGACCGAGGTGGCCCGGTCCGACGGCGTCCTTCTCGTGCCGGCATTCGCGATCGGCCGGACCCAGGAGATCGTCTGGCAGCTCGACCGGATGATCGACCGCGGCGAGATCCCGCTGCTGCCGCTGTACCTCGACTCGCCGATGGCGACCCAGGCGACCGAGATCTATCGCCGCCACCCCGAGTTCTATGACGATGAAACGCGCCGGCTCCTCGAGCGAGGCGGCACGCCCCTCGACTACCCGAATCAGTCGATCACCCGGACGGTCGGCGAATCGAAGGCGATCGAGCGGGCGGAGCGGCCGTACATGATCGTCGCCTCGAACGGGATGCTGACCGGCGGCCGCGTCGTCGCCCACCTCCGGAACCTCATCGACGACCCGCGGGCGACGCTCCTGTTCGTCGGCTACCAGGGTGAGGGCACGCTCGGTGCCCACCTCCAGGCCGGAGCCCGGACGGTCCGGATCGACGGCCGGACGCACGAGGTCAGGTGCCGCATCCGCTCGATCAGCGGCTTCTCGGCCCACGCCGACGAGTCGGAGCTCCTGGCCTGGCTCGGCCGATTCTCGCCGGACCGCCTGAAGCGAGTCTTCCTCGTCCATGGCGACCCCGAGGCCCAGATCATCCTGGCCCCGAAGGTCGACGCGCTCGGGCTGGAGGTCCACGTGCCGAGCTGGCGGGAGCGCGTCACGCTGGCCTGACGGGCCAGCCACACTGGGGACGCCGCACCGACTGCCGCGGCACGACGCGAGGAAGCCGATGGCACCGTTCGACATGGGCCAGGTTCAGCGGGGCGCCCGCAACCGCCGGACGCCGTACTACGAGGCGACCCAACGCCACGGCCCGAAGGGCTTCACGGTCTACAACCACATGTACTTCCCGATCCGCTACGACTCGTTCGAGGCGGAGTTCGAGGTGCTCCTGAACGCGGTCACGATCTGGGACGTGTCGGTCGAGCGGTGCCTCGAGATCAGCGGACCGGACGGCTTCCGGTTCGCGCAGCTCCTGACCCCGAGGGACCTCTCCGCGTGCGCCGTGGGTCAGGCGAAGTACGTCCTGGTCTGCGACTCGGACGGTGGGATCATCAACGACCCCGTCCTGACGCGGATGGACGAAACCACGTTCTGGTTCGCCCTGGCGTCCTCGGACGCCCTGCTCTTCGCGCGGGGCCTGCGGAACGCCTACCCGGACCTCGACGTGACGATCCGCGAGGCCGACGTCGCGCCGCTGCAGGTCCAGGGCCCTCGCTCCAAGGAGCTCCTCCGCGACCTGGTCGGGGACTCGATCCTCGACCTTCGGTACTACTGGTGGCGGCGGGCCGAGATCCGCGGCATCCCGGTCGTCATCACCCGCACGGGCTGGACCTCCGAGGTTGGCTACGAGATCTACCTGACCGACACGGCCCGCGGGACGGAGCTGTGGGAGACCCTGATGGAGGTCGGCGGGCCGTATGGCGTCAAGCCCACCGGCCCGTCCGACATTCGGCGGATCGAGGGCGGGATCCTCAACTGGGGCGCCGACATGACCTACGAGGACAACGCCTTCGAGGTCGGACTCGAGCGGCTCGTCGACTTCGGGCTGGCCGACGACGCCAGCATCTCGATCGCCGCCTATCGGCGGATCAGCGACGCGGGCGTGGCCCGCCGCCTCGTCGGCGTCGAGCTCGACGGCGACCCGTTCCCGGAGCTCAACAACGTCAAATGGCCGGCCCATGCCGAGGGTGAACGGGTCGGCAAGGTCACCTCGGCGATCTACTCCCCACGGCTGCGGAAGAACATCGGCTACTGCTGGCTGCCGGTCTCGCTCGTCGACGGCAGCGTGGCGATCGCCGTCGAGACGGAGTGGGGGACCCGGAGCGCCACGGTCGTGGGCATGCCGTTCGTGGATCCCGAGAAGCGCATCCCCGTCGGCTAGCCCGGAACGGCCCTTGGTGCCCGCTCGGCTGCGCCGAGGGCCCGGGAGCGGTCCGCTCAGGTGCCCAGGTCTGCCTCGAGGACGATCGGCCCCTCGCGCTTGGCTGGGTCGGCGCCGGGCGGCTCGAGGCTGACGCGGAAGACCGTGGTGGGTCCGATCTCGAACGCCGCCCACTCGTCGAGCGACCCGACCCAGTAACCGGTGCCGTCGGCGAAGTACATCCGGCCGACCGCCCAGCCCTGGCCGCCATCGCTCAGCCAGCAGCGATAGAGCGCCTCGCCCGCCGGCTCGGCGAGTGCGTTCGTCAGGACGACGAGGTCCCGCCGGGTCCAGGAGATGGAGCCGCCGCGAGCGCCCTCGGGCGTCCGGAGCTCCGCGACCTGGTGGCCGGGATCGGCGAGGACACGGTCGACCGCGGTCATGGCCAGCGCCAGCCCCCGGGCCTGCGCGGCCAGACGATCGATCCGAGCGACCTGGCCGGCCATGGCGACACCGCCGACGACGGCGATGACGAGCGCCGCGGCGAGGCCAAGGAGCGCGGGGCGCGGACGGGCCCGGAAGCGGGCCGTCGGCGTCGGCGTGGCCCGGTCCGGACGAACTGCCGGTCCGGGTGCCGCATCGCTCGCCTCGACGTTCGCCAGGACGACCGCGCGAAGCGATTCCGGTGCGCGGATCGGCGCGAGCTCGGGTGTTGGGCCCGGGCCCCCGGCGAGCGTCAGCCGGAGTGCCCCTTCGGTGCGGACCCAACCCTCGATGTCGGTGCGACAGGCATCGCAACCCGCAGCGTGATCGAGCAGGGCCCGGTCGAGCTGATCGGGGGACGCGTGGAGCGCGGCCAGTCGCCCCGGCTCGAGGGCCAGGTCGGCAATCCGCTCGTGCGCCGCGGCGTGATCCATTGTCATCGCGGCCACCCGCCGTTCGCGACCGGGGACCTCGACACGTCGAGCCCCTCGTCGGCGAGATCCGGGACCGCGCCCAGCCGGGCGCGCAGGTGCGTCATCCCCCGCCGGGTCCGCGACTTGACCGTGCCGAGCGGCCAGTCGAGGCGCTCGGCGATCTCGGACTGCGAAAGCCCCCCGCCGTAGGCCAGGGCCAGGACTTGCTGTTCGGCCGCCGGCAGCTCCGACATCGCCGCCCTCACGATCGACTGCAGCCAGCGCCGCTGGGTGATCGCGACCGGGTCGGGCGATGCCTCCGGCGTCACGCCCGGACCAGCCGGGTGCTCGCCACCCAGCAGGCGGTCGGCAGCCTCGGCGTCGCCGTCGTCGGCCGCCCTCTCCAGCGATGCCGCGAGGTGCGTCGGGCGCCGCGATTCGGCGCGCATCCGGTCGATGGCCCGGTTCCGGGCGATCCCGAGCAGCCAGGCGAGCAGCGAGCCGGTCTCGGCGTCGTACTGGGCCGCACGCCGCCAGAGCGCGACGAAGGCGTCCTGGACGACCTCGGCGGCCGCCTCCCGGTCGCCCAGGAAGCGCAGGACCGAGCCGTACACGAAGTGGACGTGGCGGTCGTAGGCGATCACGAACGCCCCCTCCTCACCTGACGCGATGCGGGCCACCAGCCCGCGATCGTCCGGCAGGTCCAGCGGGTCGCTCATCGGTGTCTAGGGACGCGCACGGTTCGATGGTCACCCGGATCTCGATGGTTGTCCAACGTTCAGCGATCACCATCCGATACGAGGCGCCGCGGCGACCGGATCAGGACCGAACGCCGCTCGCGAGTGTCGCGCCGGCGACGAGGGCGGCAAGGTAGACGAGGAACCGGAGCGCCCAGGCGCGTCGGCTGCCCTCTTGCTCGGCGACCTGGCGGGGCGCGAAGACGAGCATCGCGAAGAACGCCGCGGCACCGACGACGACGACCGCGACGGCGGAGGCGGCCTCCGCCGCCTGGCCCGAGCCGAGCGACGACCCGAGCCACGCCAGGTCGAGCGGTCTGCCCGGCCCCCGGATGATCTCGCCGAGATAGCCGGCCGTCACGAGGACGAACGGCGTCACCAGCGCCCGGCGGACCATCGCCGGGAGGGGTGGCGCAATCCCCCGGGCGGCGATCGCGACCCCCACCCGGAGCATCGCCAGACTCGCGCCGCCCTCGGCCGGCCCGGCGGCGCGGGCCGTGTCCTCGAGCGCGACGGCCGCGCCCCCCACCAGCGGGGCGACGACCCACAGCGGCGGGCGCGCAACCGTGAGCGCGGTCGTCACGCCGGGGGCCGGTCGGGCACCGACGGCCACCACCAGGCCGACCAGGCCGAGGATCCCGAGCCCGGCTCGGAGCAGGTCGGGCGAGGTGCCGCCCGTGCTCGCGTCGGGCGGCAGCGCGAACGGCTCGACGACGACGAGCCAGGCCGCGAGCAGCAGGTCCTCCGCG
>JBQGDI010000040.1:0-22245 GCA_052038965.1 Candidatus Limnocylindrales bacterium | reverse complement strand
CGTAGGAGTCTGGGCCGTGTCTCAGTCCCAGTCTGGGTGATCGTCCTCTCAGACCACCTACCGATCGTCGCCTTGGTGAGCCGTTACCCCACCAACGAGCTAATCGGACGCAGGCCCCTCCCGAAGCGCCTTGCGGCTTTGATGATGCGATTGAACGCATCACCGTATGCGGTATTAGCCACCCTTTCGGGCAGTTATTCCCCACTTCGGGGCAGGTCACCCACGCGTTACTCAGCCGTCCGCCACTAACGACCAAAGCAAGCTCTGGTCGTCCGTTCGACTTGCATGTCTCATGCACGCCGCCAGCGTTGATCCTGAGCCAGGATCAAACTCTCCGAATGAAATTGCGCAGTCTCGCGACTGCGACTTCGTCCGAGGGTTTGACCGCTCGCACATCCGTGTTTTTCCGGATCTCTGCCACTCTTCAGTTGTCAAGGTGCAGCCCGCTTCGCGGCGCGCAGCCACGCTCGGCGCAGAACGTCCATTATCGGGCTTGCGGCCCGGGGTGTCAAACCACCGGAGCCGTCCCCTCGACCGCCGGAGGGCGGGCGAGGCACCGCCTTCGAAGAGGCGGGAGCGCGAATCCTAGGGGCGGTCCGGCGGCCCTGTCAAACGCCCCGGGCGTTCGACCGGGCAGGCGCGCCGGGAGGGTCAGATCGGGCTGGACTCGAGGAGCAGGATCACCGCCGCGCCGGCGATGAAGGCCAGGACCGCGAGCTCGCCAGAGCCTGCGGCACCGAGGACGTTCGTCGCGATGGCGTAGACGAGGACGCCGACCACGATTGCGGCAACGACCTTCGAGGCTCGCAGCAGGATCTCGGCCACGAGCTCCTTCATGCGCCGGTCCGCTCCCCGAGTGCCCGGCGGCCCTGGATCGCCCGGATGAGCGTCACTTCGTCGGCGTATTCGAGGTCGCCGCCGACCGGGATGCCGCGGGCGATCCGGGTCACGCTTCCGACCCGCCCGGCGAGTCGCTCGTCGAGGTACATCGCCGTGGCCTCGCCCTCGAGCGTGGGGTTGGTGGCCAGGATGACCTCGGCGAACGGCGCTCCGCCCTCGACCGCCTCATCGACCCGGGCCAGGAGCTCGCGGATCCGGAGCCGATCGGGACCGACGCCGTCGATCGGTGAGATCGCGCCATGAAGCACGTGGTAGACACCCCGGAACTCTCCGGTTCGCTCGATCGCCAGGACGTCGAGCGGCTCCTCCACGACGCACAGCCGGGCCGCCTCGCGTCCGGGGTCGCGGCAGATCGGGCAGAGCGGCGCGTCGCTGATGTTGAAGCAGCGCGAGCAGAAGACGACCTCGTCGCGCACCGCGACCAGCGCGGAGGCGAGCGTCCGAGCCTCGGCCTCGGGGGCGCGCAGGAGGTGGTAGGTCAGGCGCTGGGCCGTCTTGGGCCCGATCCCGGGCAGGCGGTTGAACGCCTCGATGAGGCGCGCGACCGGCTCGATGACGAGGCTCGCCACGGGCTGCGGGCGGTCAGCGACCCAGGAGGCCGCCGAGGCCGCCGGTCAGCGAGGTCAGGGCCCCCATCTTCTGCTCCGCGAGGCGGCGCGAGGCGTCGAGAGCATCGTTGACCGCGGCGAGGACGAGGTCCTGGAGCATCTCGACGTCGTCGGCGTCCACGGCCGCGGGATCGATCGTGACCGACACGACGGTCTGCTTCCCGGTGACCACCGCCCGGACCACGCCGCCGCCGGCCGTGCCCTCGACCTCGGCCTCGGCCAGCTCGGCCTGGATACGTTCCATCTCCTGCTGCATCTGCATCGCCATGCGCTGCAGATTGCCCATGCCCATGTGCGTCTCCTCGGGTCGCCGGTCGTCAGCCCGAAGTCTGCGGGATGCCGCGACACCCTGCATCCGCGGCCGGGCGCGGACCGCTCGCGCTCGCGAGGGCGCTCACGAGACCTCGCCGGCCCCGGATGGATCCTCGCCGAAGATCCGGCGTGCCTCGTCGAGGAGCCACGCGGCCTCGTCGTCGGATGGCAGGTCGGGCAGCACGTCGAGGTTCGTCGCCACGCACCGCACGGCGACCGCTCGGCCGAGGACCGCCGAGATGTGCTCCTCGAGGACCGGCCGGCGCCGCTCCGCGACCGCCCGCAGGAACGCCTTGTCCTCGGGGAACCCGAGCGTCACGACGCCATCCTCTGCGCTGATCGGCCGGCAGACGACGATCAGCGGCTTCGTCGGCGGGTGGGCGCTGATTCGCGTGACGATCTCCGACCAGCGGTCTCGGAGGAGCCCGAGATCGCCGGTGCCCGGCGGGATCGCCGAGGCTGCGACTGGCTGGGTCCCGACGGGCGGGGCCGCGGGTAGCGCGGTCGCTCGGCGAGCCCGGGGCGGGTTCGGGGACTCGGCCGCGGGGCGGGGCGGCATGGTGGCGCGAGTGGCCCGCGGGGCCGGGCTCGTGGTGGCCGCCGCGGGCTCCCCCGATGCGAGGGGCGCGGACGGGGATCGGGCCATCGCGGGTTCCGCGGGCGCGGCCGGGGGTTCGGGCGACGCGACGGGCGCGACGTGCGCTGGTCCCGAGGGTGCCATCCGCGCGGCGGCCGCCCAGGGTGATGCCCCGGCAGCCGGTCCGGGGAAGAGGGCGAGCTCGAGCTGGAGGCGCAGGCCGCCGACGCCGGCGCGACCGGGGTCGATCGACGCGATTCGCCGCGCCGCATCGGCCAATGCCCCGACCGGGAACGCCGTTGGCGGGGCGGCCGTGGCGGCGGTCCCACCGCCCGACGCGTGCAAGATCCCGGCCCGCAGTCGCTCGATGACCTGGTCGAGGAAGCCACGCAGGTCCCGTCCACGCTCCTCGAGGGCGTCGAGGATGTGGATCCCGGCGCCGACCGCGCCGGTCACGAGAGCCTCGACGAAGCCGTCGACCGAATCGCGGTCGGCGAGGCCGAGCAGGTCGCGAACCCGCGCCTCATCGAGCTCCTCGGCCGAGGATGCCAGCAGCTGGTCGAGCATCGACTCGGCGTCGCGCATGCCACCGGCGGCGAGGTGGGCGATCAGCTGCAGGGCGCCGGCCGTCGCGGAACGGCCGTCGGCATCGAGGATCCGCCGGAGCTTGCCCTCGATTTCGGCGGTCGTCAGGCGCCGGACGTCGAACCGCTGCAGCCGCGACAGGATCGCCGGCGGGAACTCCTGGGGATGGGTCGAGGCGAACATGAAGACGACGAACTCGGGCGGCTCTTCGAGCGACTTCAGGAGCGCGTTCCAGGCGTCGCGCGTGATCTGGTGGGCCTCGTCCAGGATGTAGACCTTGCGGCGGAGGTCCGTCGGGGCGTAGTTGATCCGCTCGCGGAGGTCGCGGATGGCATCGATGCCGCGATTGGACGCCGCGTCGATCTCGACGAGGTCCATGGCTCGGCCCTCGCGGATCGCCACGCACGAGGGACAGGCATCGCACGGGTCGCCGTCCTGGAGGTTCGTGCAGTTGATGGCCTTGGCGAGGATCCGGGCCAGTGACGTCTTGCCGGTCCCGCGTGGTCCGACGAACAGGATGGCATGCGCCACCCGCCCGGTCCGGACGGCGTTCCGGAGTGTCTCGACGACCGCTTCCTGGCCGACGATCTGGCCGAACGTCTGTGCCCGCCAGCGGCGGTACAGCGCCTGGTGGGGCGGGGCCGGCGTCACGGAGTCGGTCACGGAGCTCCTGGTCGGGTATGGCGGCAGTTGGCGGAGCGCGGATACGGTGTGCCGTGCACCCCCCGTCGACCATCCGACGCCCGGGCCCACCACCGAAGCCGGCTCGGATCCGGCCTTTCCGCGGCACCCGGCGAGCTTCGCTGAGTGCTGCTTCCTTCCGGATCTGACACGGTTCGCGATTCGCCGCTGCGCGGGACCCGATCCTCAACGCCGCCTGGGGCGGCGGCCTCCGAGCGCAGAGGCCTCTGGGGGGAGTTCAGCCCTGCTGGAGCGGATTGCAGGTACAGGGCACCGCTAGTTCCCCGCCTAGCACGGCCCGCCAAGGATACCCGACCGGCCCACCGGGGCCACGCGGGCCAGGGAGCGGCTCAGTCGGGCCAGCCGTGCCGATCGTGGCCGAACAGGACGCGCTTCGGATGGAGGGCCCGCAGCCGGGCGACCGAGCGCCGGTACGCCTCGCCATCGCGAGCGACGCTCCGCCCCTCGCGCGCGCCCGCGTGCTCCTGCCATTCGCCGCGGCTGTAGACCGCCTGCCCGGCGAGCACGATCGGCCCGTCCAGCGTCTCGACGACGAGCGACTGGTGGCCAGGCGAGTGGCCGGGCGTGGCGAACAGGCGGACGCCCGGCGCGACCTCGTGGTCGCCCTCGACAGGTTCGTACCGGGCGTCCGGGAAGTCGATCCAGTCGAGGATCGTGTAGTCGGTCTCGTGGGCGACGCGCCACTCAGCTGGCTGGACGTAGATCGGAAGGCCGGCGAACCGGGCATTCTGGCCGGCATGGTCGGCGTGAAGATGGCAGTTCGCGACCGCCGTGATCTCCTCGTGGTCCACGCCCGCCTCGACCAGGACGTCGTCGATCCGGCGGGACCGCGGGTGATAGCGATCGTCGACCTCGGCGCTGCCGAAGCCGATGCCCGTGTCGAACAGGAACGTGCCGCCGCGATGGCGAACGGCGTAGGCGACCACGACGCCAGTCTGGCCGCCGTACGCCTCGTCGGCGGGAAACGTGAACTCGGCCATCGGCAGGGCGATGACCTGGACGCCGGCGCCGGTCACGTCACGCGGGCCGCCCCGGCGCCTGGCGCGGGCGCGGAGGGTGGCGGAGAGGGCGGGATTCGAACCCGCGACGCGTTGCCGCGAACCGCATTTCCAGTGCGGCGCCATAGTCCACTAGGCGACCTCTCCGAGCCTGTAACTCTAGAGGAACTCGATGGCCGGCCGGCTATCGGGAGGGTCGGACGGCGGCGACGCCGCCCGTCAGTGACGCCGGCGCGGTGGATCGCCGTCAGGGTTTCGGCGGAGTGGCGGAGAGGGTGGGATTCGAACCCACGGTGCTTTCGCACACCGCTTTTCGAGAGCGGCACCATCAACCACTCGGACACCTCTCCACCGGCGAGTCTACGTCACGTGGTGATCGAGGGTCTCGGGCCGTCAAGGCGGCGCGATCCGCGAACGGCGATCAGCTCGCGGGCGTCGCGGCTGCCGCGTAGAGCTCCTCGGCCTCGCGCCGGCGGATCCCGCTCACGACCCGCAGCCGGCGGCCGAGTGCGGGGTGCTCGGCGACCTGGATGACGGAGCCGGCGGCCCCGTCGACTCCGTTCGGCTTGGCGTAGACGAGCTCCTCCACGTCGGAGGCGAGCAGGGCCCCGACACACATCGGGCAGGGCTCGATGGTGCTGAAGATCGTGACGTCGCGGACGCGGTCGGGGCCGACGCGCCGGGCGGCCTCACGGAGGGCGACGATGATCGCGTGGGCGGTCGGATCGCCCGTCTCGCGCACGCGGTCGTGGCCCCGGGCGACCATCGCCTCGTCGAGGACGGCGACCGCGGCGTGCGGCCGCTCGCCGCGCTCAACCGAGGTTCTCGCCTCCGCCAGCGCCTCGCCCATGTAGAGCTCGTAGTTCACCGCTCGATCATACGCGCCGCCGGCTGGCCCGACCCGCTCGTGACGGCGGGCTACCATCGAGGCGATGACGGCACCGCGGCGGATCGGGGTCTTGACCGGCGGCGGCGACGTCCCCGGCCTCAACTCGGTGATCAAGAGCGTCACCTACCGCGCCACCGAGCTCGGGATGGACGTCCTGGGGATCCGCCGGGGCTGGGAGGGCCTGACCCACGTCAAGCCTGGTGGCGAGCTCGACCCGGACTACCTCCGGCCGCTGAACCGGGCGAACACCCGGACGATCGACCGGACCGGTGGGACCGTCCTCCACACCTCGCGCACGAATCCGGCCAAGATGAAGGAGAGCGGCCTACCGGCCTGGCTCGACCGGGCCGAGGCCGAGAGGCTCCGGACCGCCGACGGCCGGTTCGACCTCACCGGCGTCGTCCTCGAGCATCTCCAGGGTCTCGGGATCGATGCCCTCGTCACGATCGGCGGCGACGACACGCTGTCCTTCTCGCGCGTCCTGGTCGATCGGGGCGTGCCACTCGTGGCCATCCCGAAGACGATGGACAACGACGTCCCCGGGACGGAGTACTGCATCGGCTTCTCGTCGGCCATCACCCGGGCGAAGGAGCTGATCGACCGGCAGCGGACAACGCTTGGCAGCCACGAGCGGATCGGTGTCTTCCGGATCTTCGGGCGCGACGCCGGCTTCTCTGCGCTGTTCGCGGCCTACGTCACCTCCGGGCGGTGCCTCATCCCGGAGGCGCCCTACGACCTCGACGCCCTCTCGGCGCTGCTGGCCGAGGACCACCGCGCGAGCCCCAGCCACTACGCGATCGTCGTCACGGCCGAGGGCGCGATGTGGGTCGGCGGGCGGCTCCAGGAAGTCGGCGAGCCCGACGCCTACGGACACCGCCACAAGGAGAACGTCGGCGAGGCGCTGGCCCGCGAGGTGTCGATGCGGACGGGAATCGAATCCCTGGCCATCGAGCTGACGTACGACCTCCGGAGCGGACAGCCGGACGCCCTCGACCAGATCGTCGCTTCGACCTTCGCGAACGTCGCGATGGACCTCATGGCCGACGAGACATACGGCCGAATGGTCGCGATCCGCGACGGGAAGTACGCCCACACCGACCTGCCGGGCCTCGACGCGGTCGCCCGCCGGGTCGACGTCGAGGCGATGTACAACGCGGAGCGGTTCCGCCCGCGCTACGACGGCCGGCTGGGACTACCGATGCTGCTCGTGGGATTGCACTAGGACGTCAGCCGGGCAGCCCGGAGAGCTGGCGAATCGCGCGCGCGACGGCCGATACGTCGTCGTCGCCGTGGCCACGGCCGATCAGCCCGGCCTCGATGGCCTCGCAGAGCGCGCTGATCGGCAGCGCCGCGCCCGTCTCGCCGGCGAGCTGGAGGGCGATCCGGAGATCCTTCCGGTGGAGCGCGACCTTGAACCCCAGCGGGTAGTCGTTGGCCACCATCCGGCCGCTGCGGTTGGCCAGGACCCACGACTGCGCCGCGCCGCCGGACAGCGCGGCGACGACCTGCTCGACGTCCAGCCCGGCCTTGATCGCCAGGACGAGCCCCTCCGCGACACCCAGGTAGGCACCGGCGAGGATCACCTGGTTGACGGCCTTGACGGCCTGGCCCGAGCCGACCGGCCCGACGTGGGTGATCGTCGTGCCCATCGAGGCGAGGACGGGCCGGACCCGCTCGAGGGCCCCGGCTTCGCCACCGACGAAGATCGTCAGGGTTCCCTTCTGGGCACCCTCGCTGCCGCCCGAGACCGGGGCGTCGAGGAGCGTCACGTCCCGCTCGGCGAGCCGCTCGGCGAAGCCGCGGGTCGCCGAGGGCGAGATCGTCGACATGTCGACGACGACCGTCCCCGGCGCCGCGCCCTCCGCGACCCCATCCGGGCCGAACAGCACCGCCTCGACGTCGGGGGTGTCGGAGACGATCGTCACGACGACGTCGCTGGCCCGCCCCACGTCGGCCGGCGTCGGGGCGAATCGCACGCCGAGCTCGCCAAGGTGGGCCGCACGGCCGGGCGTCCGGTTCCAGGCGGTGATGTCGAAGCCGGCCCGTGCTGCGTTCGCAGCCATCGCCCCGCCCATCGTCCCCAGGCCAACGAACCCGATGCGCACCGCGCTCCCTCCTCTCGCCTGCACTCCGATCGTAGTCCGCCGCGGCAGGCACCGGCGAGCCAACCTTGACAGGTGACTATCTGGTCACCTATCGTGCCGGGCGTGGACGACTCGACCGCGCCGGCGTTCCGGGCGCTCGCGGACCCGAGTCGACGGCTGCTCCTCGACCGGCTCTTCGAGCGCGATGGCCAGACGCTCGGCGAGCTGTGTGACCACTTGCCGGCGATGACGCGATTCGGCGTCATGCGGCACCTGGGCGTGCTCGAGGGCGCCGGGCTCATCTCGACTCGGAGGGTTGGCCGCCAAAAGCGGCACTACCTGAACCCCGTGCCGATCCGGCAGATCCACGACCGCTGGATCAGCAAGTACGCGGCGCCCGTCGTGGGCGCGCTGAGCGCCCTCAAAGGGCACCTGGAGGAACGTTCGATGGCCCTGCCACCCGATCACGTCTACCGCATCTACATCCAGGCGCCGCCCGAGCGCGTCTGGCGGGCGATCACCGACGGCGACGAGACCGAGCGCTATTACTTCGGGACGCGCGTGAACTCGTCGTGGAAGGTCGGCGATCCGGTCACGTACGACTACCCCGACGGGACGATCGCCGCCGACGGGGAGGTCGTGTCCGTCGAGCCACCGGCGCGCCTCGAGATCACGTTCCGAGCCCGCTGGGACCCGGAGATGGAGGCCGAGGGATTCGTGCACCAGGTCTGGGAGATCGAGGCATCCCGCGGCATCTCGAAGGTCACGGTCACGACGAAGGGCCTCACTCCCGGCTCCCGGACCGCCGAGGAGTTCGGCGGCGGGATCGTGTTCATCGTCTCGGGCCTGAAGAGCTTCGTCGAGAGCGAGCGAAGCGCCGTCCCCGCGGGCTGATCCGACCGGCCCTCGCATCGCGACCCCCGGCGGGCGCCGCCGGGGGTCGCCGGCTGCCCCGGGCGGAGGGGCCCGGGAGCGGCTGGTAGGCTCCACCCGTGACCCCCGACCCGAGAATCGGCCCGGACCGGGCGGCCACACCCGGTGACGACCGCCGGCCGGGCCCGGTCGCCGGCGTGCTGCTCCTCGTCCCGCCGGCGCTGGTCCTCCTCGCGGTCGGGCTACTCACCCCGACGGCGGGCCTGTTCCCCCACCAGGGCGACGTCTCGCTGTACCTCGAGCGCGGCGGCGCGTTCGCCGGTGGCGCCGTGCCGTACCGCGACTTCCGCCTCGAATACCCGCCGCTCGCGCTCATCGCGATGGTCGTCCCCTACCTGCTGTCGCCGGGCGGGCCGCCGGATCTCGACGCCTACAAATGGCTGTTCCTCGCCTGGGAGGCGGCGCTCCTCGTCGCCCTCGGGCTCGTCCTCCGGAGCATCGGAGCCCGTGTCGCGCCACCGCTCGGGCCGGCCTCGCTGGCGCTTCGGCTGACGCTGCTGACCGTCGCGGCGGCCCTGCCCCTGGCCTGGCGGTATGACCTCCTCCCGGCGCTCCTTGTCATGCTCGCCATCCTCGCCGCGCTCGAGGGTCAGGCGAGCTCCGCAGGCCTGGGGATCGGGCTCGGGATCCTGGCGAAGGTCTACCCGGTCGTGGTGCTGCCGGCCGTCGCCGTGCAGTGGCTCGCGGCACGGGATCGACGGGCACTCGCCCGGGTCGCCGCCGGCGCCGTCGTGGTGCCGCTGGCCGGACTTGCGCTCTTCGCGTTGGCCGCGGGCATCGGGGTGTTCGAGTTCGTCGGCTACCAGGTCGGACGGGGACTCCAGATCGAATCGCTCGGTGGCGGGCTCGTCCTCCTCGGTGGGCTCCTGCGGGGGACGCCAGCCGAGCTCGACTTCAGGTTCTCGGCGGTCCACGTCGCGGGTGGCTTCGCAGACGCGTGGCTTGCGATCCTGCCGCTGCTGACCGTGGCGGGCTTCGGCGCGATGGCCTGGCTGACGTGGGTGTCAGCTCGGGCGCTCCGTGCCCGTGCGGCGGGGGGTGAGGTCAGCGGCGCGGTGGGCAGCCTGGTCGTGCGGCTGGCGACGGCCTGGATCCTGGTCCTGATCGTCACGAGCAAGGTGTTCTCGGTCCAGTACGTCGTCTGGATCCTGCCGCTCGCCGCGCTCTTGCCTCGGGGCCAGCTCTGGCTGATGGCCGCGATCGGCGGCCTGTCGATGGCCATCCACCCGTTCAACTATCCCGACCTGATTCTGCAGAAGGCAGGTCCAATCCTCCTGCTGAACCTCCGGAACGTCCTCGTCGTCGGGCTTCTGGCCTGGATCGTGGCCGACATCAGGCGGGACCTGCGGGCTGGGCAGCTGGACGCCGCGCGGCGCGACCCGTGACTGAGCAGGAGAAGTGGCGCGCCCGGCGGGACTCGAACCCACGACCTTCAGGTCCGCAACCTGACGCTCTATCCGCTGAGCTACGGGCGCGCTGTGCCGACGGATCCGGGGCGAGATCAGTTGGCGGAGAGGGAGGGATTCGAACCCTCGGAGCAGGTTACCCCACTCAACGGTTTAGCAAACCGCCGCACTAGGCCTCTATGCGACCTCTCCACCGCGGCGTCCGGAAGGCTACCACAGGCCCGTTCCCGAACTGGTTCACAGGATCACGAGGCAATCGCCGGCGGGGCCGCTGCCGCGTGCGAGCGCCACGAGGCACCTGCGAGGGTCCCACGCGCCGTGACCCGAATGCAGGGCACGTGGGCGTTGGCAGGCGGGGTGGCGGCGGGGGCAGGGTCGGGGGGCGATCATGGTGGGCGGTCCGGGCCGGGGACGCGGCGGCGGCTGGGGCCGGGGCGGGGGCGATCGCGGCGGCGGGCGGGGAGCCCCGAGTTCGGCGCGCATTGACACTCGAACGGGCGTGCCCTACCGTCCGCGCCACGCAGATGACCGCCTCCTTCTGGTACCCCGGCCCGGCATGACTTGATCCCCGGTCGAACGACCGGGTCGCGGGGCATGTCGGGCGAAGGCAGAGGCGCAGGACCTCTGCTTTTTTGTTTCGCTCCCGAGGCCGTCCGAGGACATCGAAGGGCATGTTCGTCGTCATGAGCCCGATCGCGAGCGAGGCCGAGATCCTGGGCGTCAAGAGCCGGATCCTGGCCGAGGGCCTCACGCCCTACGAGCATGCCGGCGCGGGCGGGACGGTGCTGGCCGTGGTCGGCGAGGTCGGCGGGCGACGGCCGGAGCTGATGGCGGGCCTTGGCGGGCTGCCCGGCGTGGAATCGGTGACCCCGATCTCGAGGCCATTCAAGCTGACGTCCCGGGAGTTCCACCCGGAGGACACCGTCGTCCGGGTCCTCGACGCGGCCATCGGGGACGGCTCGCTGACGATCATGGCCGGGCCCTGCTCGGTCGAGAGCCGGGACCAGGTGTTGGAGACGGCCCGGAGCGTCGGGGCCGCCGGGGCGACGGTCCTGCGAGGCGGCGCGTTCAAGCCGCGGACCTCGCCGTACAGCTTCCAGGGGCTGGGGGTCGAAGCCCTCCGCTACCTCGCCGAGGCCCGCGACGAGACCGGGCTGCCGGTCATCACCGAGGTCATGGAGCCGGCCCAGGTCGACATCGTGGCGGAGTACGCGGACATCCTGCAGATCGGCGCCCGGAACATGCAGAACTACTCGCTCCTCAACGCGGCCGGGCGAGTCGCCCGGCCGATCATGCTCAAGCGTGGCTTCGGGGCGACGATCGAGGAGCTGCTCATGGCCGCCGAGTACATCGTCGCGGCCGGCAACCCGAACGTCATCCTCTGCGAACGCGGCATCCGGACGTTCGAGACGTACACCCGCAACACCCTCGACCTGACGGCCGTGCCACTGCTCCATCACCTGACCCACCTGCCGGTCATCGTCGACCCGAGCCACGCGACCGGCAAGCGCTGGCTGGTGCCGCCGCTCGCGATCGGCGGCGTGGCCGTCGGGGCCGACGGGGTCATGGTCGAGGTCCACCCCGACCCGGAGAACGCGCTCTCCGATGCCGAGCAGCAGCTCAGCCTGGACGAGTTCCGGCGGCTGATGGCCGATCTGCTCCCGGTCCACGACCACGTCAAGGACCTCCACGATCACCCGGTCGTGCCGATGCCGCACGACGCCGCGGCCGACGGCCTGGCGAAGCACTGATGGCGTCCGGGACTCGGGAGCGCGAATCGGCACTTCCGGCGGCGGTGGGCGTCGAGCCGGCTCCGCGGCTGCGGGGCGAGCTTTGGCTGCCCGGCGACAAGTCCATCAGCCACCGGGCGCTGATGCTCGCCGTCCTCGCCGAGGGTCGGTCGCGGATCGACGGCGCCGGCGACGGCGAGGCCGTCCGCTCGTCCGCGGCGATCGCGAGGGCGCTCGGCGCGGCGGTCGAGCGCGACGAGCCCGACGCCCGCGGGAACGTCGCCTACCGCGTGGCTTCACCGGGCATCGGCGCCCTGCGCGTACCCGCGGCGGAGCTCGACTGCGGCAACTCGGGCACGACCTTGCGCCTCTTCGCGGGCATCCTCGCCGGCCAGCCATTCGAAACGATCCTCGACGGCGACGCCTCGCTGCGGCGGCGGCCGATGGCCCGGATCATCGATCCGCTCCGGGCAAGGGGCGCGGAGGCCGCCGGTCATGACGGCGGCGTACCGCCACTCCGGCTCCGCGGGCAGCGGCCGCTCCGGCCGATCGACTGGTCGACGCCGGTGCCGTCGGCCCAGGTGAAGTCGTGCATCCTTTTCGCCGGGCTGGCCGCGGCGGGAACGACCCGGGTCCGCGAGGCGGTCGCGACCCGCGATCACACCGAGCGGATGCTCCGCGCGCGAGGCGTCGCCGTCCGTTCAGTGCCGGGCGAGGCTGGCGGGGCCGTCGTCGAGCTCGACGGTCCGGGGGTCCCGATTGCCCTCGACGAGCGCGTCGCGGGTGACCCGTCGGCCGCGGCGTTCTGGCTCGTCGCTGCGGCGACCCACCCCGATGCCGAGCTCCGGCTCCGGCAGGTCGGCGTGAACCCGACTCGGCGCGCGGGGATCGACCTGCTGCGACGGATGGGCGCCTCGATCGAGGAGACCCCGGAGGACGGAGTCGGCGCCGGGCCGGACGGCGAGCTGGTGGCCGACATCGTCGTCCGCTCGTCGGTACTCGAGGCGATCGACATCGAGCCAGGGGAAACCGCGGCGGCGATCGACGAGATCCCGGTCCTGTGCCTGGCCGCGACGCAAGCCCGCGGCCGGACGACCATCCGCGGCGCTGGCGAGCTGCGGCACAAGGAATCGGACCGGATCGCGGGCGTCGTTTCGGGACTGCGCACGCTTGGCGCGAGGGTCCAGAATCAGGGCGACGACCTGGTGGTCGATGGCCCGGTGGCACTCGTCGGCGCGGCCGTCGATAGCCACGATGATCATCGACTCGCGATGACGTTCGCGGTCGCCGCTCTCGCTGCCCAGGGCCACACGACTATCCACGGCGCGGCCAGCGCCGCCATCTCCTACCCCACCTTCTTCCGCGACCTCGAAAGGATCCGGTCATGACCAAGCGGATCGTGCTGATCGGCCACCCCGTCGCCCACTCGCTGTCGGGCGCGATGCAGCAGGCCGCCTTCGACACGCTGAAGATCGACGCCCGCTACGAGCTATGGGACCGGCCGCCGATCCAGCTCGCCGAGGCGATCGCCGAGGTTCGCAGCGAGGACTTCCTCGGCGCCAACGTCACGATCCCACACAAGGAGCGGGTCGTGCCGCTGATGGATCGCCTGACCGAGGAAGCCCAGACGACCGGGGCGGTGAACACGGTCACTCGCGAGGGCAAGCGGCTCGTCGGCCACAACACGGACGTCGCTGGCTTCGGCAAGGCCCTCGACGATCTCGTTGGCCGGCAGAAGATGCCGCGCCACGCCGTCGTGCTGGGCGCCGGGGGTGGTGCCCGGGCCGTGGTCTATGGGCTGATCCGCGAGGGCTTCCAGCGAGTCGTGATCTTCAACCGTCACCTCCACCGGGGCGAAGGCCTGGTGCGCCATTTCGCCCGGAGCGCCGCCCACATGGACCTGCGGGCGATGCCGTGGCATGCGTCGATCATCGAGTCGGAGCTGGCCAAGACGAAGATCCTCGTCAACGCGACGTCGATCGGCCTCGCGGAGGACGAGTCGCCGGTCCCGGCCGAGGCGATTCCGCCGGATCTCCTTGTCCTCGACCTCATCTACAGCCGGACCCGGCTCCTCCGCGATGCCGAGGCGGCGGGCTGCGTCGTCCGCGACGGCGCGACGATGCTCCTCCACCAGGGCGCGGCCGCGTTCACCCTGTGGACCGGCCAGCCTGCGCCACTGGAGGTCATGGCGGAGGCGCTGTCGGCGGCCCGGGCCGGCGGCATCCGCTCGGCGGAAGGCGAACCCGTGGGCGAGCCCGCGAGCGAGGCCGCGGCCGCCACGGCCGGCCGCTGACCGCCGACGGGCACGAGTCCGCGAGCCGGGGCACGGACTGATGCCCGAGCCATTCCGCTTCCTGACGGCCGGCGAATCGCACGGTCGAACCCTCGGCGTCACGATCGACGGGGTGCCGGCCGGCCTGCCGCTGACCGCCGACGACCTGGCCGTCGACCTCGCCCGTCGACAGCGCGGCTACGGCCGTGGCGCCCGCCAGCAGATCGAGCAGGATCGGGCCGAGATCGTTGCCGGCGTCCGCCACGGCCGGACGCTCGGCTCGCCGGTCCTGCTCCTCGTTCGCAACCGCGACTGGGAGAACTGGACGCGGGTCATGCAGGCCGAGCCGCTGTCCGACGAGGATGCGGAGGCCCTTCGGGCGGCGATCGACGGCGGTGACAAGCGGTCGACGCCGGTCACGCGCGTCCGGCCCGGCCATGGCGACCTGGCGGGCGCCCTGAAGTTCGGCCACAGCGATGTCCGGAACGTGCTGGAGCGCGCCTCGGCACGCGAGACGGCGGCGCGGGTCGCGGCGGGCGGCGTCGCCCGGGCCTTCCTCCGCGAGCTCGAGATCGACGTCTACTCATTCACCGCCGAGGTCGGCGGCGTGGCATTCGAGGCAGCCAAGGCCACGCGAACCCGCGATGAGACCGAGGCCTCGCCGCTCCGCTGCCCCGACCCCGAGGCCGAGGCGGCGATGGTCGCCCGAATCGACGAGGCCCGCGAGAACGGTGACACGGTGGGTGGCGTGTTCGAGGTCGTCGCGACCGGCGTCCCGATCGGCCTCGGCTCGTACGTCCAGTGGGATCGCCGGCTCGACGCGGCCCTCGCGGCGGCCGTCATGAGCATCAACATCGTCAAAGGCGTCGAGCTGGGGTTGGGGTTCGAGCAGACCCGGCGCTTCGGCTCTGCGGTCCACGACGTCATCGAGGGTCGGGGCGACGCCGGCCACTGGGACCACCGCTCGAACAACGCCGGCGGGCTGACCGCCGGCATCTCGAACGGCCAGCCGATCGTCGTCCGCGGGGCGGTCAAGCCGATCTCGACGCTCGCCCGCCCGCTGCCCTCGGCCGACCTCATCACCGGCGAGCCGGTCGAGAAGGCCCACTACGAGCGGAGCGACATCAGCGTCGTGCCGGCCGCCGGGGTCGTCGGCGAGGCGATGGTCATGCTGACCCTCGCGCGCGCGATCCTCGAGAAGACCGGCGGCGATTCGATGGCCGAGGTCATGGCCGCGATGAACCGCTGGCGGGCGCGGCTGGCGACGCCGCTGCCGGCGCCAACGATCGGCCGCGGCGCCGTGCCGGCAGCCGAGCGCGCCGACGCGCCCAGCGGCACGGGCGGGGACGACTAGGGTCCGGGCGTGGAGGTCGTGCTCGTCGGCCTGCCGGGCAGCGGCAAGACGGCGATCGGCCGGCGCCTGGCGAGCCGCCACGGCGCGACCTTCGTCGATCTCGACGAGCGGATCGAGGCCGAGGCCGGCGCCCGCATCGCGGAGATCTTCGCGGCCGAGGGCGAGGTTGGGTTCCGGCGGCGCGAGCGAGCGGCGATCGACGCGCTCGGGACGACCGACGGCGGGCGGGACCTGCGCCGGGTCATCGCCACCGGCGGCGGCGCGATCGTCGACCCGCGGAACCGATGGCGGCTGTTCCAGGCGCGGCTGCCCGTGTTCCTCGACGTGCGGAGCGAGATCCTCGCCCAACGGCTGCGACGCAGCCCGACCGTTCGGCCCCTGATCCAGGGTCGGGATCCGCTGGCCGCCATTCGCGACCTCGCGGCCCGCCGGGCGCGGTTCTACGGCGCCGCGAACCGGGTGGTCGGCGTAGCCGAGCCGAATGCCGTCGTGGACGCGGTCGACGCCCTGGTCCGGGCGGCGCAAGCGGCGGAGGCGCAAGCGGCGGAGGCGCAATCGTCGGCCGGCACCGTCCTCCTCCGGGCCGCGACCCCGATCGGCCGGTTCTTCCTCGGCAACGGCATCGCCTCGTCCGAGACAAACGCGGCCCTGCGCGAGTCCGGGGCTCGGCGCGCGATCCTCCTCTCCGAGCCAGGTGCCTGGGCCGCCGTCGGCGAGCGGCTCGCGGCCGACCTGGTCGGCGACGGGTGGGCCGTCGAGCCCCTCCTGCTGCCGCAGGGCGAGGCGGCCAAGCGGCTCGCGGTGGTCGAGGAGACCGCCCGGTCGCTCGCGCGGCTGCGCCTGGAACGCGACGAGCCGCTCGTCGCGATCGGCGGCGGCGCGCTTGGCGACGCCGCCGGCTTCGTCGCCGCGACCTATGCCCGTGGCGTGCCGGTGATCCACGTTCCCACCACGCTCGTCGCCCAGCTCGACTCCGCGATCGGCGGCAAGACCGCGGTCGACCTGCCCGAGGGGAAGAACCTCGTCGGGGCGTTCCACCAGCCGTTCGCGGTCGTCATCGACGTCGACGTCCTGCGGACCCTCGAGGTCCGGCAGCGGTGCGCGGCCCTGGCGGAGGCGGTGAAGATGGGCGTCCTGGGCGACGCCCGGCTCCTCGAGGTCCTCGAGGCCGACGGCCCGGCGATCGCCGTCGGCGAGGCGCGGGTCTTCGAGACCGGGGTCGTCGCCGAGGTCGTCGAGCGCGCGGCCTGGGCCAAGGTCGAGGTCGTCCTCTCCGACGAGCGCGAGCAGGCGGGCCGCATCAACCTCAACCTCGGGCATTCGCTCGGCCACGCCCTCGAGGCGGCGGCCGGGTTCGAGCGGCTGCTTCACGGCGAGGCGGTGGCGTACGGCTTGCGGGCTGCACTCCGGATCGGAACCGCTCGGGGAGTCACGCCGGCCGAGCACGTCGCACGGGTCGAGGGGCTGCTCGATCGCCTCGACCTTGGGCGCGCGCCGCTGCACCTCTCTTTCGAGGACGTCCTCGCTACGCTGGAGGCCGACAAGAAGCACGAGGGCGGGCGATTGCGCTGGGTGTTGCCGGTGGGCGATGGCGTCACGATCGACGATGCCGTCCCGGCCGAGCTCGTCCGCGCGATCGCGATGGACGTCATGGCGGGACGGCCGGCGCTGCCGGCGGGGGCGGTCCGATGACCAGGGTCCTCGTCCTCGAAGGACCGAACCTCAACCTCCTGGGCACCCGCGAGCCGGAGATCTACGGCACGAAGACGCTCGAGCAGGTCCACGCCGAGCTGTACCGCAAGGCGATCGACCTGGATCTCGAGGTCGTGTTCTTCCAGTCGAACCACGAGGGCGCGCTGATCGACCGGCTCCACGAGCGCGACTTCGACATCGCGATCGTCAACGCCGGCGGCCTGACGCACACCTCGATTGCGCTGCGCGACGCGCTCCTCGGCATCGCCCGGCCGTTCATCGAGGTGCACCTCACCGATCCCGCGAAGCGCGAGCCGTTCCGCCGCGTGAACTACATCGCCGACATCGCCATCGACTCCATCGTCGGCCTCGGGCCGGCGGGCTACGTGAAGGCCCTCGAGCGGGTCAAGGAGCGGATCGGGAGCGACACCTGGGGCCACCACGGGAGCGGCCGGTGACAGGCCCGTCGACGAGCGGCCCTGGCGGCGGTCCCGGTCGGGGACGGCGGCCCCGGGAGAGCCCCGAGCTGATCCGGCTCCGCGAGCGCATCGATGTCCTCGACCGGAAGATCGTCGCCCTCCTCAACGAGCGGGCGGAGCTGACGATCGAGGCCGGCCACGAGAAGGCGTCGCTCGGGCGGCGCTCGATCCGCGATCGGGACCGCGAGCGCGAGGTCATGCTGCGCGTCTCGATCGCCAACGAGGGGCCGATGCCCCAGGCCGACCTGCTCGCGGTCTACCGCCGGCTGATCGCCGCGGCGAGGGCGCTGGAGGCCCGGGAGCGGGAGCGGGTCCGAACCGGCCAGGACGGCCCGGCCGAGCCACCCGGAGCGTGACCGCCTGCGGGGCCGTGCTCGGCGTCGACGGCTGAGCGTTCGGGCTTCACGATTCGTTTCTCGTCCGTGATGCGGGTGGTTGCATAGCGGGATGGACGGGCAGGGGCTGTCGCCCACAACGCGCTTCGCACCGGCCCCGACCGGCCGGCTCCACCTCGGCCACCTGGTCAACGCGATCTACGTCTGGGGCATGGCGCGCGCGCGTGGCGGCCGGGTGATTCTGCGCATCGAGGACCACGATCGGCAACGCTGCCGGCCAGGGTTCGAAGCCGCCCTGCTCGACGACCTCGACCGGCTCGGCCTGGTGCCCGACGCGCCCTCCACCGGGGATCTGCGGGCGGGCCCATCGCGCTACCGCCAGAGCGACAACGGTCCGGTCTACGCGAGAGCCCTCGAGCGACTGACGGCCGTGGCGACGGTCTACGCCTGCGACTGCTCGCGCTCAACGTTCGCGGCGTGGTGGAAACGAACCGGGAGGCGCTGGACGGGCCCGGGCTGCCCGGGCGACTGCCGGTCCCGCGGCCTGGATCCAGGTGCGCGAACCGTTGGGCTGCGGGCCGCGATCGGCGACGGCGAGGAGGGCTGGCACGACCTCCTCCTCGGCCCACGGTCCGGGCTGGTGGCGCTCGACGGCGACCTCTTGGTCCGCGACCGGAACGGCAACTGGACCTACGCGCTATGTGTCGTCGTCGACGACGTCCGCCACGGGATCGACCTCGTCGTCCGGGGCGAGGACCTCCTCGAGGCGACGGCCTCGCAGATCCGGCTCGGGCGCCTGCTCGGGCGGCCGGGGCCACCGGCCTTCGCCCACCACCCGCTCGTGCGTCATCCGGACGGTTCGAAGCTCTCGAAGGCCGACGGCGCGACCGCGATCGGGTCACGGCTCGATGCGGGCATCACACCGGACGCGTTGCTCGGCGAGGCGGCGACGCGCGTTGGGCTGAACCCGGGCTCGCGTCCCCTGACCCTGCGCGCGGCGCTCGGACTCGTGGGATGACGCCGAGCGCAGTCAGCGGCGCGGCAGCTGGAGCCATCCTCATCAGCCTCGCTCGCCGGCTGGCGCTGTCATCTGCTCCTGGCAGTCGCGTTAACCCCGGGGTTGGCCGGATCCCGCTGTCACCCGCTACTGGCAGTCGCGTTAAGCGCGTCCCGGCTGGGTCCTGCTGTCACCTGCTACTGGCAGTCGCGTTATCCACCGATTCGCGGCCTAACGGCAACACCAGTGCAGGATGCCGCGCCGCCATGCGTGGCGGCTTCTTCGACCGCCGCGAATCCCCGCATACCAGCACTCTCAGTGCCGGATGACAACGCGTCAGTCGTCGTGGGTCGATGCCATGCGGGGCCAATGATCCGCTGGTAGCGGCGGACAGCACGCTCACCGTGGTGCTACCACGCGCGACTCGGGCGCACGCACTCCCCACTTCCACCAGTTACGAAGCGCCAGAGCCCCGAAGAGCACGGCGCTCGTCATGAACCCGTACTGGCCGGTGAGGATCGAATAGACGACCCACAACACATCGATCGAAAACGCGAGCAGCCAGGCCCAGCGACGAAGGTTCCCGATCTGCCAATACGCGAACAGCTGAGGAAGCGTCAGGAGCCACGACCACCACCACTCGAACCCCGTCATCGCTGCGGTCCTCTCCGGTGAGCCCGTGATTGGCCGCCTGGGTACTCAGCCTTGCTGGCGTGACCTCATCAGCCCGACCGGTCCTCGACTTCCCAGGCGTGGTCGAGGGCGTGCCAGGCGACGCGGTGGGCGGCGTAGCGGGCGGTCCACTTGCGGTCGGCGAGGGGTGAACCGTCCGATGGCTGGCGGAGGACGTCGAGGACCTGGTCGCGGATGGCCTCGACGGCGGGGCGTTCCCTCGGGTCCGGTTGCCTGACCTTGATCCCGATCTCACGGGCGTAGGACCAGTCGGCTTCGATCACGTGCCCGACCATCTTGGCCAGGTCGCGGCCGCCACCCCGCGGGCCCTTGCGGAGCTCGGCCGGGGCGCCGGCGGCGACGCGATCGAAGATCCTCCAGGCAGCCGCGACGATCGTGGCGAGTCGTTCGGCCTCGGCCCGGTCGACCGCCTTCCGATCTGCTTCGTGGATCCGGCTCGGGACGCCGAAGTCTGTTCCACCACCGCCATCGAGCCGCTCGACGACGTCGACCTCGACAGCCGACGACAGTTCGAGCCCGGCCTCGCGCGCGACCCGCTCGAAGCGGGGCGCGTACGCGAGCAACGACTCGATGGCCGCGTCGGGGGTCTTGCCGGAGCGCGACCATCCGGGCCACTCGAGCGCCGATGCGAACGCCCTCTTCGGCGCGGCCTCGACGACGACGGCGAGTCGATCGGTCACGCGCCGAGGGTAGCGCCGGCCTCCCGAAGCGACCGCACCAGGCGGGCCAGGGCCGAGACGTCGCGACCGTCCCGGCCGAGCGCGTCGACGAGCACTGAGGCGACGATGACGCCATCGGCGCCGGCGGCGGCGAGCCGGCGGACGTGGGCCGGCCGGCTGACACCGAACCCGACGGCGACGGGTACGGGCGACACGGCCTTCACTTCTCGGATGAGGCCTCCGACCTGGCGGGGGAGGCTGCGCCGCGCGCCGGTGACGCCGACGAGCGAGACGCAGTACAGGAAGCCGCCGGCCCGCTCGGCGATCCAGCGGCGACGCTCGGGCGGGGTCGTCGGGGCGACGAGGTAGATGACCTCGAGGCCGGCAGCGCGTGCCACCTCGGCGAACGGCTCGCCCTCGTCGGGCGTGAGGTCGGCGACGATGACCGCCGAGGCGCCGGCGTCGGCGAGTCGGCGCACGCCATCGGCCCCGGTCCCACCGCCGATGAGCTGGTTGGCGTAGCCCATCGGGACGAGCGGTATCCCCGGGCGGGCGGTCCCGATGCGGCGGACGAGGTCGAGCGAGCCGTCGAACGTCGCGCCGGACCGGAGCGCCGCGGCCGAGGCGCGCTGCAGCGTCGCCCCGTCGGCGAGGGGATCGGAGTACGGCAGCCCGACCTCGAGCAGGTCGGCGCCGGCGTCGATGCCGGCGAGGGCCGCCGCGAGGCTCGTCTCGGCGTCGGGGTAGCCGGCAACGACGTACGGGATGAGTGCCGCCCGGCCCGCGGAACGGGCGCCGGCGAAGGCCTCGGCGATCCGACGGCCGCCCGGGGTCTCGCGACTCCGCGTGGTGGCGGGCTCGACGACCGCGGTCATCGCGATGCCTGTGTTTGCATCGCCGCGCGCCGTTCGCGCCAGCGCCCGAAGGGCCCGAGGTCCTTGTCGCCGCGGCCGGAGAAGCCGAGCAGCACAAGCGCCTCCGCCGGGTACGGATCGCCGGCCCCCTCGATTCCGGCGAGGAGGCGCGGCAGGACCGCGATCGCGTGGGCCGTCTCGAGGGCCGGCAGGATGCCTTCCGTCTCGGCCGTCATGGCCATCGCTGCGAAGGCCTCGTCGTCCGTCGCCGCGGCAAGCTCAAGCCGTCCAGCGGCGGCGAGGGCGGCGACCTGGGGCCCGACGCCGGGGTAGTCGAGGCCGGCCGAAGCGGAGTGGGCCTCCACGATCTGGCCGTCTCGGTCCTGGAGGAGCATCGAACGCGCGCCGTGGAGGATCCCCGGCGAGCCGCCGGCCAGGGCCGCCGCGTGCCGGCCGGTCGCGATGCCGTCACCCGCCGCCTCCGCGACCGCCATCCGGACGGACGGCTCGCCGATGAACCGGGCCAGCAGCCCGATCGCGTTCGAGCCCCCGCCGACGCAGGCCAGGGCGAGGTCCGGCAGCCGCCCCTCCACGGCTTGGAGCTGGGCCGCCGCCTCGTCGCCGATCCGGCGCTGGAGGTCGCGGACGATCGTCGGGTACGGGTGCGGACCCATCGCCGAGCCAAGGACATAGTGCGTGCTCTCGACGTTCGTGACCCAGTCGCGCATCGCCTCGTTGATGGCGTCCTTGAGGGTCGCGCTCCCGGAGGTCACCGGCCGAACCTCCGCGCCCAGGGCGTGCATCCGGAGGACGTTCGGCCGCTGGCGCTCGACGTCCTCCGCCCCCATGTAGACGACGCACGGCAGGCCCAGCAGCGCGCAGGCCGTGGCGGTCGCGACGCCGTGCTGGCCGGCGCCGGTCTCGGCGATGACGCGGGTCTTGCCGAGCCGTCGCGTCAGCAACGCCTGGCCGAGGGCGTTGTTGATCTTGTGCGCACCGGTGTGCGCCAGGTCCTCGCGCTTCAGGAATAGGTGCAGGCGCGCTGGCACGGGGACGCTCGCCCGGGGGTCCGTGCGCGCGGCGCGCAGGACTGCCTCGCCAAGCCGGTCAGCGCGGTAGAGCGGCGTCGGCCGACCCGCGAAGGTCGCGAGCAGCTCGCGGAGCTCAGCCCAGAAGCGCGGGTCAT
>JBQGDI010000039.1:0-4968 GCA_052038965.1 Candidatus Limnocylindrales bacterium | reverse complement strand
TCCGGGTCGGCGGAGGTTCGCCCGGCGAGGCTGAACTCGAGCCGGTAGACGCCCGGCGACAGCGACCGCCCGAGGAGGTCGCGGACCCGGCCGTCGGCGTCGGTCAGGGCCTGGGTCAGCCGGATCGGACGGTCGTCCTCGCCGAGCTTGTAGAGGCTGACATGGACGCCGACCGCGGGTCGACCGTGCTCGGTATCGAGGACGTGCGTCGAGATCGTGGGTCCCGCCGGCTCGTCGGCCACGTATCCTCCCGCCCATGGGCAAGCTCGAGATCACCGTCGGCGACGACCTCCACTTTAGCGCCCGCTGGGAGGCCGCCGCGCCCCACACGATCGAGGCGATCCGGCGGATGCTGCCGATCGACTCGCGGCTGATCCACTGCCGCTGGTCGGGCGAGTCGACCTGGATCCCGTACGGCGACTTCCGCCCGGGCGTCGACTACGAGAACCACACCTCGCATCCCGCGCCGGGGGTGCTGGCGATGTACCCGGGTGGGATCAGCGAGTGCGAGATCTTCTTCCCCTACGGCGCCTGCACGACGTCGTCGAAGGTCGGCCAGCTGGCCGCGAACCACTTCGCGACGCTCGAGCCCGACGACGGCTGGGCCGATCGCCTGCGCGAGGTCGGCCGGCGGGCCTTGTGGGAGGGCGCGCAGCGAATCCAGATTCGCGAGGTCGAGTGACCGAGCTTCTCGTCCGCGGCGGGACCGTTGTCACCGCGACCGGGTCACGGGCCGCCGACATTGCCAGCCGCGGCGGCATCATCGAGGCGATCGAACCCGACCTTTCGGGTCTCGCCGCCGCCGCCTCCGAGATCGTCGATGCGTCGGGCTTGCTGGTCCTGCCGGGCGCGGTCGACGTCCACACCCACACTCGTGTCGCGACCGACGCCGAACCGGATCGCTTCTTCCAGGATTCGGTCGCGGCTGCGTTCGGTGGGACGACGACGCTCCTGGCCTTCAACAACCCCGGTACCGGCTCGTCGCCGGCCGCGGAGCGATCGCTCCTGGCCGGCCTGCGGGAGTGGCGGGCGGCCACGGAGCGAGATTCGGCCATCGACTACGCCGTGTCGCTCGCGATCTCCGGCCGAATGGACGACCCCGTCGCCGAGCTGCCGGCGATGGTCGACGAGGGGGTCTCGACCGCGAAGGCGTTCATGGTCTTCGACTTCCGCCTCGACGATCGCCGGATCTTCGAGGCGATGCGGACGCTGGGCGCCCGGGGCGGGATGCTCCAGCTGCACTGCGAAGACCCGGTCCTCATCGACACCGCGGTCGAGGACGCGCTGGCGCGCGGCGAAAGCGGGCCGGCCGCCCATGCGCAGACTCGCTCGACCGAGGCGGAGGCGGTCGCCACCCACCGGGCGATGGCCTTCGCCCGAGCGGCGGACGCACCCGTCCACGTGGTCCATCTCTCGTCGGCCGCGGCGCTCGCCCATGTCCGCACCGCGAGGGAAGCTGGCGTCCGAGCCCAGGCCGAGACCTGCCCGCACTACCTCGCCCTGACCGACGCTCGCTACGACGTGCGACCCTCCGCGGACCCGCTCGACGTCGCCCGCTACCTCATCTCGCCGCCCCTCCGCCCCACCGCCGACCAGGACGCGCTGTGGGTTGGCCTCGCCGACGGCTCGCTCGCTCTCGTCGCCACGGACCACGTACCAGACCGCCTCGCGGTCGAGAAGTCCGAGGCGTCCCGCGGCGTGTCGTTCGATCGGATCTCGAACGGTGCGCCGGGCATCGAGACGCTGCTCGCGATCGCCTGGTCCGAGGGCGTCGCTCGGGGCCGCCTCACCCCGGAGCGCCTGATCGACGTGATCGCGACGACGCCGGCGCGGCTCTTCGGCCTCGAGAGGAAGGGCGCCCTCGAGGTCGGCCGCGACGCCGACATCGTGCTGTTCGACCCGGCGGCGCGGCGCACCTTGCGCGCGGCCGACCTGCACCACACCAGTGACTACACGCCGTACGAGGGCTTCGAGCTCGACGGCGCGGTCCGATCAGTGTTCGTCCGGGGTCGAGCGGTCGTGCGGGACGGCCGGTTCGTGGGCGAACGGGGCCACGGCCGCTTCGTCGCTCGCACGCGTGCCGGAGGCGAGTAAGCACCGGTGAAGTGACAGCCGCCAGCATTGGCGGCACCGGCCAGGCTGCCTGACGATCACCCGAGGACCGGTCGTCAGGAACTCCAGGCGCGGGCCGAGCCTACGCCTCGGCTGGCGAGAATCTGGCAGGACCCATCCCGGGCTGGGCTGGTCCGTGCGGCTTGGGCGTCCGTCCGACGCGCGCGGACTCGCGTTGCGCTCCGGCGAGCGTTTCGACCGTCAGCCCAGCCGCTCGTACGCGGGCAGGGTCAGGAACTCGACGAACCCGTCGTCGAGGACGAGCCGATCGAGGAGCTCCGCGGCGGCGTCGAGGCGACCGGCGTCGAGGCGAGCGTCGTCACGGCGGGCGGCGTCGAGGCGGGCGCCCTCGGCCGTGGCGTCGCGAAGCACCGCCAGCTCCTCCGTCCGAATCTCGCGGTAGCGCTCCGCCGTGAACGGCCGCCCATCGTCGAGTGGTGTTCCAGTCACCCGCCACTGCCACAGCTGCGAGCGGCTGATCTCGGCCGTGGCGGCGTCCTCCATGAGGTTGTTGATCGCGGCCGCGCCGTTGCCGCGGAGCCACGATTCGAGGTACTGCAGCGCGACCGAGACGTTCAGCCGGACGCCGGCCTCGGTGACCGACCCGCTCGGGACGCCGAAGTCGACGAGCGCCGCCGGGTCGCCCGGGACCTCGGCACCGAGCGGAGCGTCGTCGACGCGCGCCGAGCGCTGGTCGGCCGCGGGCCCAAGGACGGCATCGAATACCTCGGTTGCGAGCGGCACGAGATCCGGGTGGGCGACCCACGTCCCGTCGAAGCCGTCGGTCGATTCGCGGACCTTGTCCTCGCGAACCCGGCGCATCGCTGTGTCGTTCACGGCCGGGTCCCGGCGCGACGGGATGAACGCGGCCATGCCGCCGATGGCCTGGGCGCCGCGGCGGTGGCAGGTCATCACGAGGCGCTCGGTGTAGGCCCGCATGAACGGCACGGTCATCGTCACCTGGGCGCGGTCGGGCAGGACCTGGGCGCCTGGCCCGCGGAATGTCTTGATGCACGACAACAGGTAGTCCCAGCGGCCGGCGTTCAGCCCGGCCGAATGCTCGCGCAGCTCGTAGAGGATCTCCTCCATCTCGAATGCCGCGTGGATCGTCTCGATGAGCACCGTCGCCCGGATCGCGCCCCTCGGCAGCCCAAGGTTCGCCTCGGCCTGGACGAACACGTCGTTCCACAGCCGCGCCTCGCGATGCGACTGGAGCTTGGGCAGATACAGGTACAGGCCCGTGCCGCGCCGGACCCGCTCGGCGGCATTGTGGAACGCGTACAGGCCGAAATCGAACAGCGATGCGCTCACCCGCTCGCCGTCGACCCGGACGTGCTGCTCCGGCAGGTGCCAGCCGCGCGGCCGCACGAACAGCGTGGCGGGGTTCGGCCCGAGCCGATAGGCCTTGCCCTCGGGAGACCTGAAGGCAAGGGTGCCGAGGACGGCGGCGCGGCAGGCGACCTGGCCGCCGACGACATTGGCCCACGTGGGCGACAGCGCGTCCTCGAAGTCGGCCATGAACACGCGGGCGCCGGAATTCAGGGCGTTGATCATCATCTTCGGCTCGGCCGGACCGGTGATCTCGACCCGCCGATCGGCGAGATCGGACGGCGGCTCGGCGACGCGCCAGCCGGCGTCGGCACGGATCGCGGCGCTTCCGGGCAGGAGCCCGAGCTGCGCGCCGGCGTCGATCTCCGCCTGGCGCTCGACCCGTCGCTCGAGCAGCGCGTCCCGGATCGGCCCGAACGAGCGCTGCAGCTGGGCGACGAACTCGAGCGCGTCCGGGGTCAGGACCTCGTCGAACCCGTCGACGTGCCCGCCCTCGATCGCGACCCCGTGGGATTGCCTGTCGCGGTCCATGTCCAGCTCAGGATCGGCGATGGACGGTTGCGTCGATGAGGCCGTGGGGCTCGGTCGTCGCGACGAACACCTCGCCCGGGTTGTCCAGCCCGAACGGCCGCAGGTCGACGGTCCAGTGGTGGAGGTTCGGCAGGACCATCCGGACCCAGTCGATCGAGGCCTCGGCGTCCATCATCGCCGTGGCCATGATCCAGATCGAAGCCTGGACCGATGGACTGAAGTGCTCGGCCAGCGAGCGGAGCAGCGAATCGCGCGCCCGCGTCCAGGCCGCATCGAAGTCGAGCCCGCCGCCGTCGGCCAGCCCCGCCCGGTAGCCCCAGGTGGCCGTGATCTTCGTCGCCATGAGGCGATCGTCCACGTCCGGAAGGGTCGTGTAGCGATCCCGCGCGAAGCCCGAGAAGCCCGATTTCGTGGTCTTCATGACGGTGAGGTCCTCGACGCCTGCGACGACGCTCGACCCGCCGGCCCCGCGACCGCCGGGCGCCGCGTCGACGACGACGGTCGCGATGCGGACGTGGTCGCCGGATCGGACGAACGCATCCGGCGCCTCGCCGGCCTCGAGGTCGACCCGGCGCCAGCCATGCTCGCGGAGCGTGACGGTCGCACGAGACACCACCCGCTCGGCGGCGAAATGGCGGCCCAGCTCCAGCCCGAAGGCCTCGATCGAGCCGGTCAGGCGATCCCGGGCGGACGCGTAGACGGTGTTCTGCATGGTGTCGGTTGCGATGACGTTGGCGTTGTCGCCGGCGGCGTGAGCCGCCTCGAAGTCACCTTCCAGCGCGACGTCAACCGTCAGGTCGCGGAGGTGGTGGCGCTCCGGCCCACGGCGCACGGTCACGAGCCGAATGCGCGACTTGCCGTAGCGGTTCTCGCCCAACTCGAACGATCCGTCAGGCGCCACCGGCGCGGGCTCCTTCCCGTGTCCCGGGCTCGGCGAGCCTGCGCCACCGGTCCAGGGCGATGTCGATGACCGCATCGAGGCCGCGACGGAGCTCC